>NZ_CP046622.1:2507500-2820937 GCF_009755665.1 Variovorax paradoxus
AATTGCAGCCAATGTCTGGCGTTCGATGCGACCGACAGTTGGGTCAAGTTGCTAGCCAGCACTAGTGCTGCCCGATCGTGAGGCATCCCACCGAGCTTAGCGATGCGCTCAAATGTGCGCGAAAACCCCCAATTCAATCCAACGAGTTCCGCTGCATGCCGGACAAGAACGCGTTCAAAAATGACTTCCCGCCGCGCCCGGAGCGCGGGCGAGTGAGCTTCCCACTCTCGGAGGATCTCCTCGACAAGGTCCAATCGCAGATCCAGTTCAAGACCTTCGACTTCTGTCAGTAAATCCACAAAAGCCGCCCGACGAGCAATCGGGACTCGCTTGGCAAGCGCGCGGCAGAATCTTCTTCTTGCATCCCATGCTCCATCCATACTTTTGATGATTCGGAGTGAACCTGCTACTGATGCGATGTCAAGAGGAGGGCAGGTAGCGCCCATTGTCCTTATTGACTTCTCGTCTTTCTCCTGCTTCACAGCTCTTTGCCGTGCATATCGCTGGCTCTCGACTCCAAGATCAGCACCGCGTGAGGTGGATGGCTCCTTGAGTGAGGAAAAGAAGGCCACTCTTTCGGCCAAATAAGCGAGAGCTGCCGACTTAGTCGGCAGCCGTTTCGAGATTGCCTCCCGCAGTCGTTCATATGAATAAGATGAAGAAGTCGAAGGTTGATCTTTCTCAAATTTTCGAATTATCTGGAGGGCCAACTGCTCTGCGCGAGCTGGTTCAGCGTCCAGGAGAACGGCAGCGATGTCACCCCAGGAGAACCAATGGGCTTCGCCAACCTCATCGAGAGTCAGCAGCGCAAGCGCGGAGTCCACGCATAACTGGCGGCTTCGAACAAGTTCAACGATAAGGGGCGGCGCGCAGTAGCCAAAATCGACGGCTTCTCGCGAACACCAACGGCCGATCTGAGCGAGTGACCGAACTCCCTGCGCCGGCACGGCTGCCTGTGCAAACGCATTCCAAGCGAACTTGCTTGGTTCGCCTTGAAAATTCATTTCACAAAGATTGGCAAACCGTTGAAAGTTCTCGGGCGGCAATGAGCTGCCTTCCAGCTTTGCCATTAGGGGCATAAGATCTTGAACGGTCTCGTAATCTGCCGATCCAAGCGAGTTGAGTTGCTGCATGGAGCGTTGGAAGTAGTGAACGCCATCGTCCGGACTCATTCCCAAAAGAATCGTCGCGATATCAGCCAGCAGATCGCCTTTGCGACTTGCATCGTCTTCACGCTCCAAGAGTTTGTCCAGCCACGGAAGGAGTGCTTGACCCGCGCCAGAAGTACATGCGCTATATGACAACGCGCGCAGACAATCGACGCCCACCGATGTAGGCAAACTCACTTTGATCGAAATGATCGCAACAAACTGGTCTGCAAAGGCTGAACAGTCACTCCCGCCGAGTTGAAGCGAGAACAGGGCCATAGATCGTCCCAGGTGGTCTCGCAGCCGACGCGTTGCTTCTCGAAGCATGGAGTGACCGTCTTGCGATTCCACCCATGCATCAAGGATCGGGAACAAGGGCGCCTTCGGAGGCGTAAGAACTTCCGTCGAAAATAGTTCGCATAGCGGCAACAGCGGCGCAATGCTGTCCGAGACGGCGCGCGAGGATTCGTAGCCTTTCGACGTCGACTCTTGACCCCCCGCCGCCTCTGCTGTTGCTCGAAGGCTCGCTTTCTTCTTGATTCTTTCTTCGATGTCTTTGGCCGAATAGTCACCTTTAAGTCTTTTGGGCAAACTCTCCCTCGCCTCCCTGGAGAGAATGTCCACGAGTGTTGGCCTTCTTCCACTTGCGACGGCGGACAGGCACGCAAAAAGAAGCCAGCGCGCGACACTTTCGTCAGGCCAGTTGTCCTGAAACGTGTGATAGCTCGGGCGTCGGATGTGCACTTGCGCGAGTATCGAACGGGCATGGTGGGGCGAACCCATTCGCAGAGCTATGCCGGCGCTAAGCAGTAGCGCATTCTCAAACGGCAAGTGCTCATCACGTTCGTGATTTGGGTCGGCGACTTTCGCCCGACACGCTTTAGCTAGGAGTGCCACGAGAGCGGAGCGATCCTCCGTCTCGATCTCAGGCATGGTTTGAATGCAAGCAGCATAGATCGCCGGCCCCTTGAGTGGCGCGGCTCGTAGTGTCTCAACGATCGCGCTGGGGGGAATTTGAAGGTGATCGAACACAACTCGAAGAAAATCCTTGGCCACAAGAAATCCAAACCAAGCGCGCCAGACCCCAAGATCGTTGAAAGCCTTATCAAGCTGCCCCTTGCTTGCCAGGTGTATGGATCTAGCTGCCGCTTCGATCGAGGTCGGCCCCTTCATCCATTTGTCTCGGGTGTCTTGGTTGTAGTACCACCGGAGCCATTGGAGACTGCGCTCAGCATGAAGCGCCGCCTCCGACTCGTCGCCCATCAGAAGATGAGCGATTGTTAGCCGGGCATGGCGTGCGCCCGGCCATGTTGTGCGAACTTCGAACAGTCTACGAAGTGCTTCGGCATCTGCTGCTGCTGCAACCAGATCAGGATGGGATGCGATAAGGCTATCGAGTCGATCGCCGCTGGCAGCAACCGAAGCGAGTTCGACTAAAAGGCGTATGGCGTGTGCCTTCTGCCCGCTGCGCGACGACATCGCGAGCGCCGTGGTCAACCGGCGAGTGCGGATGGCACGCTTACCGAAGTCACTTGTCACGCCACTCGGGAGGTCGTCACTGAATGCTAGATCGACAGCCAGGTCGGCGTCGCCGATCATGTTCAGAAGGCGCGGAAGTGCTCGCGCAGCGTACGCTGAGGTTCTTTGTGCCGCCGTCAATCGCCGCGCCAAGGCTGCGAGCAGCGCCGAATCGTTACCGTGTCTGGTACGGACAAACGTTTCCGTGGGCTCGTCTCGAAACACAATTCCAAGTGAGGTGCGATCGAGCAGTGGCGCTAAGTCGGCGGCAAAACTCTCTATCGCGGCGTGCGAGAGGCCGATCGCCGCTGCATATTCGTTGACGGGAACAGGCGGTGGAAGGACGGTCAGACCGCACAGGAACGCACGAACTGCTTCATTCAATCCTTGCTTCTCTACATATGCCATAGCGCGATCTAATCTGCGCTGAATTAGCTCTTCAACTTGAATCGGCGCATCCGAATGATCGGGACGTCGGACTAGTGCATCCCATTCTTCCACCAAGTGATTAAGAACTCGCGCATTGCCTTCCGAGCGAACCTGGGCAATGTCAATCTCCGCGTCGGCTAGTGCGTTTACACGAGCAGAAAGAAACGCCCTCGTTTCCTCTCGCGTAAACGAAGGGAGTGGCAGCAAGACCGGATCGGCAGTACCGGCTGTTATTCCGATCCGTTCGGTTCTGCAGCTGGCGATCAGATCCACGCCATCTGGCGTCCCGAGCTGCGAGAAGGTCTCCATAAGCAGAGTGGGAAATGCCTTCTCGTGCTGGTCGATCCCTTGCTGAGCTGCATTATCTGCAGCGTCCAACAATATGAACAAACGAGCCTTCTTATTCTCGATGCGAAGTGTCGTTATCGCCTGATTGAACCGTCGCCTCGCCGTGCTTAGCAAGTCGGCGAGTAGAACAGGGCCAGGAATGATTGGGTCGCAGAGTCCGCGCGACGCCAAAGCATTCACAATGTGAAGTAGCCCTTTGATGGGCAAATGCCTGGAATCCTCGACTGACCGATAGTTACCTCCACCGAAGCAATCGAACAGAATCACCTCGCCACATTCCATCAGCCTGGATGCCAGACCCTGCATGAAAACTGTTTTACCTACTCCTCCAGCCGCGTGAACCAAAACAGGTTTATTCAGACAAAGAGTTGATACCAGACCATTCTCAACTTCTGGTCGAGCTACAACTGGTCCAACGTCGACGAAGCTAGCGGGAGCTGGCAAGAGGTCACGGTCATCCGCGACGCCCAACGCGCTTAGGACGTCCACCAGGCGCACGACGTTCCTGCCCTGCCCCTCAGTTCCAGCCTTCGATCGCAGCAGAGCTTTTAGCGAGCCGAGTCGGCCATGCGCAACGTAGTCGGCAGACACCGACCAGTCGACAATTCGGGTAGAAACGTCTGACTTGAGCGCAGTTAACGAGCCTGTGGCACCTCGAAGTTCGAATCGCGAGAGGAAGCTTTGTATGACGACGGGAGACAGTCCGCATGCATCGTAGATTTGGTTTGCCTGTTGGATCGTCTGTAGATCGAGACTGTCCGTCCCCTCCGCAAGCTTTGAGAGTGCGGACGAGAAGTGGCTGTCGATTGGACGATTCGTAACGATGCTGAAACGGAGCTTTCTTTCGGTCTTTGCCATACCGAATTTCTTGCGATGATCTCGCTCTGCTTCCGCAAACTTCACGAATGTCTTCTTCGCATCCGACGCGACGAACGGCTTGTATTGGCTTGCGATCGAGTACTTGAACTGTGAGACCTCGACGCGCTTAGCGGACTCGAAGGAACAGCCATCGCCGTAATAGAGAACGAGGTCTGCGATTTCCGATGCGGCGGAGGAAACATGGTCCCCGTCTTGCATGGAAAAGCCCTCGACGGCAATTCCGACCAGCTCGTCCCGAGGCATCAAGAGTTCAAGTGAGCGACGCGCCGCCCACGTCTCATGGAACTCATTGCCGTCCTTTGCTGCTCTAGATTTTTCGACCAAAGTGCCTGCCTCCTCGACCGGTCCGTCTTGATTGACTGCTCTTGTCCGTGCAGATAAGAGCGCGACCCAAGAACGCTGCTAGGAAATGCCCATTGCTGCAACTGTCGGCGCCCTCGGACACGCCGTGCGCGTAGCGGGCGAAATGCTCGCAGTTGAATCGTCCATAAATAGCTAGCCCGCGTTTCAACTGTGTGCGCTCCATTACGGTTCCAAGTGGCAAGCCACTGAGAAATCCGTCGACTGTTACCCTGCGCCCGGTCGCGTGTTTATCCACATTGTGCTTAACAGCTCACAGCGCTATGCCGAAAACAGCACGAGACCACATTGCCAACGATCCATCGATCGATGCCCTTTCTTGACATGCGCGCTCTTCCTCTTATTACCGAGGACCTCAGAGGCCCAGCCGGATTTCCACAAGCGGCGTTTCCCAGTGATCGACCTGCAGCGCCGGCCAGTACTCCTCGGGCGTCTGAGACCGGGTTCGCACCATGACTGCAACCACGGAGGCGACGCCTTGTTGGAGGGGCGCTGGATCTATGCTCGCGGCCAGCCGGCCAACGATCTGTCCAGATACCGAGTGGACTAACCGGTCCTTGATCTCGACGAGATCGCCGGACCGCAAAGCAGCAACTGCGCGATGAACTGGCTGGGTGGACGACGCCCGTCCGGCAAATCCAATGTCCATGCTGGCGGGGCCGAGCATGACGTAGCGGCGTTCCAGATCCGCTCGATGTTGTGGGCGGTCCCTGGGCAACTGGTCGTGGACGCCGTTGACAGTCCCAAGGTCGACGAGATAGGGGCTGCGTCCACCCTCAGCGCGCATCAGGCTCAGCGACTGTCGGGCGCGGGTCATGGCCACGTAGAGAAGCCGCCGCTCATCTTCTTCGTCCCAGCGCCAGTCGGCGCAGTCCATCACGATGACGTGGTCGAACTCCAGTCCCTTGGCGCCATGTGCAGTCATGAGTTTGATGGCGCTCTCGCGGCCGTCCCGTCGCATTTCGCCGGAGGCTTCATAGAAGAGGTCGAGCGCCTCGGCGGCTGGAACGACGTCTGCCTGCAGTGTGGCGGCGACGTCATCGACGATATCGAGGAGATCCAGCAGCGCAGCATTTCTGGGCTGGGCGCGCTGCAGATGGCTCAGGGATCTGCGCAGCGCGCCGAGTCGCACCATGCGCAGTTGTCGCCGCCTCAGTGCCTGGGCCAATGCCCAGCCTTCGCGCGTCCGCATCAGCGTGATCCGTCCCTTGGACGCCTCCGGGCCGGTGATCTCGCAGGGCAGCCCTTGGACATCGCAAATAGCCCTCATCTTTTCCAGTGGCGCATGCGTGCGGCAAAGCACCGCGATCTCCGAGAGCTTGACCGTCGGATCGATGCGCCGGAGGCGCTCGATCTCCGCATGGACCAGTTGGACCTGAAGGTTCGGGTCAGCCGGACTGGTGATCAACCGTACCGCGCCACGGCTTTCCTGGTCGATCGTGGCCCATCGGCCCCCTGGTGGATCGTCCTTGCGCCGAGCGTCGATCCGGATCGGGTGATCGACCTTCATGCGATTGGCACCGCGCTGGATCACATGGTTCGCGGCCGAGATGATGTTCTGGGTGGAGCGGAAGTTCTCGACCAGGTAGGTGAGCTCCCCTTCATAGTCAGCCCGGAAGCGCCGGATGAACTCGATGTTCGCGCCCTTGAAGGAGTAGATGTTCTGGTCATCGTCACCAACGGCCATGATGCTCAGCTTGCTTTCGGCCTCTGCGCGCCGGCGGCCGGCGAGGGCGCTGACCAGCGCGTACTGCTGCTCGTCGATGTCCTGGTACTCGTCGACGAAGATGTATTCGTAGCCCTGCAGCAGGCGGTCGCGAACCTCGTCCGCGTCGATCAGGGCCGAGCTCTTGCCTTCGAGCAGGTCGACGGCATCCTGAAGCATCTTCCTGAAGTCGACGCTGCTGGATGTGCGTTCGGCGCCCGCCAGACTGGTTCCGGTCAATCGCAGCGCCATGGCGTGATAGGTCATGACCAGCACGCCCCGCGCGTCGTCTCCGGCGAGCGCCACCAGTCGGCGCCGCAGCTGGATGGCCGCCCCCCGGTTGTAGGCCAGCGCGATGATGCGCCCCGGACTCACGCGCAGTACGCGCAGCAGGTAGGCGATGCGATGGACGATCACCCGCGTCTTGCCGGAACCCGGACCCGCCAGGACGAGGTGATTGCCTGTCCGGGGCTGCGTGACCAGGGCTTGCTGCACGGGGTGCTGCAGGTCATCGACTATGCGCTGGTAGGACTCGTCGGTGGTCTTGCGCTCCAGCAGGTCGGTGCGTCCGCGGAAGAATTCCTTGATGAACTGCTTGTGGGGCAATGTGAAGTACGCTTTAACCAGGGCAAGCGCTTTCGCCGGATCTTCCGCGCCCAGCTTGGCGTACTCGTGCATGACGTGCGTCTGCAGCGTCCGTTCCTTGTAGAACTCTTCCAGGGGTGCAAACGATGCTTGGTTGAACCGCCTGGCGGTGTCCTCGTCCATCTGGATGGTCATCGCAGAGCGGAAGACAGACCTGCCTTTGTCCAGTTCGAGCACACGCGTCTGATGAAGGTAGAGCAGCGCGTTCTCCAGCGCCACGTCGGGCTCGCGCAGCTGGGTCTTCAGAACCAAATCGTCACTGAGCGCGTCGATCAGTGCCTGGGCCTTGCACTCGACCAGGCATGCGCCTTTGACGCCGTCCGGCACCTCTGCAAGCAGCCGCGTGAGCGTGACTTGGGCGACGGCACGTCGCAGTTCGCAGATTCTGCGAATCTGGGACCAAGGCCGGCGCACGGTGACGCGCAGGGTGTCCTCGCCCAGCGACTGCAGCTGGATCATGCTGCGCTTGTCGTTACCGGCGCCGAAACCGTCGGCCATGGATCGCAAGCAGGCCCGGACCTGTGCGGGGTCGAGCTGTCCCTTCTCGTCGTCGAGCTTCAGACGTTCGCGCAGTTCGGTGCAGACCGCTCGGAGATTCAGGTGTTGTTGCGCCTCGTCCTGATCTGCGTCCGGGGCGCTTTCAGCCATGAGGTCGATGAGCTCCTTCTCCATGGCGCTCAGATATTCGAGGCGAGATGCGGACGCGCCCCTCACGCCGCGCATCAGGCGCACCGTCAGTCCGAGGTCATTGACCAGGATGCCCAGCTTGGCCAATTGGTAAACGATGCGAAAGCACTCCTCCGGTCGGATGCCCGCGTCGAGCATGAGCTCGTCTGTGCTCAGTCCCTCGGGCGTGTCGGAGCGGAACAGGGCTGTGGCGACAGCGAGGAATTTCTGCTGAACGCTGGCGGAAAAATCCGCCTTGTCGATGCGATCCTTGGCTTCCTGCAGTGAGGTCACCCGAAGACTGGCAGGAAAGACTTTGGTGGCATTCTCGTTGCGCTTCAGGAAACCATGGCGCTCAAGCCACGACAGCGCCGTGGTGACCTTGGTGGAGGCGTCAGGGGCATCAATCTCTATGCCGGTTCCGACGCTTTGCGCGAGCAGCTCTTTCGCTGAGATGACGATCTCATCTTTTCCCAGCTTCTTGGCCTGGAAGCGCAAGGCACGCAGCAGTCCGATGAAATCCCGCTGCGACAGCTGGGAGGTGGAGGACAGGCGGAACTGGGTTTCGACATCCTTGGGGTCGAACAGCAGGACGCATTTGGCTTCGTCGCCATCGCGCCCGGCTCTTCCAGCTTCCTGGAGGTAGTTCTCCAGGGAGCCGGGAATTTCGGCATGGATCACCAACCGAACGTTGGGCTTGTCCACACCCATGCCGAACGCGTTCGTGGCGGCGATCACCTGCAGTTCCCCGTCCAGGAATCGGCGCTGGGTCTCTTTGCGCAGATCGGCGGTGAGCCCGCCGTGGTAGCAGCCGCATGCGATGCCCTGTTGCGCGACGATCTGCGCGATGGTCTCGGCGCTCTTGCGCGTGGCGCAGAAGACCACGGCGGCATCTTCTCGTCGCAGACCGTCGCGCAGCAGCTCCACGATGCGCTGCGTCTTCTCGCCGCCCGAGGTCGGCACCACGGCATAGGACAGGTTGGTGCGCTCGTGGCCGCCGAGGAAGGTCTTCAGTTTGATCTGCAGGCCTTCCTGGAAGTGGTCGCACAGGTCGTCGATGACGTCCGGCTTGGCGGTGGCGGTGAAGCAGGCAACCGGTGCCTGCCCTGGAAACTGCTCCCGGATGAAGCGCGAGACGTACAGATAGTCCGTGCGGAAGTCGTGCCCCCACTTGGAGAGGCAGTGGGCTTCGTCGAAGACCCAGGCGGCGATCTCCCGCATGCGGATGGCTTCGACGAAAGTCTTGCTTCTGAACTGCTCGGGCGAGACGAGCACGATACCGATGTCGCCCAGGCGGATGCGGTCCAGCACATCGCGTCGTTCCAGGGGAGTGAGCATTCCGTTGACGGTTGCCGCGCACTGGATGTCGGCTTTCATCAGGTTGTCCACCTGGTCTCGCATGAGCGACTGCAATGGAGAGATGACGACGGTCAGCCGCCCTGAGCGGCGGTAGTGGACAAGAGCGGGCAGCTGGTAGCAGATGGATTTGCCGCCGCCGGTGGGCAAGACGGCCAACAGGCTCTCGCGTGCCAGTCCGGCACTGACGATCGCACGTTGCAGCGATGAGCCATCGGCGGTTGTCGGGTGCGCCCGGAAGCCTGGCTTGCCGAACAGCGATGACAGCAGCGCCTCGGGGTTGTGGTTCTGGCGGCAATATGGGCAGTCAGGCTGACCGCAGTCGATCTCCCGCAGCTCTGCGATCAAATGCCTGACGGCAGGCAGTTCGTGAAAGACCCAGTGAGGGAGGATGGAGTTTCCGCCCGCGACGCGGATCCAACCCAGGGCGAACGCCACCGACCAGGGGTCGCGGCCGGCGGAAGAGGTCGCAATCTCGGCGACCAGCGCCTGCAAACGGGTGGCGCAGCAGCGATCCGCAAAACGGCTGGCTACGATCGGCCCGACCGCCTCGCCAGCGGGAGCGGTCTCCTCACGCACCTGCGCCAACAGCGTCGCCATGCTCTCGTCATTGCGAAGCAGAAAGTGCAGCAACGCCAGCCACCAAGGCCCCTGCGCGTTTGTCTCCAGCAGCGCTTCGACGGCCTCTTCGAACACGTTGAGCGCGATTCGGGCGTCCTTGGTCGGGTTGTTGCGCTCGTCGGAGAGCAGCTTGTAGCCCTTCACCAGCCGGTGATAGGGATTGCTGGGGAAGGCGAGGGCGGACAGCTCCAGCGTATCCAGCACAGGCCAGTGCAGGCACTCCAGATGCGGCAGCTGGGTGCGCATCAGAGGGATGTCGTGGCGCCTGATGTTGTGGCCGAGAAGAACCTGGCCGTCCCGGGCAAAGCTGTTGAGGGATACCGCCACCGTGGCTGCCTTGGCAGGAGAACAGGTGCTGCGATAGGTATCCGAGCTGTCCGAACGAACGGCGCCGACAGCGAAAATCTGCTCGCCCTTTTCCGGATGGGCTTCGACGTCGACGGAAACGATTCGACCCTCGGCGGCGATGCGCCGAGCACGTGCATGCAGAGAATCGAGGACAGGCGTTTCCAATGAAGGCCGGCGATCAGCAGCAAGTGAGAGTAAGACGTTGTAACATAAAGTGTTGCCTCGCCGTTAGCCGGCTGTATTGCCACCCCATGGGTCGGTATTTATCCCGCTGAGTCGGCTCTTCCAAAACGCTGGTGGCACAGCGGTGAGATTTGTCACGACTTGGAGAACTGAATGCGTTTGGCTGGACTGCACATAAAAAACTACAAATGCATCGGCGATACCGAGCGTCGTCTTCGTATCGACGGTATCGTCGTTTTGATCGGTCAGAACAACGCTGGCAAGTCCACCATTTTGGATGCCTACGAAGCCTTCGCTTCGGCCGGCGCAGCGCGGGAACACGACGAGTTTCATCGCGAAGACCTGTCTCGACAGATCGAGATCACCGGCGTGTTCAACGAAGTGAATGCCGCAGATGAGGATGCCGTTGGAAAGAAATGGACCTATGACGATGCCGAGTACGGCACGTGTTTGAAGGTGCGCTGGGTTTGGAGCAAGCCGGGTGAAAAGGGCTTGAAGCAGTCTTTCAATCCGGCCACCAATGCCTTTGAAGACGGTGGTATGGGTGGCTGGGATTCGCAAATTCAAAGCCGGATACCGCAGCCATTGCGCATCCGTCCGACCGAGTCAGTGGAGACGACGCAGACCAAAATTGCTGCGATGCTTAAAGACCACGTCAAGACTCGCCTGAAAGCCGATTCTTCCGCGACGAAGAATGCGTTTGCGCAGATCGAGGCTTTGGCAAAATCGATCTTTGATGATTCCAGGGCGGCCTTTGACGACGTTGCTACGCGAATCAATGCTAGCGTGTCCAATATTTTTCCCGGTACGGCAGTCGAACTCATTCCCAGGTCCAAAGATGCGTTGAATGAGAACATCATTGGCGCGGACTCCTACCTGAAAGTCACCACGGCCGGCGGTGGCTCCACGCCGTTGCTTCTGCAGGGCACCGGCTTGCAGCGAGCCTTACTGTGGTCGGCTTTGGCGGTGATGGCTGACAAGGGCGATGCCAAGAAGAAGCCGGCAGCGGTGGCGGCGCCCAGAATCCTGTTGATCGACGAGCCTGAAGCCTTCCTGCATCCACCGACGATTCGCAGTGCGCGTGACGCGCTCTATGACTTCGCCACTGGCAATCCGGACTGGCAAGTCATTGCGACCACACATTCGCCGGTCTTCATCGATCTGTCCAAGAACCACACAACGATCATTCGGGTCGACGCAGACCCGACCAGCGAACACTACATCTCGACCGATTCGATTTCCTTTGACGAAGATGAGCGTACGCGGTTAAAGATGGTCCGTGCCTGCCACCCCGTAGTGAACGAGTTTTTCTTCTACAACAACATCGTGTTGGTGGAAGGCCCGACCGAGCACCTGGTGGTCGAGCACGTGGCGGGGTTGATCGGCGCGGATGTTCATGTGATCGACTGCATGGGCAAAGCCAACGTGCCCCTGTTTGCGCGGATCTTGAACCACTTCAAGGTGCCCTATGTAGCAATCCACGATGCCGACACGCCGTTCATCAGGCGCAAGGAAAAGCTGGTCAAGAGCGGTACATGGACGATCAACGAACACATCCGGAACGCGGTTGCGCAGTCCAACGGAAGTCATGTATTCACACAGTTTCCGCATTTCGAGGGCGAGTTCTTCGGTGAGAATCTGCCGAGCGGCAAGGTAGATCGTGTGCTGGAGGCGCTAGAGAGCAAGCAGTCAAGCGAGTACCAGCACATCTTTGACACATACAGCCGAGTTCTGATGCGTGATGACGTTGTGATGACAACCACGCAGACGGCGTTCGAAACGAAGCGCGATGCCCATGTACAGTCGAATGGCCTGCAGAGTGATCCATTGTGGAGCGGGCAAGAAGGTATCGCTGCTTCGATCGTGGTGGCCCAGCAGCCTGCGGCGATTGCGGTGGCAGCGGTGAAGTCTGCGCTCCCGCTCGCAGACGTTGGACAGGCCGGCGGCGATGCTCCGCTCCAATAGGTACTGCAGGCGAACCGACCACAAATCGGCATTGGATGAACGCATTTAGAGTCACCTGACGGTCAGTCGGCGCCGGCGATGGCGCCTAACCAGCGATGGCTCGTCCCCACCGGATGTCCATGAGCGCCGCTTCGACTTTGGCTCGCAGCTCAGTCTGCTCTGGGTGCGGGACCTCTAGGCGGGTGATGATTCCCAACACGGCCTGGTGCGCGATAGACGCCGCAGCCTGTTGCGCGCGAATTTTCTTGCCGCCCATTGCGGTGTTGAACTCCGAAACGGCCTGATCGAATTCAGCCTGAGGGCGGCTACGGGGTCGACCGGAGCTTGGTTCGTCATCGGCTCTGAAGGGTGCTGTCTAAGTCACGGGCACTCCGCAAGACACCATAGAGATGAAGCGCGCCCAACGTCGAGGCGTTTGGGGACAAAAGCTCTGAAAGTTCAGCCTCGCTCAGCGCGAGCTTGGCGCCTAGGCTGCCGACAACGTCGGAGATGCGGACCTCGCCGGCGGCAGACTCTTTGAGTACGGGGAGCATCAGTGACTGAAAGTCTAGAATCGCCATAGGTTGGTCGCCTGGTTGCTTTTTTGGCAGAGGATTCCATGGGGTGCTCCGGACGTTCTTGATCGGAAGGCAATTGGCTCGCGTGGTCAACGGCCATAGGTACGCAGCCTAGGCCCATTACCGAGGCCGACGTGCAGTCGCTGAAACTCTATCTCCACAACCCAGCTGGAGCACGTGCGCAAGGTCGACGAAGAGATTCTCGATTTCTACAGCAAGGCTGCGTCGCATCGTTCCCCGACGGGGTCAAGCGTGTTGCTTCAACGACTGCTCGCGACGCGAATACATGGCTGGGGCGCTCTGAGAGCGAAGGGCTTTGACTGTGAAGAATCTGCGTCTGTCGAACGGGCAGACCTCTTCATCGCACTTCTTATTTAGTGCCGAGAGTCTTTCCTCGGGGCAACGAGTTTGAAGAGAACGCGGTGAGCCCGAGACTTGCGATCTCTCCTGCCACCACTTCTTGAAGTTTGCCGATTTCCTCGGGCGACGGTGAACTCGCGTAGGCGAGCGTGAGCACGGTCAACGGGTGCAGGCCTAGAACCCGAACGAGGGCATCGATCTTCGTGAGCGTGGGAACGTTGACGCCCCTCTCAAGAATACTGACATAAGTTCGAGATGAGACCGTGTCGAATGCCTCCTGCGGGATGCCTATCGCGACCCGCGCTGCTCGAAAAGCACGCGGAAAATTGGGCGGCGGAATAGGAGGAGCACGGCGGCTTGGCACCGCTCAATTGCCCCATATAGAATGGCATAGAGCTACAAAGTATATGACGAGTTAATGAGTGCCGAGCTCGTCGTCTGATGCTTTGTGCAGGTGCGCTAACTGACCGTTCTTATGTGCGAGATTCAAGATGGCCCATAGAGTGCTTGCTTCGCCGCTGCCGACAGCTCGGCCGTTGCGCCTGCCGGTTTCGGTGACCCGTGTCAGGTCGCGGCGACCCGCCCCTGTCGTGCGCAGCTTGTCAGCGGCGCGCATCGGCGCACAGGTGAGGGCGCTGCGCATGGCGGCAGAGGTGTCTGGCGGCGAACTGGCCAAAACCTCGGGAGTTTCTGCCTCGATGCTTTCTCGCATCGAGCGTGGTTTAGTCTCGCCTTCGGTGGAGACGTTGGAGCGCCTCGCGCAGGGGCTGCACGTGCCGACGTCGCGCTTCTTTGGGGATCAGGCTCGTCGCACGGACTTCTGCCATGTGCGCGCGGGACAGGGCGTCGTCGTGGATCGCGTCGGTGCGGTTTCCGACTACCGCTACGAACTGCTGGGCCACCTACTGTCGGGCAACCTGTTCGTAGAGCCTTACCTGGTCACATTGCTGCCCGATGCCGATCCCTACGTGACCTTCCAGCATCCCGGCCTCAAGTTCCTGTACTTCCTGTCCGGGGAGGTCAGCTACCGTTACGGCGGCAGGACCGCGGAGGTGAGAGCAGGGGACTCGCTGCTGTTCGATGCGAACGCACTGCATGGCATCGAGGCTATTCAGAACGGGCCGGTATCGTACCTGTCGGTGGTGTTCACGCTGCGAGAGTAGGCTGTTCTTGGCGGCATTGCCGCGTAGCGGGGGCGACGCCGATGCCCGTTCGACGGTTCCCCGAATTCGCTGCGTGCCGGATTCACCTCTCTGTCTGGCTGTATTTCTCGGTGTTCGGCATGCCGAACACCGAGAAAGCCTCGAACGAGTATCGACAGCGGCGGTCTTCCTGTTGATGGAGTGGTAAGGAATGTGATGCAGCGGCCGCGTGGGCTCGCTCTGCAATCGGGATGGATGTACGGCTGCGGGGGCTTGGACGCTTTGGCCGCAGGACCAGTTCGAAACTTGGTGGGCAAAGTCCTTGCGTGGCAATGCGGGCTGAAGGCATGCAGATCGTGGTTCGCACGCGGGCAACGCTCGGACGGGGCGAGGTCGTTCGGGTTGCTCGCGAGTTCATTGCGCGCTGGGCTGCTGTGCCTGTCGCCATCGATGTTCGGCATGCCGAACATTAATGGCGGTCTTCGAGCTGTCGATCGACGGCAACGCTCCGGAGCCGCGAAACGGCGAGGTGAGCTCGACGGTGGAATTCCGAGGGCAAAGTCCTTGTGCGGCTATGAGGGCAGGATAGACTGACGTCAGACATTGTTTACGGCCAGCGCGTTGCAATGACCAAGACCTCTCGACCCAGCCGCGTGATAGGTACCCGGGTGTCACCCGACACGAAGGCGCGCTTCGCCGCGCTGGCCGCTCGGCATCACCTCAGTGCGTCGAATCTGCTCGCGAAGATGGTCGAGGAAGTGCTCAAGACCAACGGCGAGAGCTCGCCGGGCTCGGCCGGACAGCGATCCCCCAAAGCATTGGAAAGCGGCGCTGGCGTGACGGACCGCATCACGCTGCGGCTTCGCCAAGGCGATCGAGCCTTGGCGGCGCGGCGAGCCCGTGCACGCGGGATGAAGACAGGCAGCTACTTGGCCCTCCTAATCCACAACCATGTCCGTGCCGCGGCCGTGCTGCCGCCCAACGAACTGGATCAGATCAAAGTGATCAACGCTCAGTTGGCCGCGCTGGGGCGACAGCTTCGGATGTTCGGCGTGCCGAACACTTGGTTGGCGCCAACGGCATCGGATCTCAGCGAAGCGATTGCATCGGTCCGGCGGGACGTCGAGGCGGCACGCGAAGCCACGGCGGCCGTCGTGCGCCGCGACCTCATCAGCTGGGAGACCAGCGGCGAGAGGGCCCATGCCTGAGCACGCGGTGCGCGCGCATCGAATCGGCATTGGCGCGGCCCATTCGTCGCGCGACTTGGCGCTGGACATCGTGAGCTACGGTCGGCGGGGACCGGGTGGCCAGCTGCGCCTCGGCGCCGACCAGATCGCGCAGATCCAGCGCACGGTGGGGCGTACGCCCGAGGTGATGGTGAAAGTCTCCGGCGGCGGACGGGATATCGGCGGCGTCGAGGCGCACCTGCGCTACATCGGCCGCCACGGCAAGCTGCCGATCGAAACCGACGAGGGGCTGACGCCGCAGGGAAGGGGTGCAGCCAGGGAGATCACGGCCGACTGGCAGCTGGAGCTTTGCAGAAGCCAGTACAAGCCGAAACCCGTTCAGGGGCAGAAAGACACGCGTGCGAAGCTGGTCCACAACATCGTCCTGTCCATGCCCGCTGGCACGCCGCCGGACAAGGTGCTCGCGGCGGCACGCGTCTTCACGCGGGAGAACTTCGCGCTGCAATATCGCTACGCCATGGTGCTGCACACCGACCAAGCGCACCCGCATGTGCACCTGGTGGTCAAGTGCGAGCATGAGTTCGAACCTGGCAAGCGTCTCTACATCCGCAAGCACACGCTGCGTCAATGGCGCGAGCAGTTCGCCGCGCTGATGCGCGAGCAGGGCGTGGCGGCCAACGCGACGCCGCGACAGGTACGAGGGCAGATCCGCAAGCCTTACAAGGATGCGATGCATCATAGGCTGCGTGCAATTCGGGCCTTCGCGCAGTTGCCAATCGCAGAGCGCGATGGACGGCGTGCGCCGAAGCCTTCCACGGCGATGCGCGCGAAATTGGAAAAGGTGTTGGGGGACCTGAAGGCCGGCCAAGTCGGTTCGGAGGCGGGTCAGGTAAAAATGCTAGATACGCGGCAAGAGGTGTTGGCGGATTGGCAAGCGACGGCGGACATGCTGAGGAAACAAGGCGAAGCGGGATTGGCGGCGCAGGTGGATCACTTCAGTGCGCGAATGCCCGAGGTGCAGACCGACGATCTGCGGTTGGCTGAACGCTGGACAGACGCAGAAATGAACCGGACGCCGGGGCGCACGGACTTCAAATTCTTCGAGCCGAAAGTTCGATGAAACTGTTGCGCGTCATGACTGGCAGCCCTTGCATGTCGCGAGCGAACAAGATCGATCCCGCCTTCCGACAGGCGACCACCGGTGGTGCTCTGAAGCGGGACGTTTGGTAACGGTGTATCACGACTTGATCCCGGCGGGGCCAACAGCGCGGGCGAGGCCAGCTACATCTACCTGCCGACGGCGAACGGGCCGATGCCGATTGCGGCCGTGATCAACGGCGCCACCTATGCGGTGCACAGCGACCACCTGAACACGTCGAGACGCCTGAGCAACGACAGCGGGCAAGCCGTCTGGCAGTGGAGCTACAGCGCGTTCGGAGAGGACAAGCCGACGATTGCGAAGAACCGGTTCGCGAACATGGACACGACACCGAACCCGGACACTACTAGCGTCTCGGAAGTGAAATTCAACCTGAGGTACCCGGGGCAGTATGCGGATGAGGAGTCGGGACTCTTCTACAACTACTTCAGAACCTATGACGCGAGGGTGGGGCGCTACAGCCAGCCAGATCCAATTGGTCTGAACGGCGGGTGGAACCGATTCGGGTATGTGGAAGCCGATCCTTTGCAGTTCACCGACCCATTTGGGCTGGAGAAATTGAATCTGATCAATGGACGGTCAGTATGGAGTTCCAATTCTCAGGCCATGTTGCAAGCCAGCAGGTTTCCCGATCGGCGTGGTGAGTTGCTGATATTTGGTCGCGCTGACAGCAAATCGATAGCCCATGACAGAGATGGTGGCCTACTCAGCGACAATCGAAAAAGCCTTGATGCCGAGGCTCTGGCGAGACTCATCCGAGGAAGCGGAAAGTGGAAAGATGGCATGCCGATTACCATTTACGGGTGCAACGCTGCCACTGGCCCGGATCCACTCGCTGAACGGCTCAGCAAGATTCTGAACACGCGGGTAGGCGGCTTCGGCGACACCCTCATCCTTCATGGCGGCGGAAAAACCAACCCGGTAAAACCAATCATGTTCACCCATGAAAAGCTTACTCTCAATACTCGTTTTGCTTTTTTCTGTGAACGTTTGCGCTGGGCCGATGAATGGAGGTGCGAACTGTCAGGACATAGTGACTATATCCAAGGGTGAAGTTTATCTGGATGGAGGATCCTTAAGAGTTGATGGCTTGGATAGATGCCTGCAAGAGTTTTCATTGAAGGTGGATAACTCACTAGAGCGCGAAAGGAAAGTTGGCTATCCAAAAATCGTCTTAAATGGGATGGAAATAAAACGTTACAGTGACATGGAACACCAACTTTTTGAGCTTCTGGATAGAGCTGTATTGCGCAGAATAAGCCCCCTATCAATAAAGAAGTTCAAAAAGAGGATGGCTGATGATTTCGACAACGAAGAAGCCAGAAATACCGCTGTGCTTTTGGGGGCAATAGAATATCTTTGTCGGCGGCAAGGGCATGAGAACCCGATGCGCCCTTGCGCGAAGTATCTAAGGTGAAAAATCGTCTCGATTACCAACTTGGCCTGGGAGTGAAGGAACGCTCTTCCTGGGCTTAAACATCTTGTACGGCTGTCGGCCGTAACCGGACCTTGAAACGCGCTTTCTTGATGACGAACCTTAAGCCGCAGTCGCTTCCGCCAAATTGGGTGTTTCTCGCCAAAGACGAGGCTCGCCGCATCTCCGAAGAGCTGACCCGTGAGGTCTGTAGTGCTCATCGGCTGCACGGTCCGCCGTGCACGCGCGCTCCCGCCTGGCTATTCACGCAAAGAGGAGTGGCAACCTCGCCTTGGGCTTTTCCGCTGGGGTGGGACTATCGCGCCTCAGCATAAAAGTTCCGCTGAATGACCATTTCGCACAGTCGGGGGCACCAAAATAATATGAATTCATACGCAAAAGTCTTTGAGTCCCTTTATTTTCCGGCCACGGTAAGTCAGTGTGCTGCAGGAACGATTGAACCGCCTTTGGCTACATTTAAGGCGCCGGCAGAGTGGTACGGATTTCCACCCGCATTGATTCCAATATGGAGCGACGGATCGCGTCCGACCTATATCGGGGCATGGAAGCATTGGTTCATGGATCGCGAACCAACATATATAAAAATGCATGTCGGGGCCGGGCGCACGACTATCGAAATAGCGCGAACCGTCGAGCAGTTGTTCGCTCTTGCTGCAATGATGTCAATCGGCGAAAAAGACGGCGTCGAAAGCGACTTAGTCAATTTTGCAAAGGCGGTCGGCCTTCAAAATCTGGATCAAATTAATGCCGTGTCATTGATATCGGGTGATGATGCGCGCGGCTTGGCAATGATTGACCAGTTTAAAAATCAGACTCCGCTGGAAAGTGCGAAAGCCGTAGGCGCCTATTCAGGAGAATTTCCACTTGTGAGCTTCGATAAGCTAAAGCCATGGTGGAACAGCGCCTGCTCGTTCGAAATTTCCCAAGAAATCCTGGCTGTGTGGCCCGCTAATTTACCCAAGCCAGCTTGGATCGATGATATTGGCAAGGATAAAATTGGACTATTCAATGAGTATCTAGGTGCCGGCAATCTTAAATGTGCGTGGCTGACACTGAATTCAACTGGCTGGACTATCCGAGATGCCAGAACTGCAATTTCTGCACTGAATATTAGGGCAAAGGACAGTCAGTTCAATCTGCTTGTCGATGCATGGCTATCAATTGCTGACGAGAGTGCTGGCGCATATTAGTCGGCTGCCACGCTGAATGTCAGCCCTTCGCGCTGCTAAACGTCCACGTCCGAGAAGCGCGAAGGACTGCAGTGGGGCGATTCTGTTGAAAAACTCGAGTGGCGCTCTCTTGGGCACATTTACAGGAGTGGTCAAACCATTCCCTGGGCCGCGATCGTCGATCCTGGGTCGATCTGAGAGGTGGGTTGTCGCCACGGTGCAGCGGTGAACGCTGCGACCGAGTTTTTCAACAGAATCGGGGCCACTCCGGTCATCGGCCTTTCTCCAAGGGGCAAGCTGAAACCGGGTCACGAGCAAAAGCGAGTTGGCTTCAGGTCGGGCGAATAAACTTTTGGTAAGCCCCTCCGGACTATTGAACGCAGAGGCCTCGAGGAAAGATCTGCTATGGTCCGGTGTAATTCCACAGGTCACCCTCCCGAACCGTGACAAGTGGGCTGGTGTACAGCAGGGTTTGTCCATCAGTGTCATAAATTTTGAAGACGCCGGTCTCGATCTTGTTGCTCATGGCGAGCCGAGAGTTTTTCATTCCAAATCCAGTGCTTACATCCCAATTCACATGATTGTTCTGGAAGACCACCTTCTTCTGAAGCCAACGAGCAAACAAGCGATTTCGACTAGGGGCAGCAGGGTCACAATCCGCAGCACACGCGCCGTACAACATCCCATATACCCGCGTACCATCCTGCACCCAACCACACGTGATCATCATTTGATCTTCGTTGCTATAACTGCTGAAGGCAATTCTAGTCGGCCCAAGGCTACTCAGACTGGTGCTGGTGGAGATCCACAAATTCGATTGCCCCATGTGATAGCACGATAGGTAGTGAGTGGAACCTCCATATGAAAAGGCTTTGACATCATTCAACGCTCGCATCGGTTCTGGTTGAGCGCGATTGACAAAAGCAAAATTTACGCCGTCGGTGCTCGTAGCATGCTCCACGCCTGGATTGGTGCTCGATTCCATGAAGTAGTAGTGCCAAACGGAGTTGGCATCTTTAATAATTGGATTAACACCGTTGTAATCACCTGCTACCCAGTTCGGATAGCCGGTGACATTAATCATGCTTGAGCCTCCTGTACTTGGGTACCAATTTGCCCCATCGCCAGACGTGGCATAGCCGGTTTTGTTGAGGTTATTGGGTCGCATGCACGTATAGGTCATGCGCCAGTCTCCTGGGGCAACTCGTACCACTGACTCATTTCCTACGTTTAAACAGTCGCCGTGGTCGATCTGAACATAGTGAGCATCGAAGTTCAGAAAATCATCAAAGGTGACAGTGGTGTATATACGGTCAAACAAAGGGGGAGAGATTCCGTCCCAGCCGTGAAAATACACACGCCAAACCGAACCGCTCAATTGGACGGCCTGAGGAGAATAGATATTTCGATACGCCCCAGGATTTGGAGCAATCATCGAAGATCCTCGCTCATCGTAGTTCCAGTTGCCGAGTCGAGTTGGATCGAAAGCATTGGCTTGAATCCCGGCCACTTGCGTTTTATTTGGCAAGGCAGGTGCATTGTTGCCGCCGAAAGATAGCTGATTGAAGCCAGCATCAGTGCCTGCCTTGACCTCCGCCAGTTGGAAAACTGGAGTCCCTGCATCATCACCGCCCAGCTTTGTGGCAATGATGCGAATTCCGTTTGCTTGATTGCTTGTCGGGAGTGGAATGACAATCCAGTCACATCGGGTGGGCCGAGGATAATTGACGTAATTTCCAACTTCCACCCAGCTGGGCCCATTGGAATAATATATTTTGAAATCTATGGGGAATCCGAGCGCGGCACAGTTCTGCGAGTAGCGCGGCATCAACTTCACATAATTGGTGCTCTGAAGTCCTGACCACCAGTACGCGATTTCCTCTGTGGCTGCAGGAGACGCATGAGTGTTGCTACTCCAAACTGTTGAACCATTGCCATCGTAGGCAGAGGTGAGTGGCCACAATTGACTCGAACTGTTGGCAGTAACCGTTTGATAGTCTGCTGAGTGCGCGGAGTTTAAGAGTAAGAGAAACAGTCCGAGCGCTGAGAAGAGCAGTTGACGCAGACGATTCATTCAGATTCCTCCTGATTTATTTATTCAAGGATCAAAAATCCGCCGGGATACACCTCTTAGAGCGGTTGCGGACGGCGGAGCTACAAACCTGCGATTGGATCCACGAAGATTATGTAAGTGGATGTCATGGCAGCGGAAGAGCCCGAAAGTAGCAAGTCCTGCAAATGTATGAAGTTGAGCATCAGCCAGACTGCTCTAAAGGATCGGTCCTGCAACTTGAACGCCATGTCGACCGCCGCGAACTCGGTGCTCCGACCGTCGGTATGCCTGCATTTTTTCGCATGGCTGACGTGATTCGCATCACCGCATTAAGTCGCGCGACCGTGTATCGAAGAAATGTCGGAGGCAAGTTCCCGCACCGGTCCATTTAGGAGGGCGGGCCTGCAGGTGGCCGCGCGCAGCGCTTCAGCGGTGGATCGGCGATCCGGAGAGTTACTCGAACACACCTCAATCGCCAGCGCAGTGAATGCAGTTGCCTGCCACCCGGTCGCCGCTGGGTCAGCACGCCTGTGGCGCAGGCGGCGGAATAGCCTGCTGTCCGCTAACAGAGAAATGCGCCGGGCCTGGTTTTTAAGGCAAGAAAGCGATGAGCGCTCGTCGCCTCAAGCTGCCTTGAGCGCCATGACCTGCGCGCCGGCCGCAAGTTGGTCCAGATAGTCCAGATAGTCCGCCCAGCGCTGCATTATGTCTTTGCGCTTGTCCATGAATTCCGCCCGGTCGTAGGCTGCACCCAGCGGGCCGCTCTTGCCGTGCGCAAGCTGCGCCTCGATCACGTCAGGCTGGATGCCATGCAGTTGCTCTGCCATGACGGTGCGGGCCATGGCGAGAAACCCGTGCGCGGTCATTTCATCATTCGTAATCTTAGGCATGGGAGCGGGTTGTTGTATCCGCTGCGTCGGAGCATCCGGATCTGCAGACAGGCAGGCCAGCGGCGAGGCAACGTTTCGCAAGCATATCCAGTGCCCAGGCGATCTGTTTAGCGGCAGCTGCTGAGGCTCCGTGCGATTGCCCCTGCATTCCAGTTGGTCTTCCCGCTAAACGAATTGGCAACTCGCTGGATGAGTTCCGCAGAAGAACCGTAAGCCAGCCCGGTATGGGGCTGGCACAGCCAGAGGGGAGGTCCCTCCGTGTGGGCCGCCCCTCTCCAAGCGATGCGGGCGGATCCCAAGGCTGCCGATCGGCGGTTCCCAGGAACAATGGGTGAGGCTCTCAATGGTTGCAATCGTCAGCGGCAATAGTCTGGGTTTGAGCTTGGGCTCGCAGGCCACACTGGGCCAGCGCGGTCAGACGGGGACGGCGGGGCAGGGGCGCAGCGGCGAGCAGGCCTACGTCAACGCCGCCACCGGCAACCTCGTGCTGCAGACCCGCGACGAACTCCTCCTGGGCCGCGGTCCCGACACCGTCAGCCTGCGCACCTACAACAGCCAGGGCCAGCTCAGCGACGACAACGCCGACAACTGGGCCGTCGGCGCCTTCGGCCAGCGCATGCTGCTCACCGGCACCGTGGCCACCGCCGGCAGCACCCTCACCCGCACCGACCGCGACGGCGCCCAAGCCGTCTACACCTGGGACGCTGCGAGGAACCTCTACGTCAGCACCGCCGGCGCGGGCGCCTTCGACACCATCGCCCACGACGCAGGCGCGTCCCAGTTCATCTGGACCGACGGCGACAGCGGCCTGACCGAGCGCTACCAGGCCAGCGGACAGGGCCGCCTCGTCTCGGCCGCCGACGCCAGTGGCAACACGGTCAGCTACACCTACAACGCCAACGGCACCGTGCAGTCCGCCACCGCTGCCAACGGCGACGTCACCCACTACGACTACAGCGGCACCAACCTCACCCAGATCCGCACCGTCACCGCCGGGGGCGCCACCTCCACCCGCGTGCGCTACGCCTACGACGGCAGCAACCGCCTGTCCACCGTCACCGTCGACCTCAGCCCCGACGACAACAGCGTGGCCGATGGCAAGACCTACGTCACCACCTACACCTACGACGGCGCCAGCAGGCGCGTGGCCAGCGTCAGCCAGAGCGACGGCACCAGCCTGGCCTTCACCTACGTGCAGGCCGGCGGCGTCTACAAGGTCCAGAGCGTCACCGACGCGCTCGGCGCCGTCACCACCTTCGCCTACGACACCGCCGCCGGTACCACCACCGTCACCGATGCGCTCGGCGCCGCCGCCGTCTACCTCTACGACGCCCAGGGCCAGCTCGTCCAGGTGCGCCAGGGCGTCACCGCCGGCAACCCCGCCGGGCTCAGCCAGGTCAGCTATGTCTACGACGCCGCGGGCAACCTCACCCTCGTCACCGACGGCGAAGGCCACAAGGTGGCGCTCACCTACGACGAGCGCGGCAACCTGCTGAAGGAAGTCGACTCGGCCGGCGACACCCGCACCCGCACCTACAGCGCCGCCAACCAGCTGCTCACCGACACCCTCTACGCCGATGCCGCCACCAGCCGAGGCGCCTTCAGCAAAGAGGCCGCGCTGCCCGAGACCGTGCGCTACGTCTACGCACAGAACAACCCCTACCAGCTGCGCTTCACCGTCAGCGCCCAGGGCAACGTCACCGAATACAGCTACGACGCCAACGGGCTGCGCACCAGCGCCGTCGAATACGCCGGCGCCCCGTACGACACCGCCGCCCTCGCGCAGACGGCCGTGCCCACCGAGGCGCAGATGACCACCTGGCGCCAGGGCCAGGACCTCACGCGCAGCCAGCGCACCGACTACACCTACGACGGCCGCGGCGAACTCCAGACCGCCACCACCTACGGGGCCGTCAATGCGAGCGGGCAGGGCGACCCTGCTACCGCCGCCACCACCCAGTACATCTACGACCCGCGCGGCCTGCTGCTGCAGAAGATCGAGCCCGGCGCGACTGCCGGCGTCAGCCACTACGTCTACGACGGCCTGGGTAGGCTGCTCTCCGCGAGCGGCCCGTCCCTGGACGGCGGCGCCACGGCCAACGTCACCGTCACCAGCTACGACGACGCCAACGCCAGGACCACCGTCACGCTGGCCAGCGGCCTGGTCACCATCTCGGCCTACGACCGCGCCGGGCGGCTGGTCAGCGTCACGCAGACCAGCGTGGGCACCGGCGTGCTGGGCACCACCACCTATGCCTACGACAAGGACGGCAACCTGCTGATGACGCAGGACCCGACGGGCGTGCGCAAGTGGATGCTGTACGACGCGGCGGACCGCAAGATCGCCGACATCGATGCCACGGGGGCGGTGATCGAGTATGTGTACAACGCCAACGGGCAGCTGCGGCAGACCATTGCCTATGCGACGCCGATCGGCACGGCGGCCCTGGTGGATGGGGTCGGCAAGCCAACGACCGCCTGGAGTGCGACCAACACGGCCACCGGCCTCGATGCCATCCGTCCGGCCGCCACGGCGCGGGACCAGAAGGTCTGGCGCTTCTACGACACGGCCAACCGGCTCACCTGGCAGGTGGATGCGCTGGGGTATGTGACGCAGACCACCTATGACGGCGCCTCGCGCATCCTGAGCGTGACGCAGCTGGCCAATCCGGTCGATGTGGCGCAGCTGGGCAATGGGGCCAACATCGAGTTGCTGATCGATCCGGCCACCGTGGGCGGGATCACGCTCAACGTGGGCGCGGCGCCGGCCCCGCTGGGCACGGCCGTGACGCTCACGGCCACCATCGAGGGGACCAATCCCGGCGGGATGGTGACGTTCTTCAGCGGCGAGACCGCGATCGGCAGCGCGGCGGTGGTCAATGGCGTGGCCACGCTCGTGACGACTGAGCTGCCGGTGGGGGTCAACAGCATCCGCGCGGCGTATTCGGGGGATGTGAGCAGGCCAGCCAGCGTGTCACCCATCGCCCAGAAGACGATCACGCAGGCGGCGGCAACCAGTTCGGCACTGACCATCCAGCCGGGCACGGCGAACTTCGGTGAAGTGGTCTCCTTATCGGTCGCGCTGACTACGACGCAGCCGCCAGGACTCGCAGCAGCGACCGGCGACGTGAAGTTCTACAGTGGCCCGACGCTGATTGGCACGGCCTCGCTCATCAACGGCTTGGCGGTGCTCACGCTCAACAGCCTGCCAGCGGGCAATCTGAGCATCCGCGCGGAATATGCCGGTGATGCAACGCACGCGAGCTCGGGTACTACCCAGTCGCTAACGATCAATCCGAGTCCCACCAAGACCACGCTCCAGGTGTCGGGCAGCGGCTCCACTTTGAATCTGAGCGCGACGGTCGCCACCGCATCCGGACCTTCCACCGCGCCTGGCGGCACAGTAACGTTCTACAACGGTGCCACGGTGGTGGGAAGTGCGGCGCTGGTCAATGGCACAGCCTCGTTGCAGATTGCGGGCCCTGCAAATGCCGCGGCCTTCAAGGCCGTGTACAGCGGCAACGCCAACAATGCCACCAGCACGACCGCGATCGATTACGGCTCCACTGTGACGTCGCCGACCTCGACGACGTTGACGGCCTCTGCAACGAGCGTGAGGCAAGGCCAATCGGTGACGCTGACGGCGCGAGTTGCGGGTGCGGCGCCGAGTGGGACGGTGACCTTTTTCGCCGGCACTACCTTTCTGGGAACGGCGTCGGTGGTCAATGGCGTGGCGACGTTCCTGGCCAAGTATCTGCCGGTAGGCACGAACGTGGTCAGCGCCGCCTACGCGGGTGACGCCAACAACGTGATGAGCGTTGTGCAAGGACCAACGCTTCAGGTGTCCGCACTGGTCTCATCGCTCCCCCTGGGGTCCAGTCTAACCGCAGGCCAGTCGATCTATTCTCCCGATGGGCGCTACCAACTTGTATTCCAGGCCGACGGCAACCTTGTCGTCTATGACCTCAAAGAGAACACGCCAGCTGTCTGGCACAGCCAGACAGGGGGGGCTGGTGGAACGCTAGCTGTCTTTCAGACAGATGGAAATCTTGTCATCTACAACACGGCGAACGGGGGAGTTGCGCACGTATGGAACTCGGGCAGCGCGAATAAGGGTGCACAGCGTCTCGAACTCCAGAACGATGGCAATTTGGTGATCTATACGGCGACGGGCACCGCGCTGTGGTGGAGCGGGGCAGATACGGTCAGTGGGCCCCTGAACCCTGGATGGTCTCCTGTCACACCCGCCCCGCCGGTTTCGGCCAATCTCACCGTCAGCGGTTGGAGTTCAGCTGTCGCCGGTTTTCCGACGCAGGTGGTGATCCGTCCGAGTGCGGGCAGTGCGCCCTATCCGGGTACGTTCAGCATCTTCGACGGACAGACACTGATTGCCAGCTTCTTGAATCCGAATGGGGGGCCTGTCAATCTGCCTCCGATGTCGAAGGGGACGCACACGCTCAAGGTGGTGTACTCCGGCGATTCGGGTCGGTCGCCCGCTGCGTACACAGTGCAGCTTGTTGTAGGGGCTGCGACCGCCAACGTCGCAGTGACCTCGTCCAGGCCTCAAACAACGACTGGCGCGCCAGTGACCTTTACGGCAAAGATCACCGCGGATTCCGGTTTGATGGGCTCCTACGGAGGTGCCTTCAGTGGCCCGTCCTCGACCGGCACGGTCACCTTTTACAGCAACGGCACGGCCATCGGCACCGGCGCAGTGGTCAATGGCATTGCCACCTTCACCACCGGTAACTTGGCGCTGGGCACGACCAGCATCACAGCGAGATACCTGGGCGATGCAAACTATTTGACGGCCGTGTCGGGCAGCCTGTCCCAGCAGGTGATTGCCTCGACCCAGGTCGCTTCCAGTACCACGACACTGACCGTCAATCCCGCCGGTGCCTTCGGCACCCCATTGATCTATACGGCAGCGGTGACTCCTGGGGCAGGTTCATTAGCAGAACCCACGGGTACGGTCAGCTTCTACAACGGTACGCAGCTATTGGGAACCGTCGCTCTCGTCAACGGCCAGGCGAGTCTGAGTGTCAGCGACTTATCGATAGATGCAGGTGCAGTGAGCGCCGTCTACAGTGGCGATACGAGCAGCGCGACGAGCATTGGTAACCAAGCAGCGAAGCAAGCCTCGACGATTACCTTGACGGCGTCGGCCACAAGCGTGACGCAGGGCCAGCCGGTAACGTTGACCGCACATGTGACTGGAGCCGCCCCCAGCGGTTTGGTGACATTCTTCGCCGGCGCAACGTTCCTGGGCACAGCGTCGGTGCTCAATGGGGTGGCGACCTTCGTGACCAACTACCTGCCGGAGGGCGTCAGCATTCTCCAGGTCGCTTATGCGGGTGACCTCAACAACCTGGGTAGCGTGCTGGACGGCGGACTCGCGGTCGGCGCGTGGCCAGGATCCGCGGTGGTGATTCCTCCCCTGGTGAAGGCCGACGGGGTTGGTGTCAGTCTCCCGCCGGCGTCGATGGTGGGGGCCTCCACGTGGACCCAGGCGTATCCGATTGAGTCCGTGTCTCCTGACTCCGGTTATTCAGGCACCTTCAGCTTTTTCGATGGCCTGAAATTGATCGCGAGTTACATGAATCCTTTAGGGGGTTATGTGGCTTTGCCAGCGATGTCATTGGGGTGGCACGATCTCACTGTCGTGTACTCCGGCGACGCAAGTCGGGCAGCTGCCGCTCGTACGGTTCGGCTTAACGTTGAGCAGGGATACACCAAGGTCACATTGACTTCGTCCAGGCCCGAATCGACGGCTGGCGCGCCGCTGACCTTTACAGCAAAAGTCATGCCGTCCACTACCACGCTGGCGAACAATCCCGGCTCATTCAGTGGGCCTTCCTTCACCGGCACGGTTACTTTCTACCGCAATGGAACGGCAATCGGTAGCGGCACTGTGGTCAATGGCGTCGCGACCTTCACCACCAGCAACCTGGCCCTAGGCACGGCCGATATCACGGCCAGTTATTCGGGCGATTCGAACTACAGGGTATCCAGTTCTGGAAGCCTATCGCAGCAGGTCGTGGCGGCTCCCGTGATGAGTTCGGTTGGCTTGACCACCACCCCTGTGGCGCCCGCTTATGAATCAGCCCTGACGCTTACGGCCACCCCTGTGGGTCAGGGCAAGCCCGAGGGCGGCACCGTCAGCTTCTACGACGGCGCGGTCCTGCTGGGCACCGTGACCTTGGTCAACGGCAAGGCCATCCTGAGCGTGAGCAACCTCGAAGTCGGCTCGCACACCATCCAGGCCGTCTACTCGGGCGATGCCAGCAACGCTACCTCGCAAACCACGGCCAACGTCACGATAACCAAGGCCCCGGTCACCTTGACCAACCTCACGGCGGCTTCGATCGCCAAGGACGGCTCCTTGTCCGTGCAGGTCGGCGGCGTCGCCCCTGGCGGCCTCGTGAGCTTCTACCAAGGCCTCCGCCTCTTGGGCACCGCCCAGGTCGTCAACGGCGTGGCCACGCTGTCGGGCGTGTTCTTGCCGCCGGGTACGCAGACCTTCACCGCCGCCTATACAGGCGATGCCCACTACCTCGACGGCGAACTCAGCTTCAGCCAGGTCGTCCAGGGCACGCCTGTCACCACCATCTACGCGGCACTGGACATCCAGCAGGACCGCACCGTCACCGAGCTGTACAACCGAGACGGGCGCCTGCAAGGCACCCTGGACGCCGAGGGCTACCTCACCGAGTACAAGTACAACGCCGCTGGCGAACTGGTACAGACCGTCCGCTACGCCAATCGCGCCGCCAACTTCGCCAACCTGCCAGCGCGTCTTGCTGCCGTGGCCATCGCACGCGCCAGCTACAACCTGAGCGGCCTGCGCCCCAGCACCAACAGCAGCGCCGACATCCACGCCTACAACCTCCATGATGCCCAAGGCCGCCTTGTCGGGCAAGTCGATGGAGAGGGCTACCTCACCGAAACCCTCTACGACGCCCGGGGCAACGTCACGCAGATCATCCGGCGCGCCAATCCGACGGGCGCCGTCAATGGCACGTCCACCCTGGATAGCATCCGTCCGGCCGCAGATGCTGCGCGCGATCAAGTCACTATCCAGGCCTGGAGCGCGGCCAACCAGTTGCTCACCCGCACGAACGCGGAAGGCACCGTCACCCAGTTCGCCTACGACAGCGTCGGCCAGCTCGTCGAGACCACCACCGCGGTGGGCACCACGGACGAGCGCACCAGCCGCCTGCGCTACGACATCCAGGGCCGCCTCATCGGCCAACTCGACGGCCGCGGCAGCGACGCCGTTGCCCTGACCGACCCGCTGAGCGCCTGGGCCGCCAACGGCCTCACCCACACCTACGACGCCGCCGGCCGGCGCACCAGCACCACCGACGCCAACGGTCATCGCACGCTCTTCTTCTACGACCCCATCGGGCGCCTGGCCTACACCGTCAATGCCATGGGCGAAGTCACCGAGAGCCGCTACAACGCCCTGGGCCAACTGGCCGAAGAGGTCGTCTACGGCAGCCGCGTCGATGTGGTGACGCTCGGCGCCACCACCCCCGGCGGCCTGAACACCGCCAGCCTGGCCAGCCAGCTCGCCGCCGTGGCCGATCCCGCCAAGGACACCCACGTCCTGCACACCTACAACGCCACCGGCACCCGCGCCAGCACCACCGACGCGCTGGACAGTGCCACCAGCTATTCCTACAACGCCTTCCGCGAGGCCACCGCCACCACCTACGCGCTCAAGAGCGGCTATGTCGTCACCGACACCGCCAGCTACGACCGCCGCGGCCTGCTGACCCGCAGCGTGAGCGATGCGACCACCCTCGCCATCACGCGGCGCCAGACCTACGACGCCTTCGGCCGCGTCACCGAGCGCTTCGACGGCAACGGCAACCGCAGCCAGGTCGGCTACGACCGGCTCGGCCGCATCGTCACCACCGTCGACGCGCTCAACGCCAGCCGCACCACGAGCTACGACGCCTTCGACCGCGTGCTCACCCAGCGCGATGCGCTCAACAACACCACCAGCTACAGCTACAACACCGCCAACCGCAGCACCACCGTCACCACGCCCGAAGGCGTGACCCTGACCACTGTGCGCACCCGCCAGGGCCAGACCCAGAGCGTGACCGATGGGCGCGGCAACACCACCAGCTACAGCTACGACAAGAGCGGCAACCTGCTGCAGACAGCCGCCGCGCTGGATGGTTCCACGACCATCACCACCGGCGCGACCTACGACAAGACCGGCCTCAAACTCACCAGCACCGACGCCAACGGCGTCGTCACCAGCTACACCTACGACGCCGTCAACCGCCTGCTGACCCGCACCGTCGACCCCGCGGGCCTGAACCTCGTCACCAGCTACGGCTACGACGCCAAGGGCCAGACCGTCCGCGTCGCCGACGCGCGCGGCGTGGTCACCGCGACCCAGTACGACCTCAACGGCCAGGTCCTGCACCAGGCGGTCGACCCCGCGGGCCTGAACCTCGTCACCACCTACGCCTACGACACCACCGGCCAGGTGCTGCGCGTGACCATGCCCAACGGCAGTACCACCCAGTACACCTACGACGGCGCGGGCCGCCGCGTGAAGGAGCAGGTCGACCCCCAAGGACTCAATCTCTCGCGCTGGTTCGAATACGATGCGGCCGGCAACCTCACACGTTCCATCGACGCCAACGGCCATGCCACGCGCTACGCCTACGACGCCGACAACCGGCTTGTCTTCACGCTTGACGCGCTGGGCAACGTCACCCGCCAGGAATACGACGCCGAAGGCCGCGTCGTGCGCCGCACCTCGTATGCGCTGCCCATCGACAGCACGGGACTTGGCAATGCTCCCACCGTCGCGCAGATCCAGGCCAAGGTGGTGGCCAGCGCCGGCGTCGACCTTGTCGAATCGCGCCGCTACGACCGCGATGGCCGCCTGCGCTTCAGCGTGGACGGCACAGGCGCCGTCGTCGCATACACCTACGACCAGGCCAACAATGTCGTCGAGACGCGGGCGTATGCCAACCGTATCAACCTGGCGACCTGGAACATCGCCAGCGATCCGCCCGTCAACGCCGACACGGCGCGCGACGAGCGCGTGCGCACCGTCTACGATGCCCTGAACCGCGCCACATGGAAGGTGGACGGCGCCGGCAATGTGGTCCAGTACTTCCACGACGCCAATGGCAACGTCACGGAGTCGCGTGCCTATGCAACGGCGCTGACCAGTGCCGCGCTCGGCAGCTGGAACGGCACGTCCGCACCGCCTGTGGCGGCCGACGCCACGCGCGACCAGCGGAGTCGCAGCGTCTACGACACCGCCAATCGCGCCACGTGGAATGTCGATGCCTTGGGCAATGTCACCCAATACAGCTACGACGCCAACGGCAACATCGCCGCGCAGCGCCGCTATGCCACGCCTCTGACGGCCGCAGCGCTTGCGGCCTGGGACGGTCGCACGGCGCCCGCTCCGGTGGCCGACGATGCGCACGATGCGCGCGTGCGCAACGTCCATGACGCGGCCAACCGGCTGACCTGGAGCGTGGACGGCATCGGCGCGGTCAGCAAGACCGAGTACGACGGCAACGGCAACGTCACGCGCCGCAGCCAGTACGCCAACCCCATCGCCGAAGGAGCAGATCCGACCAGCGTGGTTGCCGGTTCGGCCGACCGGACAAGCACTTACCTCTACGACGCGGCGAACCGTCAGAACTGGCGCGTTGATGCGCTGGGTGCCGTCACGCATCTGCAGTACGACGGCAACGGCAACGTGGTCGATCAGCGTGCCTATGCGAGCACGGTCAATCCGGGCGACACAGCGAGCGCGGCATCGCTGGCGGCAGCTCTCGCAGGCAAGGCCGACGACGCGCACGATGTGCGTATCCGCAATGTCTACGACCCGGCAGGCCGCCTGGCCTGGCAGGCCGACGGCACGGGGGCAGTCACCGGCTTTGCGTACGACGGCACGGGTCGCCTTGTGCGTCAGGTGCAGTACGCCACACCCGTCTCGGCCAGCGCCTTGCCTTCCAGCGCGGTGGCCAGCGGCACCGACCGCATCACCGCCTTCGCCCACGACGGCGCGGGCCGCCGCACCTTCACGGTCGATGCCTTGGGCGGCGTCAGCCGCACCGTCTACGACGCCTTCGGCAACGTGACCCAGCAGATCGGCTATGCCAACCCCATCGCGGCGCCCACCGCAGCCACAACCTACACCGATGCGGCCCTGCAGGGCGCCGTCTCTGCCAACGCGGGCGCCGACCGCATCCAGCGCTTTGCCTACGACCAGGCCAACCGCCAGGTCTTCGCTGTCGATGCCCAGGGCGCCGTCACCGAATCCATCTACGACGGCCTGGGGCAGGTCGTCCAGAGCCGAGGCCATGCGCAGGCCCTCAACACCGCCGGGCTGAGCACCACCGCCAGCGTGAGCGACATCCGTTCCCGCACGGCACTTGACGCCGCCAACGACCGTGTGTCCTCCCACGTCTTCAATGCCGGCGGACAAGAAATCTACAGCGTCGATCCCCTGGGTTTCGTCAGCAAGACCGACTACGACGGCCTCGGGCAGGTGCGCGCCAGCTTGCACTATGCGCTGTCCATCCCTGCCGGCACCGCCAGCACCGCCGCCATCGCCGCGGCTGTCGTCACCAGCGCCGAAGACCGCAGCAAGAGCTTCCAGTACGACGCCGCAGGGCGCGTTCTGTCCAGCGTCGACGGGGACTTCACCGAGTCGTGGACTTACGACGCACTGGACAACAAGACCAGCTACACCAATGCCAAGACGTGGGTGTGGCAGTACGAATACGACCGCAGCGGCCGCATGCTGCGGGAGATCTCTCCGCCGGTCGAGCTCACCGCCGTCACGGTTGGCGGCGATGGCCGGCTGCAGGTCAACGCCGGCTCGAGCGGTGTCGGCAACGTCATCACCGTGCTGGCCTACGACAGCTTCGGCAACCTGCGCAGCCGCACGGAAGGAGCGGGGCGGCCCGAGCAGCGCACCACCACGTACGAATACGACCAGCTGGGACGCCAGGTCAAGGTCATCTACCCGCCGGTGGGCGTGTACAACCCCTCGGGCGACACCTTCGCCGTCGATGGGCTGGACGGCCGCCACGACACCGTCCAGACCCTGTACACCCAGACCACCTACGACGCGCTCGGCAATGCCGTTGCCAACCGCGACATCGGCGGCAACTACAGCTACAAGACCTACGACCTCGCCGGACGCGTGGTCCATGAGGTCGATGCCCTGGGCTTCGTGACCGGCTACAGCCGCAACACCTTCGGCGATGCGACCGTGCTCACCCGCTACGGCGTCGCGACCGGCCTGGCGGCAGGGCATCCGCCGAGCCTGGGCCGCGCACAGGTCCAGGCCACGGTCGATGCGCTGGTTCACGATGCCGATCGCACCTTGTCGACCACGTACGACCGCCTGGGCCGGGGCATCGAGGTGCGCGAGGCGGCTGCCTACGTTCACGAGGGCGGCAGCAGCACCGCGCAGGATACCTTCGCGGGCAAGACGACCCGCAACACCTACAACACCTTCGGTGAACTCACCCAGGTGGCACAACTCAAGAGTGCGGGCACCTGGACCCTGAGCACCAACTTCTACGACCGCCGCGGCCAGCAGATCGCCAGTGTCGATGCGATGGGCTATCTGACCACCCAGGCGTTCGATGCGGTGGGCAACGCCACCATGCGCATCGAATATGCGAAGGCGGTGAGCTGGGCCGGCACCAGCAGCCTGGCGGGCTGGACCGGTACGGCCAACGCGGGCGGCACGCCGCCGGCTCCCGTGGCGGACGCCAACAACGACCGCCGCGTGGACACCACCTACGACCGCAACAACCGCAAGACCAGCGAGATCCGGCGCAACGTGGAGTACAGCACTGCGTCCAACGGCACCAGCACGCGCGGCGATCTGACCACCAGCTACGGCTACGACGCCGTGGGCAACCTCACGCGCACGACCGACGCCAAGGGCGCCTCCACCTACAGCTACTACGACGCGCTGGGCCGCGTCACCGCGGTGGCCGAGCCCACGCGCGCGGGCAGCGACGGCGCAACCCCGGTCACGCCGCTGACCGTCTTCCGCCGCGATGCCTTCGGCAACGTGGTCATGAAGACCGAGTACGTCAACGGCGCCGATGCCGAGGGCAATCCGTTGAGTCCGAGCGCCTTGGGCCCTGTGCAGGTGCCCAACCCGCAGCTTGCACAGCTGACCGCGGATGGCTGGACGAACGTCGGTCCGATCGGGTACTTCTCGCCGGTGCCGTTTGCGGGCAGCGTGCCGATCTACCAGATTCACGCGACGTTTTTCCCGAACCTCTACAAGTACGTCACGCAGGCGGAACTGGCCTCGAACCTGGCGCCCGTGAACGGCATCCCGATCTGGGGCGAACCGACGCCGATCGGACATGTGGCACAGACGCAGACCTCCGGCACCCGGCCGCTGTACCGCATGCGGCAAAAGAGCGAACTCGAATTCACCCAGCTGGTCGCAGATTCCAACGAGATTGCGAGACTGCAAGGCCTTGGATGGAGCCTGGACCTCGACGGGAGTGGCAATCCACTCGTCCTCGGATACTTGGGCGCGACCGGCACCGGTGCGATGGATACGCCGTTGCAGATGGTCATGCAGGTGCTGCCGTACATCGACCCCACCGACCTGATGCCCATCCTGGGGGAGGAGCATCGCTACCTGGCCGGCACCGTCAAGGTCGATCCAATGTCCGATCCGTCGGCATACGCCGATGCCATCGCCAACTCGGACCGAACCACCTTCGCCCAGTACGATGCCGTGGGCCACAAGGTGCAGAGCACCGACGCCATGGGCGTCAACTACTACAGCTCCTACAACAGTCTGGGCCTGATCGCCAAGGAATGGCAGGGCGTCAGCGATAACGCGGGCACGACCCGCACCTTGTTCCGCGCCTACCAGTACGACGCACTGGGCCGCCAGACCCACGTGCTCGATCCCGGAACTTCCAGTGACAAGGCCGTCTACACGGAAGGCGCAGCCAAGCAGGGCCACGGGTACGTCAATAACCCCAAGGTCACCGTGATGCCGGGCGGCTATGGCCCGAACTACGGGCAAGTGATCTACGGCAACGACAACTCCTCAGACGGCACTCACGGCGATGTGCCTATCGGCGTCGACACGACCGTGGAGATGGGCAAGTTCACATTCGAGCTCGCGCAACTGGCCAACCTCCTGGACCTGAAGACGGCCGCAGGGTTCCGGGTCGAGTTCGACTACATCACTCCCGCGCGTCCACCGAAGCTACAACCCGGCACCACCGTTCCGATCGAGCCGGGTGTGCCTGCCCATACGGTCACCTATGGCCAAGACTTCACGGACATGGGCCTGCTGGACACCGCGACCAGCGTGGAGCTGGTGCCCGGCGATTCGTACGGGCCGATCGGCGCGGACGGCAGCGTGCTGCAGATCCGCGTCTACCAGCTGGGCATCGTGTTTCCGTTCCCGGTTCCCGTCAAGGAACCCGCGCCGCGCTGGCAGGGGACGCAAGCGCAGGCCGATGGGCAGAACGCGCTGATGAGCGGGCCTGGCGCGTCGGGGACGGTGGTGGACACCGCCCTGGAATACAACGCCTTCGGCGAACTGGTGAGCAAGGGGGTCGTGGGCCAGGAAGGCGGCGAATACTTCGACTACGACCGTGCCGGGCGCCTGTGGCGCACCAACGCGGGCGACGGCGTGGACAAGATCGCGCTGTACGACCTGCAGGGCCGCCAGACTGCCGACATCCGCAGTGCCGGTTCGGGGCGCGGCGACATCAACCTGCGCAAGGCTGCCGACGCCCAGCAGGTCGCGCAGCTGTCGGACGTGCGACGCACCGACACCACCTATGACCTGATCGGCCACATCCTGAGCCAGGCCTTGCCGGAGCGCCAGGAGGTGCAGGGCGGGGTCAGTGTGCGTACCGATGCGCTGGTGGGCGGAATCGCCTCCCGCGCCGTTCGCGGCAGCCAAGGCTGGAGCGGCACCAACACCGTCAACCTGGGCTGGAACGCGCTCGGAGGCCTGGGCAGCGGCGACGTGCGTGTGGAGCTGTACTACATCCCCATCGATGCCCAAGGCAACGAGGGGCCCGAACAGGTCAAGAGCCAGACGCTCAACGCCACGCAAGGCAACGGCGGCGCCAGCTTCAGCTGGAATCCCGCTGCCGGCGAAGGCTACGGTGGCATTGGCCGCATCTCGCGCGTCGTGGTGGCCAAGAAGGATCTCCAGGCCAACTGGCAGACGCTCATCTCGCAAAACGGCGTGGGCTATTCCGGCCAGAGCCTGCAGGTGGCGAGCCCGGACGATCCGAGCGCCTGGGTGCAGGTGCAATACCGGCTGGCCGGCAGCAGCGGCGCGTGGAGCGAGCTCAGCACGGTGCGGTTCGGCAATGCGGCCCGGGGCGACCTTTCGGGGATCCCGTTGGGGCGCTACGAATACCGGGCCATCACCCATGCGCCGGGTCAAAGCGACCGCACCACGTCCACGGGGACCTTCAATATCACGCCGCGGCCGCTGGCCACATTCGGCGTGGCCGGTGTCAATGCATCGGCGCAGACACTCGACTGGCAAGGCCCGGGCGCGGGAGACCTGCAGACCATCCGGGTGCGCCAGGTCGGCGGCAGCTGGAGCGGGCCATGGGGCATCAGCCGGGCTGCGGGCAGTGACTGGAGCACCATCAATCTCTCGGGCCTGGGCGCAGGGCAGTACGAGTACGAGATCCTGTGGACCCATCCGGGCGAAGCAGGGCCCTATGCTCATGCGACCGGTCAGATCAACAAGGTGGCGGAAACGCCACCGTATCAGGTCATCACGAACGTCACAAACCCTGAAGTAGCCTATGCGCAATCGATAGGCTACGTTGTCGAGAGCAACGTTGGATACATATCGCACGCTCCCTTTGCCGGTGGGCTGCCAATTTATCGGTTGCTGAACACGATCTCTGGAAGGCACTTCTACACCACGTCACCGAGCGAGAGAGACACCGTTTTAGGCACCCCGGGGTGGAAGTATGAGTTTGTGAGCGGCTATGTGGCAGGTTCGCAGATTCCCGATACCACGCCCCTCTTTCGGGCTTCGAGCTTCTCAGGAGGTTTCCCGGCGCACCTCTATACCACTTCGTGGGCGGAAATCCAGCAGTTGGTTGGAATGGGATGGACCTACAACGGACCGATTGGATTTGTCGGGACTGCGGCAAATGCTGTTCGCGATACCCCGCTCGTGCGGATGTATAAGGGCGCGATCGGTGATCACTTCTACACGGCGGGTACCCTGCCCCAGAGCCATACTGTGCCGGGGACTCCTGCACAGTATGGCTGGAGTGCGACGAACCTGGGTCCTTACGCCATCAGCCAAGACCCGCTGCTCGGCGGGCGCCAGATCACCCAGGTCGCCGGTCAAAACGGCGTCGACGGTAACCGCCGGCCTGTCGTCAACCAGAACGTGGACCGTTGGGGCAATGTGGTCGCTATCACCGATCCTCGATCGACGGCCTGGAAAACCACTTACAGCTACAACGCCAACAACCAGATGGTGCGCCAGGTGCAGACCGACGCGGATGGCAATTCGGGCGTGGATACCAACGGCAACGTCAGCAATGCCAACGCGCCGGTCACCCAGATCTACTACGACGCCATGGGGCGGCAGGTGGCGGTTCGCGATGCCAATGGCAACGTCAACGGTCAGGAGTGGGATGCGGGCGGCAACCTCGTGCGCGAGCTGCATGCCGACGGCGGCGTGATCAGCCATGCCTACAACGCGTTCGGCGACAAGCTGCGCACGATCGATGCCGTCAATCGGACCACGACTTTCCTGTACGACAAGCATGACCGGCTGGTGCGCACCAACCGGGGAAGCGGCACCGAGGCCATCGCGGAGTGGCAGAGCTGGGACCAGGCCGGTCGCAAGCTCAGCCAGACCAACGGTGCCGGTGGTCGGATCAAGTACGACTACGACCTGCGCGGCAACCTGATCAGGACCACGCAGCCGCTGGGCCAAACCACCCTGGCCGCCTACGACGCGCTGAACCGCAAGATCATCGAGATGGATGCCAACGGCGCGGTGGCCGCCTGGCGCTATGACTACTTCGGGCAGCTCAAGCGGCATACCGATATCGGCGGCGCCACCTACACATACACCTACGACAACGCACGCCAGTTGGTCGCGCAGGACAACAGCCGGGGGCAGGAACGGACCTACGCCTACGATGCCGCAGGCCAGCAGATCCGCATCGAGGATCTCGCGATCGTCCAAACCACCAGCTATCGGTATGACCTGGCGGGGCGACGCGTGCGCGAGACCACCGTGCAGGGCGGCATCACCTACCAGGACAACCGGATCGCCTATGACGCGCTCGGGCGCATGCGCTGGGTGGCCGACACGCGTGCGTACATCAGCATCGACTACGACAAGGTGGGCAATCGCACCCACGTGGGCATCCATGTGAACGACCCGTCCAGCGGCGCAGGCGGCGACGGTCACTACATCGACAAGTACTACGCGTACGACGCGATGAACCGCCAGACGATGGTGGATGCGCAAAAGCTCGCCGACGGCACCCTGACGCTGGGGACTGAAGGCCACCGGCTGACATATTTCAAGGACGGCAGCCGCGAGAGCGACACGCACAACAGCGACCAGCGCGTGGTTCAGGTCAACGGCCAGTGGCAGGCGGTGCGGGATGTGACGGGCGAGACCCAAGAGGTTTATTCCTACGATTCGCTCGGTCGCTTGAAGACCAACACGCGCGACGGCGTGACGATCGACACGCGCGTCTACGACGGAGCCAGCCGCGTGCTGATGAGCGGGGTCGTACTTGGCGTCGGCGGCGTGGATATCGGTTACATCAACGCGCACAACCTTCTCAACGGCGGGCCCTTGCCGGCGGATCTGGCGGGAGGCCCGTTGCGCGGGGACATCAATAGCTACGACGCCAACGGACGCTTGACCGCCCAGGTCAGCAACAGTGTCGGCGTTACACCGGTGCACAGCGAAACGACGTACAAGTACGACGCCGTGGGCAACATGGTGCTGTCGGAGTCGTCTTCTCTGTCAGCGGGCTCGATGCTGGCCTCGCACCATGCCGAGAGAACACGGTTCGAACGCGCCGGAGGTTATCAGGTCAAGATCCGCGAGACGGCGGCCACCGGCAAGCTGCCGGGGTACCTGGGATACGCGTACGACGCCAACGGCTACATGATTCGAACGATCGATGCGCACGATAAACTGCTGCCGCAGCACCGCTTCGTCAACGACGTGCAAGGCACGGTGCTGTACGCGGACTACACGAGCGCAACGGATCCGAACACGGCTTACAACGGCCAGCGCCAGATGGTCGTGAATGGGGAGGTACTCGGACGCTACGGCATGACGATCGATCAGCGCTACCCGAACGGCAATCCCTTCATACCGGGTCTCGACGTGGTGGAGCCCGAGGTGAGCTTCAGCTTCGGCTACCAGCCCATCGACGGCAACTATCCCGCAGCCAGCCCGGGGGTGTATGCGGTGCAAGTCAACGACACGCTGCAAAGCATCGCCAAGGGTGCGTACGGTGACGGCAGCCTCTGGTACCTGATCGCAGATGCGAACGGGTTGATGAGCAATGCGGACTTGCGTGCGGGTCAGGTGCTCACCATCCCCACGCGCGTGACGGGCGCGAACAACGTCAATACATTCAAGCCGTACGACCCGAGCAAGCTTGCGAACGACACGCCGACGATGCTGGCGCGGCCGCAGGACGAGAAGGGCTGCGGCGGGGTCGGGCAGGTCATCGTGGCAGTCATTACCGCGGTGGTTGCCATCTACACCGGCGGCATTGGCGGTGCGATGCTGGGGTCGGTGGTCGGCCAGGCGGCAGGCGTGGCGATGGATGTGCAGGACACCATCAGCTGGAAGCAGGTGGCTCTTGCTGGCGTGAGCGCGGGAGTCTCGGCGGGTCTTACCGAGGTGATGCCCACGCCCTTTGGTGGGGCAGTCGGTGATGCCTCCAACGTGATCGCCCGGGCCGCGCTCGGCAATGCCCTAACGCAGGGGGTTGCAGTAGCCACGGGGCTGCAGGACAAGTTCAGTTGGAAGGGCGTGGTGGCGTCCGCGGCCGGCGCGGGCGTCGGGTGGGGGGTCGGCCAAGCGCTGAGCGGCGGCACACTTGCATCCGGTTTGCCAGATCCGGCGCAGCCGCCGGCGTTCAGCGAGTGGGGGGAACTTGGCGGAGGTTTGGCGCGGCGCACGGTCGCTGGGTTTGCTGCCGGATTGACGACCGCCGTGCTCAGGGGCGGGAAGGTCAGCGTGGTTCAGGTCAGCGCCGATGCTTTTGGCAATGCATTGGGGGACTCGATTGCGGCGGCCAATGGGCAGCGAACCCAAGGCGTTGGGCCATGGTCGGATGCGGACTATCGGAATGGCATGGACATCCAGAGTGACAACGCCGCGCTGCAGCGGCAGACGCAGCCTTACTACGACCAGATCGTCGGGGCGTTCGGTCAGCCCGGTGAGGGCAACCGGTATCCCGGCGTGCAGCTCGCAGCAGCTTCGGGCTACAGCGGCATGGGTTCGGGCAGCAGCGACCACGACCGGAACATTGATCGGATGCTCAATCTGGCCAACAGCCCGGAATCGAGTTCGAGATATGTGAGCACAGGCGACCCCAGCACCTACATCACTGACGATGGAAGGATCGGCATCTTGGTCAGTGGAGTTGGGGATGACGGGCACAGCTTCATCGATGAAGTCAGGAGTGCGGCGGAAGGGCCGATCAATCAGGGGAGCGCGATGGGCACGCCGCTGTCGCCGTCTCCGTACCGATGGGTATCGAACGAGATGGTCGATGACGATCTTGTTCGGGGGCATTGGGAAGACAGTGCCGTCACAGGCACCATCACCAATCTGCCGCCCACTGTCTGGGAGCGAACGTACTTGTCGCCAGAGGTCCAACACGTCATGAGCAATAGCATCACTGGCAAGGCGGTTGGTGGCTTGATGAATATTGTGGGCTCTGGGGTCGCTGGCTTCCGCTCGGATGGCTACAATTTTGCGACCGGCAAGTACCTCAACCCGGTGCAGCAACGCGATGCGCGCATCGATACCTTCATCAATGCGGCAACGCTGCCGATCGGGATGGGTAGCGTGGGTGCTGCGCGCGGATTTACGGCTATTGAACTTCGGCAACTTGCGAATGCGGAACTCAGAGCAAGCGCTACCTTTGCAGAGGACATGGCAAAGGTCGGCGTTACGCGCGGACAAATTGAATTGATGTCACAAGGCAAGGTGCCGCTAGGCTTCAAGAGTGAACAGCAGGTTGCCCAATTCAAATCCGAACTCGATAGAGCCTTGAACAAGGCTGGTTTGCCAGATGCAGAAGTCGGGTTGAAGGGGACATCGACCACCTTCTATTCTGAAAATCCCAGCAAGAATCTAGGCCATCACTGGGATGCAAATCCAGCGGCGCTTGGCGACTATGACCTTAACGTCACCAGCTCGAAAATGGTGGATACACTGACAAACGCGGGCATCTCGCCCAGCGAAAAATACGGTGTGTTCAAGACAGCCGACATGCAACGATCGTTTGGTGCACTTGATGAATTCCGTCAAAAATGGTCCGCGACCCTCGGACGTGACGTCAACTTTGTGGGGTATCCAGCACCTCAACCACGAGACCCCACCGAGTATGTCCTTAGGAGAGGAAATTGAAAGATTTCATTCACGTCCGTATGACAGGGGCGCTTGAGGCTTCCGCGCTGCTTGATCGACTCGATAACGTACTTCCAAACTTCAAATGGCGGCAGGGGGACAGCGATATGCAAGGCCCTTATGTCTCAGGTGTGAACGAGGATTCTGTTCAGATGATGTGGTGGTTCGGAGAGCAGCCGATCGATGTCACCGTCTCGTTTGTTCAAGCAACTTCTTCGGTGTCGTCGAACAAAGCACTGATGGACCGATTGCTGCAAGACGTACTTCCTTCTATGGGGGCGGTCGTCGAAGTGATGGGCGTTGACTAAGCCCTTGCCATGTTCTGTGGCGGTGCGATTGAGTTCAGCATGTTGCAAAACAGCGCCCCTTGCTCGACTGCATCGTCGAGCGCGACATGAGTGTGCGGCAGATCGTCGAACCAGTTCTTGGGCATGTTGCGCTTGGTCGCATCGCGATAGCTCGTCTTGAGCAGCGCCATCGCAAAGGTCTTCATGTCCAGCGCCGAATGAGAAAACGGGCTCTCGCCCGCGAAGCGCATCAGATACCAATAGACAAACATGAAGTCGTACGCGGCCGGGTAGCCCACGAACACCGGCTTGCCCGGCAGCGTCTTGAGCCAGGCCACGTAGTTGCGCATGGCCGTCTCCGGTGCTTGGCGATCCACTCGGCAAGCGTCCCACGCGGTTGGATTCTGCGACCACCAGGCCATCGTGTCGGGATGCCCGTTGGCATCCGGCAGCGTTTCCAGATTGGCCGTGAAGGTCGCGACCAAGGTCTTGTCGGCAAGGTAGGCGGCTGACCCGAAACTGAGCATCGAGTGCGGTCCTGGGATTGGCCCATCGGCTTCGACATCGGTGCTGATGTAGATCTCTGGCTTGCTCATGGTTCTTCTCGTCCCTTGATGGATGTGAACGACTGCAGTGCCTCGTGCGCGCAGTCGTTGCTCTGTTGATAGCAGCTAAAAAATAAATGCCTCACCAACCCCTTGGCCGCCGAGTGCCGGGGTTCGATGGGGGGCGCAAACTGCAACCACCCTGAGCGCGTCATCGGTCTGGCGTCTGTCAGCCCGAGCGCGCCTTGCCCTTCGTGGCCTTCTTCTCCTCGGGCGTCACGAACCCGATCGGCCGCTTCGGTGGATCGATCGGCATCGTCAGTTCCCTGACCGCCTCAAAGAGCTGCCTCAGCTGATTGCGCGTGTTGCGGCTGAACGTGTCGTGGCTCAATTCCAGCCGCTCCGTCTTCTCCTCGATCTCGGCCAGCCGCTTGGCCAGGTCCTCATGCAGGCTCGCTGCCTGGCGCAGCCGCACGAACGCGCGCACCACATAAATGCCCATCTCGACGGCCTGGCTGGAGGCCAGGATGTTGGCCAGCGCCACCGCCCCGAACTCCGTGAAAGCAAACGGCAGCGATCTGGAAAACTTCAGCTTCGAGAGGTGGTCACAGTTTGTGACCACCTCGGCCTTCTCGGCCGCGTCGAGCTGGAACATGAAGTCCGGCGGAAAGCGCCCCGCGTTGCGCTTGACCGCCTGGTTCAGCGCCTTGGTCGGTACGCCATAGAGCTCGGCCAGATCGGCGTCGATCATCACCTTCAGGCCGCGCAGCAGCTGGATGCGCCCCTCGATGCGCGGCAGCAGCGCGCCGGCTGTTCTTGTCGTTGTGTTGGTCGCCATGCGTTCCCTGGTCTGGTCTTCCGGTCTTTGTTCTTCAGTGGCTGGCCTGCGCCAGCACCGTCTCCAGCATCTGGGAGACGAACTGCTGCTTGGTCTTGGGCAGTTGCTCGTGACTATTAGGGATTAGATCGTGTTTGAAATTTTCGAGAAAGAATTTTCTCCCGATGCAGATGAAAGCCGCAGCTTGGCGGAAACTCTACCTGCTTCCGGTGATGATCGGCTCGATCAATTGTTTGCACGGTATGGAGGGGTTTCCTTCAACCAAGGCCTCTACAGAGTTATCTCTGTAGAGGCGGTATCGCGGTGGGGCTAGCGAGTTTTTACTATGTTCCCGAGTTTCGTCGGAAAAGTCACTTGCTTTGGCATCGACTGGCTGGGTCGGGTGTTTGCGCTGGATCGTACGCGGTTGATCGACGGCGCAGCAGGCGTCGTGTTGCTGGAACCCGGAACTGGTGCGGCATTGGAAATCCCGTGCAACATAGCTAGCTTCCACGAGGTCGAGTTGATTCAGTACTCGGAGGAAGCTTTGGCTAAGAGCTTCTACAAGCAATGGCGCTCGCAGGGCGGGGCTGCTCCATGCATCGATCAATGTGTTGGGTACAAGCGTCCACTCTTTCTTGGCGGCTCGGATACGACGGACAACCTCGAACTTTCAGATCTTGAGGTGTATTGGGAGATTGCGGGGCAATTGCTTGAGAAGACTCGTGGCTTACCCGTTGGCACGCCAATTCAGCAGGTCAATATTGAATGAAGATAACAGCGGCGCGCTGAGGCAACCGCCGCGCGCATGCTGGCGCGCGGGGCGACGAAGCTTCGACGGTGCCTCGGGACCCACAACTGGGCTGGGTATCGCTCCCCGGCGCGATGTTGCGGCCAGATGTGTCGTCGACCACGGCCGATCAACTCTTGTCGGATTTCGGCAGGGGAGGGCAGCCTGCCTGCGGCAGTGGCGCTCAGTACGCCAATGCAGGGGTGCTGCACATCGGAGTTATGACGGACGCCGGTTTCGTCGAGGCGGACAACGGAGGTTTTGAGTACGAGCGCGTTGAATTTCGCCGATCTCTGATCCGAGATTGGAGTGAGTCTCATCGACTGGACCACTGGGGCCGTCAGAACTAAGTCGCCTGCTGAGCGAGTTGGGGTTCGAATTCGTTAAGTGGGCGGTAACCGAGTGCCGAGTGCGGCCACTTGGCGTTGTAGACCTCTTCGACGAACCGGGGCAGCCACGTTGCAACATCTGCGAAGTTCTCGTAGCCGGCCAGGTACACCTCTTGGACCTTGAGCGTCTGCATGAAGCTCTCGGCCTGGGCATTGTGATACGGATTGCCCGGTGAGCTCGTGGAGCCTCGAAGCCCGGGCTCCTGCAATGCGCGTCGGTACGTCTCGCTTGCATACTGGGCGGATTCAACCGGTCGTCGCAACATCTTCAATCATGGAGGGGTTGCGACGACCGGTTGAATCCGCCCCTTTACTACGCGGCAGGCGTCGCATCGGTGGCGCAGCGTCCGAAGGGAGAGATATTGCCGATAGCACCAACCGCTTCACGCGGGTGCCAGCATTCCGCTGATCCGGGCGCGGCCGAACCTTGCCTTGGGTGCCGGTGACTGCTTTTGTCAGGTGTCTACAAACAAGGCGATTCCGACGCACGACCGCAGGTTCATGACGAAGGTTTGTTGTCCGCTGATCCTCGACGGCACCTCGCGAGCCTCAGCGTGCTGGCTAAGGTGACCAGACGAGTCTGGGTCCGCCAGCCCCTGGGCCCGAAGCTGAATCGAATCGCCAAAGCGGGAATCCGTTCGCGCGCGGCTGAGTTGTCCGATGAGACTCGACGTTGCTATGTCTGCACGTCTAGGCTCGCGAGGGCTCCCGCCTTCAAAGGAGCAGGGAGCTGGGGCCTGTGCCAGCCGTCTGATTCGATGGTGAGTGCCGGTACGCCAAAGCTCGCCGACTAATATAAAACCAAAGAATTAACAATTGCTAGCGCGATGTATTTTAGCTGCACAGAAATGCGACTTATTGCGCAAAAACACGCACAATCTTCTGTGTTTGAAACCACTCTTAACAAAACTGACGTTTTCGAACGCCTAATCTGTTTCAGAAGTTAGCTTGCTGGTGCTGGATGCAGAAGTTTTATGGGGAGCGGATATGCACGCGGATTTGGCATTGAAGATGATGTCGGACCTGTTCTGGACAGGGCTCGTCGTATGCCTGCCGTTGCTGGGTCTCACGATGCTGGTGGGCGTCGCCATCAGCGTGCTTCAAGTCGTGACCCAAGTACAGGAAATGTCCCTGACGTTCGTTCCGAAACTCTTCACTGCCGGAGCGGTCATGGTTCTGGCCGGACCCTGGATGCTCCGCAAGCTGACGCAATTCACCGCCCAACTCTGGAGCGGCATTCCCTCGATGTTCTGAATCGACGCTTCGAGTGAATGCTTTGTCGTTAGATCCGGCGCCCGCGCTGCTGACAGCCATTGCCCCCGAGATCGGGACGGCTTGGCTGGGTTTCGTCGCCCTTTTGGCTTTGCGAATCGCAGCCACTTTTGCAATGACGCCAGTGCTCTATGCGGTGCCTTTGCCGGCGTCGGTGCGCGTGCTGCTCGTGTTGAGCCTGTCCGTCGCCCTGGCCTCTGGCATCTCCTTGCCCACGGGCAGCGAGACTGACTGGGACTCCTTCCTGACTGCAGCCATCGCAGAACTTGCACTCGGTGCGACGCTGGGTCTTGGAATCCTGCTGGCTTTTGGGGCCTTCGTGGTGGCGGGGCAGTTGCTCGATGTCCAACTCGGCTTCGGCATCGCCCAGGTGATCGATCCTGTCACAGCGCGTCCTGTTCCGATCCTGACGTCGGCCTTCCAGTATCTCGCCATCGTTGTTTTCTTTCTGCTCAACGGACACCACGCGTTGCTGCGCGGCATCCGCTACAGCGTCGAGCGCTTTCCTGTCGGAGCGCCGTGGTCGCTGGTCAACGCCGTGGAGCCGCTGATGAAGCAGGCCACCGGCTTGTTCAGCCTGGGTTTTGCCTTGGCCGCACCGGTCGTTTTTTGCATCTTGCTGGTGGAGTTTGTCCTCGGCGTGGTGGGCCGAAACCTGCCCCAGATGAACATGTTCACCATGGGCATTCCCGTCAAGATCGTGGTGGGCCTGATCGCGCTGTCACTCTGGTTTTCGGGCATCGGCGGCGTCATGACGCGGGTCTACGCAAGTATCGCGACGACCTGGGATGCGATCTTTGTCGCTGCAAACCCATTGCCTGCGAACCAGCTTCGACGTGAACAGGTTCGCTGATGGCTGAGCAGGATCTTGATCGAAACGCAGCCGCAACGCCCTACAAGCTGCAGCGCGCGCGCGAACGCGGACAAACCGCCAAAAGCGCGGACATTGTTTCGGCGCTCGTGTTTGCTGTTGCCGTGATCTATCTGACATGGCGGGGACTCGAAGCGGTGACCAGCCAGTTCCGCTTCGATCTCGCGCTGCTGATTCACGCGGGCCGCATGGATCCGTCGGGAGTTGGCCTTTGGCCCATGATCGAACGGGCCCTGCGCGCTGTGCTCATGTTGTCGGCGCCATTCTTCGCCACGATCATGCTTGCCGCCATCGTGGGCAACATGATGCAGACCGGACCGATACTTTCCTTCGAGCCGGTCAAGGTCGACTTCGATCGCATCAACCCCGTCAATGGTCTCAAGAAGCTGTTTTCGATGCGGGTTCTGTTCGACACCGCGCGCGCCCTCGTGAAGCTCGCGCTGTTGACGCTGGTGGCGTTCCTGAGTCTCAAGGCCCTGGCAAGCCAGTTCTACGCACTTGCATCCTTGTCCCCCATCGGCTATCTGCGGACCCTGCTGGACGACCTCGCCAGTGTGGGCCTCAAGCTGGCGCTGGTACTCGGCCTGATCGCCTTGCTCGACCTCATGTACACGCGGCGCGAATTTGCCAAGAAAATGCGCATGAGCCAGCGTGAGCTCAAGGACGAGGCCAAGCACCGCGAGGGCGATCCGCGCATCAGGGCCCGGTTGCGCGAACTGCGCCGCGAAATGCTCAAGCGAAGCCTGGCGTTGCGCCAGACTCGCAATGCGGACGTGATCATCACGAATCCGACCCATATCGCGATTGCATTGAAGTACGAACATGGGCGGATGGCTTCCCCGCAGCTCCTGGCCAAAGGCGCGGGCCACATGGCCGCCGCCATGCGCGAGATCGCCGCACGCCACCGCATTCCCGTGGTGCAGAACCCTGCGCTTGCACGACGCCTCTATCGCGAGCTGCCGGTGGATCATCCGGTGCCGCCGCATCTCTACGCGCAGGTCGCGCGCATCATCGTCTGGGTGTTCGCGATGCGCGAGCAACGTCAAGACCGTGCGGCCACCGGAGCAGGTGCATGAACGCTCTGGCACGTGTCGCGGGCAAGCACAGCGACATCGCGTTGGTGTTGCTCGTGCTCGGCGTGCTGGTGGTGCTTTTTGCACCCATACCCAGCGGACTGCTCGATTTCCTGATCCTGAGCAACTTCAGCTTCGCGTTCCTCGTGCTGCTGCTGACCTTCTACATGGCCAGGCCGGTGGAATTTTCGACCTTCCCGTCGCTGCTCCTGATCGCGACGCTGTTCCGTCTGTCGCTCAACGTGGCCGCGACGCGGCTGATCCTCTCGGACGGCGACGCGGGGCGGGTGATCGGCGCCATTGGTGCCTTCGTCGTCGGAGGCAACTATGTCATCGGCCTGATCGTCTTCCTGATTCTCATCGTCGTGCAGTACGTGGTGGTGACCAGCGGTGCGCAGCGGGTGTCCGAGGTGGCGGCGCGGTTCACGCTCGACAGCATGCCGGGCCAGCAGATGAGCATCGATGCCGATCTCAACATGGGCTTCATCGATCAGGCCGAGGCCCAGCGCCGGCGCAAGAATCTGGAGAAGGAAGCCGGCTTCTATGGCGCCATGGACGGCGCCAGCAAGTTCGTCAAGGGCGACGCGATCGCGGGCATCATCATCCTGCTGATCAACATCGTCGGCGGCCTGGTGATCGGCGTGATGCAGCACGGCCTTCCGTGGGGGCAGGCGCTGAAGACATACACCCTGCTGACGATCGGCGACGGCATCGTGACGCAGGTGCCCGCGCTCGTGATCGCCGTCGGCACCGGCATCATCGTCACGCGCTCGTCTTCCGACGCCAATCTGAGCCGCGAGGCACTGCGGCAGATCAGTTCCTTTCCCAAAACGCTCCTGCTAGTGGCCATGGCCCTCGGCGGGCTCCTGCTGTTGCCGGGCATCCCTGCGTTGCCGACCCTGGCTTTGACGTTGTGCTTCCTGCTGGCTGCAACGATGCTGTACCGGGCCACGAAGAACAAGGCCACGGACGCCGCTGCAGTCCAGCAAGGCGCCGCCAATGCAGTGGGCGGCACGCCGGCGAGCGCAGGCGATGGCGCCGCTGTGCCGGCCAGCGACGATCCTTACGCGCTGCTGCAGGTCGAGCCCATTGAAGTGCACCTGGGGACCCACTGGGTCTCCGTGGTCAACCAGCCGGGAAGTGTCTTCATGGAACGGATCGCCACGTTCCGCAAGCAACATGCGCAGGAGCTCGGCCTTGTGCTGCCGCGCGTCCGCTTCAAGGACTCGGCGCGCTTGTCGGCGGACCGGTATGAAATCCATCTTGACGGCGTGCTGGTCGGCAAGGGCGAGGCGCGGGCCGACAGGTTGCTCGCGATCCACCCCGCCGGCGACGTCAAGTCCGTCCCGGGCGAGCCGACCCGGGATCCGACCTACGGCTTGCCCGCCCTCTGGATCGAAGAAAGCCAGCGCGACGCGGCCGGCCAGGCGAAGTACACGCTGGTCGATGCGGCCACCGTTTTCATGACGCACCTCACCGAGATGCTGCGGCGCGAGTCCGCAACGCTGCTCACGCGCGCCGAGGTCGATCGATTGCTCGCCCGCGTCCGGCAGAGTCAGCCCGGGCTGGTCGAGGAGCTGATCCCGACAGTCCTTTCGTCCAGCGATGTGCAGAAGGTGCTGCAGAACCTTCTGAGAGAGAAGGTCTCGATCCGCCACGTGGAAGCAATCCTCGAAACGCTGGCCGATGCAGGGCGAACGACCCGCGACGCCAATCAATTGACCGAGATCGTCCGTCAGCGACTGGGCCATGCCATCTGCCAGGGACTCCTTGGCGAAGCGACTTCGCTGCAGGTGCTGACGCTCGATCCCGCGATAGAAAGCCAGTTCCTGCAGAGCGTTCAGGTCGCCACCGAAGCGGGAGGGGCGCAGCCGTTCGTGCTTGATCCGCGCCTGACCGAGCAACTGATGAAACGGCTCGTCCAGCAGGCCGAACGCATGATGAAAAGCAACCTGCTGCCGGTGCTGCTCTGCGCGCCCGAACTGCGGCGCCATGTGCGCGCGTTGTCCGAGCGCGTCATGCCTCACCTGCGCGTGCTGTCCATGTCCGAAGTGCCGCACACCATCGAGCTGAAGTCCTTCAGCGTCGTCCAGCTCTGAGATACCAGGAAACCTCTTCATGACCGACGTACTTGCGATCAGCCTGCGGAGCATGCAGCAGGACATGGCGCGCCTCGAACGCATCAGCATGAACATGGCGAACGCCACGACGCCTGGCTACAAGCGGGAGGTCGCCTCGTCGCTGCCGATGCATGCCGATGCCTTCTCCGACGCGATGCGCAACGTCGACGCGCGGCGACTTGGGGCGCAGCCCGGCGTGCCTGGCAGCGCCGCGGCTACGGGGATGCTGCTCATTCAGACCGATGCCAGGCCCGGCACTCTCAAGTCGACCGGCCAGAGCCTGGATGTCGCATTGGCCACCCCGGGCTTCTTCGAGATTTCCACCGAGGCCGGCCCGGCCTATACGCGCCAGGGCAGTTGGCAGTTGGACGCACGCGGCCGCTTGGTCACCGCGCAAGGGCATCCGGTCATGGGGCAGGGCGGTGAGATTGTGCTCACGCGTCCCAACCCGGTGATCGATGCCGCCGGGCGGGTCTTCGAATCCAGGCCCGGCGGCGGTGCCGAAGCAACGCCTGTTGCGCAGTTGAAGGTGGTGCAGTTCGACGACGCGAAGGACCTCAGGCGCATGGGCGATGGCCTTCTGAATACCGATCAGACACCCACGCAGCTCCCAGACAGCGAAGTGCAATTGCGCCAGGGCTTTCTCGAGAACTCGAACGTGAGCTCGATGCAGGAGATGGTGCAACTCATCCAGTCGATGCGCCACTTCGAATCGATGCAGCGCGTGGCGCTCGGCTACGACGAAATGATCGGCGGCGCGGTGCGCAAGCTCGGCGAACTGTCGTAAGCCGGACCGCGGATACCTCAATTTTCAACAGGGATACACAAACATGTTCGACGCCCTCTACATCAGTGCCACCGGCATGCAGGCGCAGCAGCTGAATGTCGACACCATTGCCAACAACCTGGCCAACGTCAACACCACCGGCTTCAAGAAAAGCAAGATCAGCTTCACCGACCTGATGGTTCGCGAGGCGGGTCGACTGGTGCCTTCGCAGGAGGACGCGGGCATCGTGGGCGGAGGAAGCCGCCTCGGGGCGGGCGTTGGCATTGCCTCCACCGCCAAGCTGTTCGACATGGGCGACCTCAAGAAAACCGAATCCGCCTTCGATATCGCCATCCAGGGCGAGGGCTTCCTCGAAGTGACGATGCCCGACGGTTCGAGCGCCTACACGCGCGGCGGCACCTTCAAGATCAATCGCGAGGGGCTGCTGGCCACTTCGGGCGGCTTTCCGCTCAAGCCCAACCTTGCCATCCCCGACAACGCCCAGAACATGCAGATCGACAGCGACGGGCGTGTGCGCGTCCAGATCGCCGGCCAGGCAACGCCAGTGGACCTCGGCCAGCTGGAGCTGGTCCGCTTCACCAGCCCTTCGGGGTTGACCGCCCAAGGCGACAACCTCTATCGCTCGAGCTCCAATTCCGGCGAGGCCATTGCCGGTAAGGCGGCCGAGGAGGGCCTCGGCAGCGTGGCCCAGGGTTTCCTCGAGGGATCGAACGTCAAGCTGACCGAGGAAATGGTGAGTCTCATGGTGGCCCAACGCGTGTACGAAGCCAACGTGAAGGTCATGCAGGCATCGGACGAGATGCTGGGAATGATCAATGGCCTGCGCAAATAAGCGTGCGCCCGCTGTGCTGCGGGCCATGTGCGCAGCCTTGGCGCCGGCTCTCGCCCTGGCCGTGCCGACACTCGCCGCCGCCCAGTCGTTGATCGAACCGCAGGTCTCGATCGAGCTGCGGCCGCAGGTCAAGCTGGATCACGGCAGTGTCCGTCTGGGCGACATCGCATTCCTCACGACGCGGGACATGCCGACCTTGCGCCGGTTGATGGCGCTTCCACTGGGCCCGGCACCGCGGCCCGGATCGCCAGCGCTGCTGGACCGCGAAACAATCGTGCGATGGGTCGAGGCACGCAGCGGCCTGCAGACGGTGGACAGCGCGCTGCGCGTGCAGTCGCCCGCCATCCGATGGACTGGCGCCAGCGAAACCGAGATCGAAAGCGCCGCTCAGCAATTGCCCGGCGAGGCCGTGGTGAGCGCGGCGCGTTCGGCGCTTCTGAACTGGCTTTCTCAGCGCAGCGTGCGCGCCGAGGTCGAGCCCGTGTCCACCGCACGCGATCTGCTTTTGCCGCCGGGCGTGCCAACACTGCGAGTGCGACCCCTGGCCAATCAGGCCCAGCCGACGCGTCGCATGCTGGTGTGGGTCGACGCCTGGGTCGATGACCGTTTCGTGCGGACGACGGCGGTCACCTTCGAAGTGGGCGCATGGGCGCCGGTTGCCGTGGCCACCACCGATGTCGGCCGCGGTGCAACCGTCGATCCGGTGATGCTTCGCGGCGCGATGCAAACGCGCGAAGTCGACCTGACAACGGTCAGGCAAGGTACGCCCGTGGCCAGCAAGGCCGGCGGCGATTCTGCGGACGGCCGCCAGCGCCTGCGGCGTCCGTTGCGGCCGGGCGAGGTGCTCACCAGCGCGCACCTCGAGACCACGCCCGCGGTCATGCGAGGCAACTGGGCACATCTGCAGGCCCGCAGCGGCGATGTGTCGGTGGAGAGCCGTGTCGAGGTGCTTCAGGACGGTCGCCAAGGCCAGGTCGTGCGCGTCAAGGTTCCCGGGTCGAGCGGCGAGGTGCTGGCTCGCGTGACGGGGCCGGGGCAGGTCGAGGTGCAGCCATGATCGCTTCCCTGCTGAAGAAAGGGCGCATCGGCTTGAGCTTGGCGCTCGCCCTGTTGCTGTCTGCTTCCCTGCCCGTAGCCGCCGAAAGCCTCTACCAGGAGGGCAGCTTCCGTCCGCTCACCGCCGATAACAAGGCGTTCCGCGTCGGGGATTCGCTCACCGTCCAAGTCTTCGAAAACTCGTCCGCATCGACCAGCGCCGACACCGGCACGCGCCGCAACAACGATATCTCCGGCTCGGTCACGCAAACCGGCAACAGGGTGGTGGGGCAGCTCGGCATCGGTGTATCCGGGGGGTTCGATGGCGGAGGCCGCACCCAGCGAGCCAACAAGCTGCTCGCCACGCTGACCGTGACAGTTCAGGAAGTGCTTGCCAGCGGCGAATTGCGCGTGGCCGGCGAGCAGCTGCTCACGGTCAACGAAGAATTGCAGAAGGTCAACCTGGAAGGGCGGGTGCGTCCGCAGGACATCTCCGATGGCAACGTGGTTCTCTCGACCCGTTTGGCCGACGCCCGCATCACCTATGTGGGCGAGGGCGACGTGACCGACCGCGCGCGCCGCGCCGGATGGCGGAAAGTTCTTGATTGGCTGGGGTTCTGATGCGCCGCATGATTTCAACCTTGTCGCTGCGCTGCGCGCTGTCCGTGGCTATTCTGTGCACCGGGCTCTCCGTCGCGCATGCGGCCGACGCCATACGCGTGAAGGACCTGGGCAAGCTCAAGGGCTGGCGCGACAACGCGCTGTTCGGCACGGGCATCGTCACCGGACTCGCCGGCACCGGGGATTCGCCGGCGAACCGCACCACGCGCCAGTCGCTGGCGAACGTGCTGTCGCAGTTCAACCTGACGATCGCGCCGGAAGCCGTGCAAAGCCGTAACGTCGCCGTCGTGATGGTCAGTGCAAGTCTGCCGACTTTCGCGCGCGAAGGCGACACGCTCGACGTCACCGTGAGTTCCGCGGGCGATGCACGCAGCCTGGTAGGCGGAACATTGCTGATTACGCCGCTGAAGGGGGCCAACGGCAGGGTCTATGCGCTGGCTCAGGGCGGCCTGTCGGTCGGCGGCTATCGCTATGACGCGAATGGCAACGTGGTCCAGAAGAACCATCCGACCTCCGGATCGGTACCGAACGGCGCTACGGTTGAAGTGGGCGTCAACGCGGCCATGCTCGACGAACAGCAGAGAGTGACCTTCGTGCTCTCTGAGCCCGACTACACCACGGCCAGCCGGGTTGCCGTTGCCATCAACAGCCAGTTGGGCGGCGGCTTGGCGAAAGCGAAGGATGCCTCCGGCATCGAGATCGCCGTGCCGCCGGCGCAGCGCGGCGACCTGGTGAGCCTCTTCACGCGCATCGAGAACGTGACTGTCGAACCCGACCGGCGCGCCAAGGTGGTCATCAACGAGCGTACCGGCACGGTGGTCTCGGGCGGTGACGTGCGGATCTCGAAGGTGGCCATCTCGCACGGCGACATCAAGATCGCGATCTCGAGCCAGAACACCGCCTCGCAGCCGTTCAACATCGTGAACGGCGGGGCGGACATCCGCACCGCGATCGTGACCAACACGCGCGTCGACGTCGAGGAGCAGGGCGGCACCGGCTTCGTGACCGGCTCCAACACGGTGTCCGATCTCGTGCAGTCGCTCGCGCGGCTCAAGACCAGCACGCGAGATGTGATTTCGATCCTGCGCGCCGTCAAGGCCGCGGGCGCACTGCACGGGGAACTGGTCGTCCAGTGACCGTGTTGCACCAGGCAATTCAACCCCACCATCCCCAGGAAGCCTCCGGAGACAGACATGACAGATGGAATCGAAGCCGTGACCCGATCGGTGCTGGCATTGGCGCTCGACGCGGCCAGCCTGCGGCAGCAGGCCATCTCGGCCAACATCGCGAACGCCAACGCGGTCGGCTATGTGCCGCAGCGCGTGAGCTTCGAGGACCAGCTTGTGGACGCGCGACGCAGCATGGCGCAGACGGGGCGGCTCGACGCATTCGCCCTGGGCGATGTTCGGCCGCGCATGGAAACCGTGGTGGACAGCCAGGGCGTTCCGGCGCAGGTGCAGCTGGACATGGAAGCGGCCGACATGGCACGCAACGCGGTGCAGTACCAGGCGCTGGTCAAAGGCCTCTCGCGTCATTTCGCAATCCTTTCAATGGCTGCCGGCGACGGCAGGAAATAGCCATGGACTACATGCAATCGTTTGCCATCAGCGCGGCCGGCATGAACGTCGAACGCATGCGCGTCGACGTCGCGGCACTCAATCTGGCCAACGCCAACACCGTGCAGAGCGTGGGCGGCAGCAGCTACCAGCCGCTTCGGGTGCTGGCGGAAGCCCCATCGTCAAACGGGGCCTTGTCGGGTACTGACGGCGGCGGTTTCGGCGCGCTGGTCAGCCAGGGACTTGAAAGCAGCGACCTCGCGTCGCAGGCGGGTCCCTTGGCACGCATTGTTCCCGCCAATGCTGCCCCTCGGCTGGTGTACGAGCCGGGCCACCCCCTGGCCGATGAGCGCGGCTTCGTGGCCTACGCGGGAGTCGATACTGCGACCGAGATGGTCAGCATGATGAGCGCGACCCGTGCCTACGAAGCCAACGTGTCGGCCATGAACACGGCCCGCACGCTGGCGCTCAGGGCGCTCGACATCGGGAGCAACGCATGAGTGGTTTTCTTCCCGTCGAGGCGCTGTCCGGGCTTTCCCAACAGGCGCAGTCCATGGTGGCCGCGGCCAACGCGCAGTCGCTGCAAGGCCCTGCCTCGGTCATGGCTTCCGGAACTTCGGCCAATCCAGTTGCTGGCTCGTTCGGCCAGCTGGTGTCCGACGGACTTTCGCAGGTCAACAACCAGTTGATCGGCAGCCAGGTCGATCTGCAGAAGCTCGCGATGGGCGACGCGCAGAACCTGCACCAGATCATGATCAACCTGGAGGAGAGTCGCGTGTCTTTCCAACTGATGATGCAGGTGCGCAGCCGCCTGCTTGAGGCCTACCAAGACATCATGAAGATGCCGATATGAGTTTTTGGCAAGGACTTACCCAGCGTGCGCGCGTCGGTCTCATCGGCGGCGCCATCGCCATCCTGTTGATGACCGCCGGGCTGGCCTGGTGGGCATTCCACACGGAGTACCAGGCGCTGTTCACCGACCTGAAACCACAGGATGCCCAGGCGATGACGACGGAGCTGGAGCGCCTCAAGATTCCCTACCGCCTCGGGGACAGCGGCACCTCGATCCTTGTCGACAAGACGACGGTGCACGCCACCCGCATCAAGCTGATGGGCAAGGAGTTGCCGCTGCAGGGCGCGGTCGGGCTCGAACTGTTCAACAACACCGACTTCGGCATGACGGAGTTCGCGCAGAAGATCAACTACCAGCGTGCGCTGCAAGGTGAACTCACCCGCACGATCCAGTCGCTGTCCGAAGTGCGCGAGGTCCGCGTGTTGCTGGCATTGCCCGAGCAGGGGCTGTTCAAGCAGGCGACCTCGAAGGCGAAGGCATCGATCACCCTCACGATGCGGCAGGGCCAGGCGCTGCGCGCGGAGCAGGTGGTCGGCGTCCAGCGTCTGGTCGCGGCCGCTGTGCCTGGGATGGCGACACAGGACGTCACCATTGTCGATGGCCATGGCGTGGCGCTGACCCGCGCCGAAGGCAGCAATGGCGAGACCGAGGTGAATGGCGCGAGGCTCGAACTCAAGCGCGACACCGAAGCCTATCTCTCGCGCAAGGTCGCGGTGGTTCTCGACCGGAGCTTCGGCGTGGGGCAGGCCTTGGCCAGCGTCGACGTGACGCTGAACATGGACCAGATCCGCACCACGACGGAGGACGTGCTGCCCGCCGCGACGCGCACCGGCCTGCAGGCCACGGGCGTGGTGGTGCGCGAACGCGAAGTCCTCCGCGACAGCGGGGCATCGCTCGACACCAAGGTGAGTGATGCCGGCGGTTCGCGCAATGGAAGCGCGCAGCGCGATGTCGAATACGCCGTGGGCCGTCGCGTCGAACAGGTGGTCAGTCAGCCCGGCTCCATTCGGCGCATCCAGGTGGTGGCCGTGGTGCGCAAGGCCCTGGACGCGGCACAGGAAGAGCAGCTGCGAAAAGTCATTGCTGCGGCGGCAGGTGCTTCGACCGACCGCGGTGATGCGGTGGTTGTGCAGTCGTTGGTGGGTGGGGCTATCCAGGGGGGCGATGCGCCGGGGGGCAGCTCGGGCGCCACCGGGGCCACGGCGGCAGAAGAGAGTGTTGCTGCCAACCCAGCGGGTGCCGCCCTGTTCGACAACGGCAAGCCTTCTCTTTTTCAACTGCTGATTGGCGGATTCTTGATTGCTGCTCTCGCGCTGCTGCTATTCAGGGCCGGCCGTCGCGAAGCACTGCCGCAGGGCAATGAGCCCCGCCGGGCACCGCTCTCGGAAGCCGAGCGCGCGGCCGCCCTGCGAAGGGTGCGTGCGTGGATGCATGAACCTGCCGCCAGTTCTTCCACTGTCGGCACCATGGGCGCGAGGGGGCCCAACGGATGATCTCCGCGCCTCGTCCCGCCCAACCCCAGAACGCGAGCAACGGCGTGCCTGAATCGCGCGGCGCCCGCCATGCGGCACTGTTGCTGCACGCGATGTCCCCCGAAGACCGGTCATGGATGCTTGAGGCGCTGCCCGCCTCGCAGCGGGCTGGCCTGGTACCGCTGCTGGCAGAGTTGGAAGCCCTCGGCATCGAAAGAGATCCCGCACTGATCGACGACGCGACCGCCGATGCGTCGTCTCCGGCAATGCCGGAGCAAGATTTCGCGGCCACGGCGCTGCCGCGGCTGCCCGTGTCGGACGAAGCCATGCTGCACACGCTCGATGGCGGGCAAGTGCGCGAGCTCGTCGCGTGCCTGCGGGCCGAGCCGGTGGGGCTGATCACCGAATGGCTGCGTCTGGCCGACTGGCCGTGGCGCGAGGACTTGCTCGCCGCGCTGGAGCCCGCTCAACGACGTCGGATCGAAGGCAAGCTGTTGGCAACGGAGCCCGGATTTCAGGCGCCGCCTGGCATGCGCGCGGCCATGATCTCTGCTGTGGCGGCACGGTTGCGGAAGCGGCCTGCTGGCGAAGCGCCTGCTGAGGCGCCGTGGCACAACCTGAAGCAATCGTTCAGCCGGATGTTTCGAGGCGGACCGTCTCACCGGGGTTGGCATCGATGAATCCCGCACTGCCGGATCGGAGCGACGCCGTGCCACCGAACGCCGAGTCGTTGGCGCAAGCGGTCGTGTTGCGCGATATCGTCATGCAGGGGCAAGTGGCTCTGGCACTTCCCCGCGGCCGGAACGGCCGCGGTGCTGAGCGCTCGCAGGGAGCGACGCTGCTTTCGGTGCCATCCGGCCGGAACCCGCAGCTCGGCGTTCCGGCACCGGAGACGGACGTCTCCATCCCCGTTGGTCCGCAGGGGAGTGCGCCGGATGCCTGGGCCGATCTGGCGCGAGTGGAAGAAGAAGCCCGCCAGCGCGGCTACGAGGAAGGATTTGCCAAAGGCCGCATCGATGGGCGCGCGCGTGGCGACGAAGAGTCCAGGCTGCTCGCCGCTCAAGCGGCCGAGAAGGCTTCCCGCGACCTGGAAGATCACGCCGAGCGCATGACGCGGGAGCTGCAGCAACAGGCCCAAGCCGGTTACCAAGCCCGTGTGCAGGTGCTGGACGGCCTGATTGCGGCATTGCCACCGCAGATCGAAGCACGGCTGGCTGCCACGGAAGACGACATGCTCGCACTGTGTTTCGAAGTCGTCTGTCGCACGCTGGGCGAAAACGCCGTGCAACCCGAAGCAGTGCGGGCGCAACTGGCGCAGGCGATGGACAGCTTGCGCAGCCGGAAGCTGACGGCGATTCACATGCACCCCGACGATCTGGCCATGCTCCAGCGGGGCCAAAGCTTGTCGCAAGGACTCTTGGGCGGGGCCGACGTGCAATGGGTCGCCAGCGCCGACGTGGTACTGGGCGGCTGCATCTTGCAATCGCCCGAAGGCGGGCTCGACACCCGCTTCGAAACCCAACTGGCAGCGTTGCGGGAGCTGTTGCTGCAAACCCGGGCCGCGGCCCGCACCGTGGAGGCATGAGTTGAGCGCGCTCGACGTTTACCGCGAAGCCGTGAAGGGTGCCGAGCTGCACCGCCGCATCGGCTGGGTGAAGGAAATGCAGGGCCTCGCCATCGACGCGCTCGGCCCCGATGCAGCCGTGGGTGAGCTCTGCCGCATCATGGTCCGGACGCATGGCCGCACCAATAGCGTGGCAAGGGGCGGCGAAATCAAGAGCCAGCCCGGCGTGCTCGCCGAAGTCGTGGGCCTCAAGCACGGCCGCGTCACCTTGATGCCCTACGGATCCGTCGAAGGCATCGCCGCGGGTTGCGAGGTGCGCGCGCTCGGCGCGGAGTCGCAGATCGGCGTTGGCAACAGCCTGCTCGGCCGCGTGATCGATGGATTCGGCGATCCGCTGGACGGTAAACCCAGGCCTCTGACGCAGGTGCGCAGGCCGCTCAAGGCCGCGCCCATCAATCCGATGCAGCGCCCGCCCATCCAGCGCGTTCTCGAGACCGGCATCCGTGCCATCGATGGCCTGCTCACGCTTGGGCAGGGCCAGCGCATCGGCATCTTCGCAGGCAGCGGGGTCGGAAAGAGCACCTTGCTCGGCCTGCTGGCGCGGCATGTCAAGACACACGCCGATACCGGCACACAGGCCAGCATCAACGTGATCGCGCTCATCGGTGAGCGGGGGCGCGAGGTGCGCGAGTTCATCGAAAAGCAGCTCGGGCCCGAAGGACTGGCACGCTCCGTCGTTGTGGTTGCCACCTCCGACCAGCCCGCACTGGCCCGCTTGCGGGCGGCCTATGCCGCGCTCGCCATTGCGGAGTTCTTTCGCGATGACGGCCACAACGTCCTGCTCACCATGGACTCGATCACCCGCTTTGCAATGGCTCGGCGCGAGGTCGGGCTCTCTGCGGGAGAACCACCGACGGCGCGGGGTTATACGCCATCGGTCTTTGCCGAGCTGCCGGAGCTCTGCGAGCGTTGCGGCACGGCCCCGGGCGGAGGCTCGATCACTGCGCTGCTCACGGTGCTGGTCGAAGGCGACGACCTCAACGAGCCCGTGTCCGATGCATTGCGCGCCATTCTCGATGGCCACGTCGTGCTGTCGCGGCATCTCGCCCACCGGGGGCACTACCCCGCCATCGATGTGCTCAAGAGCGTGAGCCGGCTGATGCCCGAACTGGCCGACAAGGAGCAGCGTGCGCTGGCGGTCTCGGCGGTGCAGCAACTCGCCGTGCTGGAGCGCAACCGGCAGATGATCGACATCGGCGCCTACGAAAAGGGTGCGAGTGCCGAACTGGACCGGGCGATCGAGCTCGAGTCCGGGTTGCGGTCATGGCTGCGGCAGAGCACGGGCGGCGTGTCCCGCGCAGAGGCGATCCAGGGGCTGCGCGGCATCCTAACGCCGGCATCGACAGCCGCGCCCATTGGACCCAAGCCATGAACAACGCGCTCAAGGCTTCCTCGTCCGCGCGCGACGTCGATGTACGCGGCTTCGTCTATGCGCTCGAGCCGGTGCGCCAGCGGCAGCAGTGGCACATGGACAAGCTCATGGCGTCGCTCGCGCGCACGCAACAATCCCTCGTCGAAACGGAAGCACGCCTGAACGAAGTTCAGTCCCTGCACGACGAGCAGGCGCGCAGTGCCGGCCAGGCGCTGGTGCAGCGCATGCACCCCGGTGCCCACAGGGGTGCACTCGGCTTTCTGACGCATCTGCGCGACCAATGGCGAGAACTGGATGCGCAGCGGAAAGAGCAGCTTGCCGAAAGAGATCGGCTGCGCAAGGAATGCATGGCGCTGCAACTGCGTCTCGACGGAATGACCCAGCACAGGGAGGATGCCTTGACGCAATACGCCGACGAAGTCCGACAACGCAACAGCAACGAGCAGGACCGCGACTGGCTCGCGCGCTCGGTCGTGCGCGGCCATGTGGGGGAGTCTTCGCAATGAGCGCCAATCCTACGCCGGCGGCGACGCTCAATTCTGCCGCCTTGCCTGTGCGGCAAGGCTCGCTCGCGGGTCGGGGCGACACGGTGCAACAGCAGCAGGTTGCATGGCAGCGCGAGATGGAGAGGGCGCAGTTGGCGAACTGGTTCAAGCCTCCTGTTGCTTCGGATCGAGGGGACGACGCAGTGCCGCCAGGTCGCGGACCCGAACCTCTCGCGCGCCGCGCAATCAACAGTGCGGCACGAGCCTCGGGTGCGATCGCCGGAAGCAACCCCGCCGCTGTCGGATCAGCGCCGGGTATGCCCTTGGAGCCGCTTGCTGCGGGTCTGCGGATCGGCGTGGCCGATGTCTCCGAAGGTGCCGCAGAAGCGCCGCGCGCAGCCGTTCGGTTTTCCGCAGAGATGCGCCCCGCATTCATTGCAGAACCACCCTTGGAAGCCAAGGCACCGGCGGACCTGCAGATGCGCCGTGGTGCGGTCCCGTTGTGGACAGCGGACGGCCCCGCGGCGGCCAGCGCGCCGGAGCTAGAAGCTGAAGCGGCCGACGAATCCCGAGCGCAACAACCGTCGGCGTCGGACGTTCAGCCACCGCTGCGTTTGCATGAGGAGTCCATGGCCGAAGGCCAGGCGGTGTGGATTGCCATGCGTGCGGACGACGATGCGCTGGCGGCGATGTTGCCCCGCATCGTGGCAGACCTTCAGCACGGAATGCTGCAGGACCGCGGCCAGCGCCTCTACCAGGTCGTTTGCAACGGGCGCCTCGTCTGGCGCAATGGCTTCAATGCATCCGTGTTCAGCAACACAACCGATCCGGGTGGCGGCGGTCACCCGGCACCAGTCGATTCATACATTCAAAAGGGGGCGTGATGGCCATTGACGCAATAGGCACTACGGGCACTACCAATCTGCAGGCCAACAGCATGGGCATGGAGGATTTTCTCAAGATCCTCTTGACCCAGCTGACCTACCAGGACCCGCTGAAGCCCATGGACAACCAGCAGTTCATGGCGCAGATGGCGCAGTTCACGAGCCTGGAGCAGACCCAGCAGCTCAATACCAAGATCGCGACACTGATCAGCAATCAGGCGGCGCTGCAGTCGGTCGGGTTGATCGGAAAGACCGTCGATGTGGCGACGTCGACCGGTTCCGTCACCGGCACGGTGAGCGCGCTTTCGCTGTCGGGCGATTCGCCGTTGCTGACAGTCAAGATGGCCAGCGGTGCTGTTCTGACCGATGTCTCGCTCAGCCAGCTGGTTGCGGTGCGGTGAGTGCGCCGTCTCGTCGCGCGCAGCAGACGCTTTGGAATTCACGAAAGATCTCTCATGCTTGAATCCATCTACGTTGGAATGACCGGCTTGCTGGGCTATTCGCGCGGCCTGCGCGTGATCGCCAACAACACGGCCAACATGAACACACCCGGCTTCAAGAGCTCGAGCCTGCAGTTCGCGGATCTGTTCTATTCGGGCGGCAACCTGAGCGGCGGCAATGCCAGCCAGAACCACAACCAGACCGGCTTCGGGCTCGACACGGCTGGAACGACGCTGTCATTCAAGCAGGGCGAACTGCGCCAGACCGGCAACGACCTCGACATGGCGGTCGACGGCCAGGGCCTGTTCGTCCTGCAGGATGCGGACGGCAAGATCAGCTACACCCGCGCCGGGCAGTTCAAGTTCGACACGGACGGCGTGCTGGTGAGCCGACTCAACGGCGAGAAGGTCATGGGGCTGGACGAAAGCGGCAACTTCGTGGCGATCACGCTTGCAGGGCAGATGATGGATCTGGGAAGGCCCAGCTCCCGTTTCAAGCTGGCCGGCAATCTGCCGAACACGGCCACGGTGCAAGAACCCAAGATTCCTGTAGACACCAAGTACACCCTTCAGGTGATCGATGCGGCGGGTGCCACTCATACGTTGACTCCCAAGTTCACAAAAAGCGACACAACGTCCGGCAATATCCCCGTGAAAGTCGAACTTCTGGACGGCACCACGGTCGTCAGCACGGGGCAACTGCTCTTTTCCAATGGAAAGCCGACCGCCGGGACGGCCATGGTTTCCATGACCTATACGCCCGCGGGCCAGGCACCGATGGCCTTGACATTGGACTTGACCGAAGTCTTCTACTGGGCCGGCGAATACCAGGTCGAGATGCGGTCGCAGGACGGCTTGGGGGCCGGCGCATTGAGTGGCATGGTGTTCGATGACACCGGCACGCTCAAAAAGACCTATGCGAACGGACGAACACTCGATGGAGCGCGCTTGGCACTGGCGCGCTTCGATTCGCCCGATGCAGTGGGCGCACTGGGCGGCAATCAGTTCGAAGTCTTGAACAAGGACGCCTGGCACGTCGGCGTTGCCGGCCAAGGCGCCTTCGGTTCGGTGGCCTCGGGCAAGATCGAGATCTCGAACGTCGATCTTTCGCAGGAATTCAGCGACCTGGTGATCATGCAGCGTGGCTATCAGGCCAGTTCACAGGTGATCTCGACCGCCAACGAGATGCTGCAGGAGCTGTTCTCCATGAAGAGCAAATGAACGCCCGGCCTTCGAATGCGGTCTCGATCCCGGTGCTGCTCGGCGTCGCGGAATCCATGCGCAAGGCGCGGCCGTTGCGCAACTGGCAAGACCAGCACAAGGACGCGGTGCGGGTGCGTTTTTCCGAGCTGTTTCGCAGTTGGCATGCCGAGTGGATTCCGGCGCGGGAAACATCGCCCGCAGAGGCCGACATCCAGGTTCAGGAGCCTGATGGGAGCGTGCCCCTGGCACCAGGGGACATTGCCTGCTGGTCATTCGCTGCGCCGGCGCATCGCACGCGTCGACGGAGCCCGGACGCTCCTTCCTCGTCGCGCGACGGGCACGACACCGCACAGGCTGCCATCCGTGCGATTGCAGACCGGATGTTTGCATTCGACGCAGACACCTCGACAGCGTCCTCCCAGGAACCGCAGACAGTGGCACTCGCCGTCGCACGGGCGGCGTGGGAGGACTGGCTGCAGAGATTTCATGCCTTGTTTCCGGGCCTTGGGATCGAGGCAAAGGAGCCTGCGGGTTCAGAACGAGCCAGCACGCCTTCCAACCCATGGTCCGGCGCGCTGTGCGTCCGCTGGCCGTGGTGCGGCGGATCCTGGCACCTGGATCTGCCGCACGGCGCCGTCGCAGTCCTGCTTGGCCACGCCGCGGGATCTGCATCGCCGCCCCGCACTTATCCGCCCCAAATGCCCAGAGTGCCGCTCGCTCAAGCCCTGTCTGGCCAACGTGTGGCACTGCGCGTGATGCTCGAAGGCACGGAGTTGAACCTCGGACAGCTGCAAGGGCTTCAGCTCGGCGACGTATTGCCGCTCGCGCATGCGCTCGATGCGCCCGCCCAGGTGGCCGGTACGGACGGGGCACCGGTATGCCACGGCTGGCTCGGTCAAAGCGAAGGGCGAATCGCGGTCGAATTGGGAGCGCCGACATCTTCGACCGCCGTCGCAGCGCCGCTCTCGAATACTCATCCATCGAAGGAAAGAAACCTATGACGACAGCCTTGGAAGGCATTGCCACCGATAACCGTATCGGTGCATCCGGAACCGCCTCCGATGGGCGCGGCGAGAACAGAACGCGCCCGATGCTAGGCAGCGGCAGCCCGCCCACCGCGCAGATCATCGCGCTGCCGGATCTCCATGCAGGTCAGCACGACGAAGGCGCCAACCCGACCGGCGACGGCACCATCCTCAAGGACTGGAATCCGCTGCATCAGATCAGGGCCAAGCTGCAGGTGTGCGTGGGAGAGGCCACGTTGTCTGTCGGCGAGCTGCTCGGTGCCAAGGAGCACCAGGTCCTGCGTCTCGATCGCGAAATCGATCAGGCCGTGGATCTGACCATCGAGGGACGCGTGGTGGCACGGGGCCAACTCGTCGCGGTCGATGGGCACTTCGCGGTTCGTCTCACCGAGCTGCCTGTTTCGCTGGCCTTAGGCTCTGGTAGCTGACAAATGGACGCAGGGGCGAAATGGCAGCCGCGGATCGGCGCCTGCAAGTCGAGTCTTGTCTGCGGCATGGTCGCGGCGGGTCTGCTGCTCGCGGTACCACCCATCCATGCACAGAGCACGCGAGACAGCGGCAATGCCGTGGCACTGTCAGGCGGTACCAGCTTGCCCTCCAGCATTCCCGTCAAACGCGGACATCCGAATGACGCCGCCGGAAGCGCCGGCGATCGATGGTGGATCGCGATTCTCGTCGCGGGCGGATTGCTGGCTGGCGCCCTGGCGGTGGCTCGCCGAAAGTCCTCCCCTGCCAGGAGGGCAGGCGGGGCCTCCTGGCTGCGATTCGGCGGACTGCTCGACACCGCGTCCTCCCGCGAGATCGAACGGGTGTCGAGCACGCGACTGTCGTCGGGCCACAGCCTGCATGTGGTGGTTTGGGGTGGGCGTCGACTGCTGCTGGGGTGCACGGCCCAGTCGATTCAACTGCTCGCCGAGACCTCGACCCCCGAACAGGAGCCGTCGCCGGAGCCGGTTGCGGGGTCGACCATCGAGGCACTCCGATGACGCGTGCTGCCGTACGTACTGTGGGGGAGCGCGATCGACGTGCGCGGCTGCCGTTGCATCTCGCCATCTGGCTTGTGCTGTTGGCCGTCTGCCTGTTTGCCTGGCCGGTCAGTGATGCGCGCGCGCAGGCAGAGCCGGAATCGGTTCCCGCACCGGAGATGTCGGGCGGCACCGTGTCCCCGGCGGCCACTCCTCCTGTGGCACAGCCGGCACCCGCACCAAAAACTGCCGAGACCAGGACTGCTCCCAAAAGCGGCAGCAAGTCGAATGCAGCGCCGCTGTCTTCGAGCGCACCGGTGCTTTCAGGCACTCCCGCCACCGAAACGGCGCAGGCCCTGCGGGTGGTGCTCGGCCTCACGGTGCTGGCCATCCTCCCGGCCCTGGTGGTGTGTCTGACGAGTTTCCTGCGCATCATCGTGGTGCTGTCGATGCTGCGCCATGCCATTGGCATGAACGAAACGCCGCCCAATACCGTGTTGATCGGCCTGGCGCTCTTTCTGACCCTGTTCACCATGTCTCCGGTGCTGCAGAAGCTCAATCAGGATGCCTTCGAGCCGTTCATGGCCGGAAAACTCTCGGTCGAGGAGGGCTACGGCAAGGGCATTGCGCCATTGCGCGACTTCATGGTCCGTCAGACGCGTGAAGCCGATCTGGCGTTGATGGTGGAACTGTCGAAGGCGCCCATTCCCAAGTCGATGGACGACATCAGCAACGTGCAACTCATCCCGTCGTTCATGCTGTCGGAATTGCGGGCTGCATTCCAGATCGGGTTCGTCATCTTCCTGCCCTTCCTGCTGATCGACCTGATCGTGTCGAGCATCCTGATGGCGCTGGGCATGATGATGATGCCGCCCACCACCATCGCGCTGCCGCTCAAGATACTGATGTTCATCCTGGTCGATGGCTGGAGCCTTGTGCTCAAGGCACTGGTCGGCAGTTTCCATTGAGACGACGCGCACGATGTCTCGCGCAAGTTCGATGCCGGTGGACGCCGATACCGATCTGGATACGGCACCGCTCTGGAACCGTTGGCGGCAGGGTGCCGACGCCGCAGCACGCGAGCAGTTGATCTGTCACTATCTTCCCTATGCGCGCATGGTGGCTGCCACGGTCTTCGCCCGGCGCACCCACAGCGATGTGGAGTTCGAAGACTATCTGCAACTCGCCCGTGTCGGTCTCGTCGAAGCGGTCGACCGGTTCGATCCGGGCCAGGGCGCACAGTTCAAGACCTTCGCGGCCAAGCGCGTGCAGGGTGCCGTGCTCAACGGGCTCGTGCGCCTCACCGAAAAAAACCAGCAGATCAGCATCAAGATGCGTCTGCGCCAGGAGCGTCTCGAAGCGGCCAAAGAGGCCGCACAGGAAGCCGCCGGCACCAATACGAACGAGACCGCAGCGGGCCGGTCGTCGACGCGCGATGCCGACAAGCTCTTTCGCTATCTCGCGGAGGTCGGCATCGGTCTCGCGCTGGGTATCCTGCTCGAGGACACGGGCATGGTCGACGCCGAGTCCTTCGGCGGCGACACTCATGCGCCTTCCCCCGAAGTTAGCTATTTCCGGAAAACCGAAGTCCAGCAATTGCGTACCGTCCTCCGTGGGCTGGTTGATCAGCTCTCCGAGCAGCAGAAGCGCGTGATCCGCCACCACTATCTGCAGGACGTTCCGTTCGACGAAATCGCTGACGCCATGGGGGTGACGCGAGGGCGTATTTCGCAGCTGCATCGGCAGGGTTTGCTGCGGCTGCGTGAGCTTCTGAGCAACGACGCGCGTTGCGACGTGTCCTGGTGACCTCCATCGGCCAAAAGACCACATCCATTCCTTTATGACCCAATCGACCGCTTACCTCGCCGCAGCACGCCAGCGCCTTGACCGACTCGACGGTTTCTTGCGCGAAGATCCATCCAACAATGCGCTCTTGATCGACGCCTTCGAGACCGCGCTGTCCTGCGGAGAGTGGGAGCGCGCGCGGTTTCACCTGGAACACGGCCAGACCCTGGAGGCCGAGCCGCTCGCCTGGCGATTGCGCGAAGGCGACTTCTGGCTCGCGCAGCAGCGCTACGACGAAGCCGCCGGCGTGCTTGAGGCATTGACGAACACACCGCAGCCGCCGGTTGGTTTTGCCGAAGTGCTGCTGCACAACCTGGCCTTCATCGATCTGAGGCGTGGCCGCTATCAAGATTGCATCGCACGGCTGGCACCGACGGTCGAAGTCGGGACTGCCGCATCTGAAGTTGCTGGCACGCAACCGGTGGTCGCGACGCGGGCCCTGCAGCAGTTGTGGCTGCGGGCGCTGCATCACGACGGTCAGCTCACCCGTGCCATGACCTGGGCGAAGGAAGCGGAAGCAAGCCGCCAACTCGACGTCAGTGCCGCCGGCGTCGCGAGCCTCATCGCCGTCGATGCGTCCGAGCTTGCCGCAGCGCAGCGCTGGTCGGCAGCCAGCCTTGGCGGCAGCACGCCGGATGAACCTCCGGTCGAAGCCCTGGTGGCCCAGGCTTCATTGGCATTGGCGGCGCGCGACGCCGTGCGCGCGGCCGCATTGGCAGATGCGGCTTTGCAGCGCCATCCGGACGATGGCCGGGCTTGGTCGACCCGGGGCTTTGCCGCGCTGCTGGCCGGTGATCTGGCGGCAGCCAACGCCGCCTTCGTGCGCGCGCTGTCGGCCATGTCGGCACACATCGGGACATGGCATGGCCTTGCATGGACGCAAATCCTGCAGGGCAACTTGCCGGCGGCACGCACCAGCTTCGAGGCTGCGCTGGCGCTGGACCGGAACTTTGGAGAGAGTCATGGCGGACTCGCGGTCGTTCTTGCGATGCAGCAGTTGCGGCAAGATGCCGAGGCGCATGCCGCCTTGGCGCAGCGGCTCGACCCGGGCAATTTGTCGGGCCGCTATGCCATTGCACTGCTGAGCGGCGAAGTGAAGGATGCCAACGATCTTCAACGCCTTGCGAGGCGGCTGCTCGGCGGGCGCGCGGCTCCCTTGGGCGGCGACATGGCCGATCTGTTGCCGCCGGGCCTCGAACCTGAACTGAAACGCGAAGAAGGCGCTTAGCGCGGCAAAGCCCCCCCCGGGCGCGAGGCGGGTCGACCGTGGGCATCTGGCGTCGCATCGGCGAGCAGGAGGTCGCCCGCTTCGCGCAGTGCCGCATGGAGGCCGGCATCGCTTTCCATCCGCTGCAAGACAGCATCGACCATCTGGTCGAACCCCCTGTCGTCGAGCCGCTCGCGGCCGAATGATTGCATCAGCACCGATTCGAGAAAGAGCCGAAAAGCCTTGCGCTGTCGCTGCGGATCATCGGGCGACAGCGCCCGCACACGCAGCGCCACCATCTCCTGTATTTGCGCCTGGTCCTTTCCAGGAGGCGAGCGGGGGTCATCCGCATTGCGGGGCACGTCCCTCGCGACAGTGGCGCGCTCCTTAACCTGCGCACGAAACTGCGCGCCGAACTGGGCACGGATCATGGCCGCCAAATGCGTCGACGGGTCAATCATCGGGTCGTGCGTGGGCTGGGAGAGGGCATGCGCAGTCCTGCTCGGCAATCAATGCGGGCGGCCCTGCTGCTGGTAGTTGGCCAACAGGACGTGGGTGTCAGATTCGGCGGGCAACTCCCCGGGGCCGTCTGCCGACGGTGCTGCATTTGGCGCAAGCGCCTTGATGCCTGCGATGATTTTCTCGATGTCGCCAGACAATGCATCGTTGGTGGTGTTGAGCGCCAAGCCTTGCTCGTAGTGCCGCAAGGCCTCGTCGAAGCGGTCTTGCGCCAGTGCCGCGAATCCGTTCACGAAGTGGGGAAGCGGATCGGAGTCGGGCAAGTGAAGCAGCGGCTGCCAGGTCAGCAGCGCGATGGCTGCTCGCCCCGAGCTGAACTGCAACAGGCCCAACTGGTAGCGCGCCATCGGGAAGTCTGGCGCCAGACGCGTGGCATTGGCAAATGCCGCTTCGGCCTGGTCCATGTTGCCCATCGACGCAAGTTCGGCACCCAGCAAAAATTGCGGCAGGCCCGCAGCGGGCTCGGCGGCGCTCGCCTTTTGGAACCACTCGACCGCTTGCGCACCATCGTTGGCTTGGCTCGCCGCCATGCCTTGGGACATCAGGGCATCGAACGCAATGGGTTCACTGTTCGTCATATCAATCTCCGGTCTTCGAAGACCATCTTAGGCATGGGAGGGGGTGGTATCCGCTGCGTCGGAGCATCCGGATCTGCCAGACAGGCAGGCCAGCGGCGAGGCAACGTTTCGCAAGCATATCCAGTGCCCAGGCGATCTGTTTAGCGGCAGCTGCTGAGGCTCCGTGCGATTGCCCCTGCATTCCAGTTGGTCTTCCCGCTAAACGAATTGGCAACTCGCTGGATGAGTTCCGCAGAAGAACCGTAAGCCAGCCCGGTATGGGGCTGGCACAGCCAGAGGGGAGGTCCCTCCGTGTGAGCCGCCCCTCTCCAAGCGATGCGGGCGGATCCCAAGGCTGCCGATCGGCGGTTCCCAGGAACAATGGGTGAGGCTCTCAATGGTTGCAATCGTCAGCGGCAATAGTCTGGGTTTGAGCTTGGGCTCGCAGGCCACACTGGGCCAGCGCGGTCAGACGGGGACGGCGGGGCAGGGGCGCAGCGGCGAGCAGGCCTACGTCAACGCCGCCACCGGCAACCTCGTGCTGCAGACCCGCGACGAACTCCTCCTGGGCCGCGGTCCCGACACCGTCAGCCTGCGCACCTACAACAGCCAGGGCCAGCTCAGCGACGACAACGCCGACAACTGGGCCGTCGGCGCCTTCGGCCAGCGCATGCTGCTCACCGGCACCGTGGCCACCGCCGGCAGCACCCTCACCCGCACCGACCGCGACGGCGCCCAAGCCGTCTACACCTGGGACGCTGCGAGGAACCTCTACGTCAGCACCGCCGGCGCGGGCGCCTTCGACACCATCGCCCACGACGCAGGCGCGTCCCAGTTCATCTGGACCGACGGCGACAGCGGCCTGACCGAGCGCTACCAGGCCAGCGGACAGGGCCGCCTCGTCTCGGCCGCCGACGCCAGTGGCAACACGGTCAGCTACACCTACAACGCCAACGGCACCGTGCAGTCCGCCACCGCTGCCAACGGCGACGTCACCCACTACGACTACAGCGGCACCAACCTCACCCAGATCCGCACCGTCACCGCCGGGGGCGCCACCTCCACCCGCGTGCGCTACGCCTACGACGGCAGCAACCGCCTGTCCACCGTCACCGTCGACCTCAGCCCCGACGACAACAGCGTGGCCGATGGCAAGACCTACGTCACCACCTACACCTACGACGGCGCCAGCAGGCGCGTGGCCAGCGTCAGCCAGAGCGACGGCACCAGCCTGGCCTTCACCTACGTGCAGGCCGGCGGCGTCTACAAGGTCCAGAGCGTCACCGACGCGCTCGGCGCCGTCACCACCTTCGCCTACGACACCGCCGCCGGTACCACCACCGTCACCGATGCGCTCGGCGCCGCCGCCGTCTACCTCTACGACGCCCAGGGCCAGCTCGTCCAGGTGCGCCAGGGCGTCACCGCCGGCAACCCCGCCGGGCTCAGCCAGGTCAGCTATGTCTACGACGCCGCGGGCAACCTCACCCTCGTCACCGACGGCGAAGGCCACAAGGTGGCGCTCACCTACGACGAGCGCGGCAACCTGCTGAAGGAAGTCGACTCGGCCGGCGACACCCGCACCCGCACCTACAGCGCCGCCAACCAGCTGCTCACCGACACCCTCTACGCCGATGCCGCCACCAGCCGAGGCGCCTTCAGCAAAGAGGCCGCGCTGCCCGAGACCGTGCGCTACGTCTACGCACAGAACAACCCCTACCAGCTGCGCTTCACCGTCAGCGCCCAGGGCAACGTCACCGAATACAGCTACGACGCCAACGGGCTGCGCACCAGCGCCGTCGAATACGCCGGCGCCCCGTACGACACCGCCGCCCTCGCGCAGACGGCCGTGCCCACCGAGGCGCAGATGACCACCTGGCGCCAGGGCCAGGACCTCACGCGCAGCCAGCGCACCGACTACACCTACGACGGCCGCGGCGAACTCCAGACCGCCACCACCTACGGGGCCGTCAATGCGAGCGGGCAGGGCGACCCTGCTACCGCCGCCACCACCCAGTACATCTACGACCCGCGCGGCCTGCTGCTGCAGAAGATCGAGCCCGGCGCGACTGCCGGCGTCAGCCACTACGTCTACGACGGCCTGGGTAGGCTGCTCTCCGCGAGCGGCCCGTCCCTGGACGGCGGCGCCACGGCCAACGTCACCGTCACCAGCTACGACGACGCCAACGCCAGGACCACCGTCACGCTGGCCAGCGGCCTGGTCACCATCTCGGCCTACGACCGCGCCGGGCGGCTGGTCAGCGTCACGCAGACCAGCGTGGGCACCGGCGTGCTGGGCACCACCACCTATGCCTACGACAAGGACGGCAACCTGCTGATGACGCAGGACCCGACGGGCGTGCGCAAGTGGATGCTGTACGACGCGGCGGACCGCAAGATCGCCGACATCGATGCCACGGGGGCGGTGATCGAGTATGTGTACAACGCCAACGGGCAGCTGCGGCAGACCATTGCCTATGCGACGCCGATCGGCACGGCGGCCCTGGTGGATGGGGTCGGCAAGCCAACGACCGCCTGGAGTGCGACCAACACGGCCACCGGCCTCGATGCCATCCGTCCGGCCGCCACGGCGCGGGACCAGAAGGTCTGGCGCTTCTACGACACGGCCAACCGGCTCACCTGGCAGGTGGATGCGCTGGGCTATGTGAAGCAGACCACCTATGACGGGGCGTCGCGCATCCTGAGCGTGACGCAACTGGCCAATCCGATCGATGTGACGCAGCTGGGCAATGGGGCCAACATCGAGTTGCTGATCGATCCGGCCACCGTGGGCGGGATCTCGCTCAACGTGGGTGCGGCGCCGGCCCCGCTGGGCACGGCGGTGACCTTGACGGCCACCATCGAGGGGACCAATCCCGGCGGGATGGTGACGTTCTTCAGCGGCGAGACCGTGATCGGCAGCGCGGCGGTGGTCAATGGCGTGGCCACGCTCGTCACGACTGAGCTGCCGGTGGGGGGGCACAGCATCCGCGCGGCGTACTCGGGCGATGTACAGCGGCCTGCGAGCATTTCGCCGATCGCCCTAAAGACGATCTCGGGTGCAACCACCAGCGCCGCACTGAGTTTCTCAAGCAGATTCGACGCATACGGCGGGGCTTTCGGCACTCACCCAAGCTACGGACAAGCGGTGACGCTGTCGGTCGCGCTGACTACCATGCAGCCGCCCGGACTTGCGTCAGCCGCCGGCGAGGTGAAGTTCTACAACGGAACGGTACTCATCGGGACTGCAACAGTCATCGGCGGGCTGGCTATGCTCGAGATCGCCAGCCTGCCGGTGGGCAATCTGAACATTCGAGCGGAGTATGCGGGGGACGCCATGCACGCGGCGGTAACTTCCAGCCCGCAAAGCCTCACGATCAGTCCAAACCCCACCAAGACTGTGCTCGTTGTATCGGGTAGCGAATCGGCATTGAATCTGAGCGCATCCGTGGGCACGGCTTCCCTTTTTCCGATCTCGCCAAGCGGCACGGTGACCTTCTACAACGGCGCTACGGTGGTAGGCAGCGCGGCGCTGGTCAATGGCATTGCATCGATCCAGATCGCAGGTCCGGCGAGTGCCGCGGCCTTCAAGGCGGTGTACAGCGGCGATGCGATCAATGCCACCAGCAACACATCGGGTCAGAACGGCGCGGTGGTGCGGTCGCCCACGGCGACGACGCTGACGGCCTCCGCGACGGGTGTGACGCAGGGCGAACCTGTGACGCTGACGGCGCAGGTGGCCGGGGCCGCTCCCAGTGGTCTGGTGACCTTTTTCGCGGGCGCGACGTTCCTGGGCAGGGCGTCGGTGGTCAACGGTGTCGCGACGCTCGTGACCAACTACCTGCCGCTGGGCGCCAGCGTGCTGCAGGCGAGCTATGGCGGCGACGCCAACAACCAGGGCAGCGTCATGGCTGCGGGGCCTTCGGTCCAGGTGGCTGCGGGATCCACGACAGTGCCTGCGCCGACGGTGACCAACTCGGTGGGTTTGTCCCAGGGCTACTCGCCGAAATCAGTCCTCGGCGTACCGGTTGGGTTGTATGCCAATTTGTATCCCAGTTCTGGCAGCAGCGGAGGCACCTTCAGCATCTTCGAGGGGCAAACGCTGCTTGGTGTCGGCAGCGGCGGCTCCTTCCAGATTCCGCCGCTGTCTCTGGGGACGCACAATCTCACGGCGGTGTACTCGGGCGATGCAAGCAATCCTGCCGGAGTGAGCGGCACGGTGCAGATCGTCATCGAGAAGGCTCCGCCCGCCATTGAGGTCACTTCGTCAAGGTCCCAGGCTACGGCTGGCTCGCCGCTGACCTTGATGGCCAAGATCGCGGTCAGGGGAACGGATATCTATTACGACGGGGCTTTCAACGGTCCGCCCGTCACCGGCCCGGTCACGTTCTATAGCAACGGCACGGCGATCGGAACTGCCGATGTGATCAATGGCGTAGCCACACTGACGCTAAGCAGTCTGCCGTTGGGTACGGCCAGTATCACGGCCAGCTACGCGGGCGATGCCAGCTACCAGGCCGTCAGCCTTGAGTCTCGCCTGGCGCTGTACCAGCAGATCGTGGCATCGACACAAGCAGTCTCCACCACCACAACGCTGACTATCGCCCAGACGACCGGGAGCTACTCGCCTCCGATTTTGACCGCGGTAGTCACTGCGGGCGAGGGATCGCTCCTTGCGCCCGCTGGCACTGTTAGTTTCTACAACGGCTTGGAGTTGCTGGGAACTGTTGCATTGGTCAACGGCCAAGCCAGTCTCAGCGCCGACCAGCTTCCCGTAGGCAGACCCACGCTACGCGCCGTATATAGCGGCGACGCAGGCAATGCTGCGAGCGCGGCCGATCTTTTCGGTATTTCTGTTGTCAAGGCTTCGGAGACGACGCTGGCGGTTTCCGCAACCAGCGTGACGCAGGGCGAAGCTGTGACGCTGACGGCGCAGGTGGCCGGAACCGCTCCCAGCGGCGTGGTGACCTTCTTCGCGGGTGCGACGTTCCTGGGCAGGGCTTCGGTGGTCAATGGTGTCGCGACGCTCGTGACCAACTACCTGCCGCTGGGCGCCAGCGTGCTGCAGGCGAGCTATGGCGGCGACGCCAACAACCAGGGCAGCGTCATGGCTGCGGGGCCTTCGGTCCAGGTGGCTGCGGGGTCCACGGCAGTGCCTGCGCCGACTGTGGCGGCCAATTCGGTGACTTTGTCCCAGGGCTCCGTGCCAAGGCCAGTCCTCGGCATACCGGTTGGGTTGCGTGCGAGTTTGTATCCCAGTTCCGGCAGCAGCGGAGGCACCTTCAGCATCTTCGAGGGGCAAACGCTGCTTGGTGTCGGCAGCGGCGGCTCCTTCCAGATTCCGCCGCTGTCTCTGGGGACGCACAATCTCACGGCGGTGTACTCGGGCGATGCAAGCAATCCTGCCGGAGTGAGCCGCACGGTGCAGATCGTCATCGAGAAGGCTCCGCCCGCCATTGAGGTCACTTCGTCAAGGTCCCAGGCTACGGCTGGCTCGCCGCTGACCTTGATGGCCAAGATCGCGGTCAGGGGAACGGATATCTATTACGACGGGGCTTTCAACGGTCCGCCCGTCACCGGCCCGGTCACGTTCTATAGCAACGGCACGGCGATCGGGACTGCCGATGTGATCAATGGCGTAGCCACACTGACACTGAGCAGTCTGCCGTTGGGCACGGCCAGCATCACGGCCAGCTACGCGGGCGATGCCAGCTACCAGGCCGTCAGCGTTGAGTCTTACCGGGCGTTGTCCCAGCAGATCGTGGCTGCTCCCGTGGAGAGTTTCGTTGGCTTGACGACCAGCCCCGCCGCACCTGTCTACGGCGCTCCCCTGATCCTCACCGCCACTCCCACGGGCCAAGGCAACCCCGAAGGCGGCACAGTCAGCTTCTACGACGGCGCGGTCCTGCTGGGCACCGTGGCCCTGGTCAACGGCAAGGCCACCTTGAGCGTGAGCACCCTCGATGTGGGATCGCACAGCATCAAGGCTGTGTACTCGGGCGATGCGAACAATGCGACCTCGCAGATCACAAGCAGCGTCACGATAACCAAGGCCCCGGTCACCTTAACCAACCTCACGGCGGCTTCGATCGCCAAGGACGGCTCCTTGTCCGTGCAGGTCGGCGGCGTCGCCCCTGGCGGCCTCGTGAGCTTCTACCAAGGCCTCCGCCTCTTGGGCACCGCCCAGGTCGTCAACGGCGTGGCCACGCTGTCGGGCGTGTTCTTGCCGCCGGGTACGCAGACCTTCACCGCCGCCTATACAGGCGATGCCCACTACCTCGACGGCGAACTCAGCTTCAGCCAGGTCGTCCAGGGCACGCCTGTCACCACCATCTACGCGGCACTGGACATCCAGCAGGACCGCACCGTCACCGAGCTGTACAACCGAGACGGGCGCCTGCAAGGCACCCTGGACGCCGAGGGCTACCTCACCGAGTACAAGTACAACGCCGCTGGCGAACTGGTACAGACCGTCCGCTACGCCAATCGCGCCGCCAACTTCGCCAACCTGCCAGCGCGTCTTGCTGCCGTGGCCATCGCACGCGCCAGCTACAACCTGAGCGGCCTGCGCCCCAGCACCAACAGCAGCGCCGACATCCACGCCTACAACCTCCATGATGCCCAAGGCCGCCTTGTCGGGCAAGTCGATGGAGAGGGCTACCTCACCGAAACCCTCTACGACGCCCGGGGCAACGTCACGCAGATCATCCGGCGCGCCAATCCGACGGGCGCCGTCAATGGCACGTCCACCCTGGACAGCATCCGTCCGGCCGTAGATGCTGCGCGCGATCAAGTCACTATCCAGGCCTGGAGCGCGGCCAACCAGTTGCTCACCCGCACGAACGCGGAAGGCACCGTCACCCAGTTCGCCTATGACAGCGTCGGCCAGCTGGTCCAGACCACCACCGCGGTGGGCACGACGGACGAGCGCACCAGCCGCGCGCTCTACGACATCCAGGGCCGCCTCATCGGCCAACTCGACGGCCGCGGCAGCGACGCCGTTGCCCTGACCGATCCGTTCGCCCTGTGGACGGCCAACGGCCTCACGCACACCTACGACGCCGCCGGCCGTCGCACCAGCACCACCGACGCCAACGGTCATCGCACGCTCTTCTTCTACGACCCCATCGGGCGCCTGGCCTACACCGTCAATGCCATGGGCGAAGTCACCGAGAGCCGCTACAACGCCCTGGGCCAACTGGCCGAAGAGGTCGTCTACGGCAGCCGCGTCGATGTGGTGACGCTCGGCGCCACCACCCCCGGCGGCCTGAACACCGCCAGCCTGGCCAGCCAGCTCGCCGCCGTGGCCGATCCCGCCAAGGACACCCACGTCCTGCACACCTACAACGCCACCGGCACCCGCGCCAGCACCACCGACGCGCTGGACAGTGCCACCAGCTATTCCTACAACGCCTTCCGCGAGGCCACCGCCACCACCTACGCGCTCAAGAGCGGCTATGTCGTCACCGACACCGCCAGCTACGACCGCCGCGGCCTGCTGACCCGCAGCGTGAGCGATGCGACCACCCTCGCCATCACGCGGCGCCAGACCTACGACGCCTTCGGCCGCGTCACCGAGCGCTTCGACGGCAACGGCAACCGCAGCCAGGTCGGCTACGACCGGCTCGGCCGCATCGTCACCACCGTCGACGCGCTCAACGCCAGCCGCACCACGAGCTACGACGCCTTCGACCGCGTGCTCACCCAGCGCGATGCGCTCAACAACACCACCAGCTACAGCTACAACACCGCCAACCGCAGCACCACCGTCACCACGCCCGAAGGCGTGACCCTGACCACTGTGCGCACCCGCCAGGGCCAGACCCAGAGCGTGACCGATGGGCGCGGCAACACCACCAGCTACAGCTACGACAAGAGCGGCAACCTGCTGCAGACATCCGCAGCGCTGGATGCCACCACCACGGTTGCCACCGGCAGCACCTACGACAAGACCGGGCTCGTCCTCACCCACACCGACGCCAACGGCGTCCTCACCAACTTCACCTACGACGCGGCCAACCGCCTGTTCACCCGCACCGTCGACCCCACGGGCCTTAACCTCGTCACCAGCTACGGCTACGATGCCAAGGGCCAGACCGTCAGCGTCACCGACGCGCGCGGCGTGGTCACCGCCACCCAGTACGACCTCAACGGCCAGGTCCTGCACCAGACGGTCGACCCCGCGGGCCTGAACCTCGTCACCACCTACGCCTACGACACCACCGGCCAGGTGCTGCGCGTGACCACGCCCAACGGCAGTACCACCCAGTACACCTACGACGGCGCCGGTCGCCGCGTGAAGGAGCAGGTCGACCCCGACGGTCTGGACCTCACGCGCCGTTACGAATACGACGCCGCCAACAACGTCGTGCGCATCGTCGATGCCAACGGCCATGCCACGCGCCAGGCCTACGACGCCGACAACCGGCTCGTCTTCACGCTTGACGCGCTGGGCAACGTCACCCGCCAGGAATACGACGCCGAAGGCCGCGTCGTGCGCCGCACCTCGTATGCGCTGCCCATCGACAGCACGGGCCTGGGCAATGCTCCCACCGTCGCGCAGATCCAGGTCAAGGTGGTGGCCAGCGCCGGTGTGGACCTTGTCGAATCGCGCCGCTACGACCGCGATGGCCGTCTGCGCTTCAGCGTCGACGGCACCGGCGCCGTCGTCGCATACACCTACGACCAGGCCAACAATGTCGTCGAGACGCGGGCGTATGCCAACCGCATCAACCTGGCGACCTGGAACATCGCCAGCGATCCGCCCGTCAACGCCGACACGGCGCGCGACGAGCGCGTGCGCACCGTCTACGATGCCCTGAACCGCGCCACCTGGAAGGTGGACGGCGCCGGCAATGTGGTCCAGTACTTCCACGACGCCAATGGCAACGTCACGGAGTCGCGTGCCTATGCAACGGCGCTGACCAGTGCCGCGCTCGGCAACTGGAACGGCACGTCCGCACCGCCTGTGGCGGCCGATGCCACGCGCGACCAGCGGAGTCGCAGCGTCTACGACACCGCCAACCGCGCCACGTGGAATGTCGATGCCCTGGGCAATGTCACCCAATACAGCTACGACGCCAACGGCAACATCGACGCGCAGCGCCGCTATGCCACGCCTCTGACGGCCGCAGCGCTTGCGGCCTGGGACGGTCGCACGGCGCCCGCCCCGGTGGCCGACGATGCGCACGATGCGCGCGTGCGCAACGTGCATGACGCAGCCAACCGGCTGACCTGGAGCGTGGATGGCATCGGCGCGGTCAGCAAGACCGAGTACGACGGCAACGGCAACATCACGCGCCGCGCCAGCTATCGCAATCCGGTGGGAGAGGGGACCGATCCCGCTCAGGTCGTTGCGAGCGACCAGGACCGTGTTACCGACTACCTGTACGACGACGCCAACCGGCTGCGGTACGAACTGCGCTACACCAATACGTCCGATCTGGTGTCGGGCGTGGGCGAGATGCGCCAGGTCACCTCCTACGACTACGACGGTGTGGGCCGGCTGGTGCGCCAGACCGCGCATGCGTGGCCGCTGTTCAGCTCCGTGCCCAACGACATCGATGCCGTCTTCGGCAATCTCACCGTCGCGCCCGACATGGACCAGGCGCAGTACATGGTGTACGACGCCGCAGGGCGGCTGGCCTGGCGCGTCGACGGCGTGGGTGCGGTCACGCGCAACACCTATGACGGCGTCGGCCGCGTCGTGCGCACTGCCCAATATGCACGGCCCATCGACGTTCTGGGCTTCAGCGGTGTCGCAAACGGCTACACCATTGCGCCGCTCACCGAGAGCGCCATGCTCACGGCTGTTCAGCCCGACGCCGGCGCCGACCGCGTGTCTGTGTTCGCCCACGACGGCGCAGGCCATCGGACCTTCACGGTCGATGCCTTGGGCGGCGTCACCCGCAGCGTCTACGACGCCTTCGGCAACGTGACCCAGCAGATCGGCTACGCCAACCCCATCGCTGCGCCCACTGCCGCCACAACCTACACCGATGCGGCCCTGCAGGGCGCCGTCTCTGCCAACGCGGGCGTCGACCGCATCCAGCGCTTTGCCTACGACCAGGCCAACCGCCAGGTCTTCGCTGTCAACGCCCAGGGCGCGGTCACCGAATCCATCTACGACGGCCTGGGGCAGGTCGTCCAGAGCCGCGGCTATGCGCAGGCCCTCAACGTCGCCGGGCTGAGCACCACCGCCAGCGTGAGCGACATCCGTTCCCGCACGGCACTTGACGCCGCCAACGACCGTGTGTCCTCCCACGTCTTCAATGCCGGCGGACAAGAAATCTACAGCGTCGATCCCCTGGGCTTCGTCAGCAAGACCGACTACGACGGGCTCGGGCAGGTGCGCGCCACCTTGCACTATGCGCTGTCCATCCCTGCCGGCACCGCCAGCACCTCCGCCGCCATTGCCGCGGCTGTCGTCACCAGCGCCGAAGACCGCAGCAAGAGCTTCCAGTACGACGCCGCAGGGCGCGTTCTGTCCAGCGTCGACGGGGACTTCACCGAGTCGTGGACCTACGATGCGCTGGACAACAAGACCAGCTACACCAATGCCAAGACCTTGGTGTGGCAGTACGAATACGACCGCAGCGGCCGCATGCTGCGGGAGATCTCCCCGCCGGTCGAGCTCACCGCTGTCACGGTCGGCGGCGATGGGCGGCTGCAGGTCAACGCCGGCTCGAGCGGTATCGGCAACGTCATCACCGTGCTGGCCTACGACAGCTTCGGCAACCTGCGCAGCCGCACGGAAGGAGCGGGGCGGCCCGAGCAGCGCACCACCACGTACGAATACGACCAGGTGGGACGCCAGGTCAAGGTCATCTACCCGCCGGTGGGCGTGTACAACCCCTCGGGCGACACCTTCGCCGTCGATGGGCTGGACGGCCGCCACGACACCGTCCAGACCCTCTACACCCAGACCACCTACGACGCGCTAGGCAATGCCGTTGCCAACCGCGACATCGGCGGCAACTACAGCTACAAGACCTACGACCTCGCCGGACGCGTGGTCCATGAGGTCGATGCCCTGGGCTTCGTCACCGGCTACAGCCGCAACATCTTCGGCGATGCGACCGTGCTCACCCGCTACGGCGTCGCGACCGGCCTGGCGGCAGGGCATCCGCCGAGCCTGGGCCGCGCACAGGTCCAGGCCACGGTCGATGCGCTGGTTCACGATGCCGATCGCACCTTGTCGACCACGTACGACCGCCTGGGCCGGGGCATCGAGGTGCGCGAGGCGGCTGCCTACGTTCACGAGGGCGGCAGCAGCACTGCGCAGGATACCTTCGCGGGCAAGACGACCCGCAACACCTACAACACCTTCGGTGAACTCACCCAGGTGGCACAACTCAAGAGTGCGGGCACCTGGACCCTGAGCACCCACTTCTACGACCGCCGCGGCCAGCAGATTGCCAGTGTCGATGCGATGGGCTACCTCACCACCCAGGCGTTCGATGCGGTGGGCAACGCCACCATGCGCATCGAATATGCGAAGGCGGTGAGCTGGGCCGGCACCAGCAGCCTGGCGGGCTGGACCGGTGCGGTCAACGCAGGCGGCACGCCGCCGGCTCCCGTGGCGGACGCCAACAACGACCGCCGCGTGGACACCACCTACGACCGCAACAACCGCAAGACGAGCGAGATCCGGCGCAACGTGGAGTACAGCTCCGCGTCCAACGGCACCAGCACGCGCGGCGACCTGACCACCAGCTACGGCTACGACGCCGTGGGCAATCTCACGCGCACCACCGACGCCAAGGGTGCCTCCACCTACAGCTACTACGACGCGCTGGGCCGCGTCACTGCCGTGGCCGAGCCCACGCGCGCGGGCAGCGACGGCGCAACCCCGGTCACGCCGCTGACCGTCTTCCGCCGCGATGCCTTCGGCAACGTGGTCATGAAGACCGAGTACCTCAACGGCGCCGATGCCGAGGGCAATCCGTTGGCACCCAGCCCGCTGCCGCCCTACGCACTGGCGCCCAATACGGAGGTCGCCTTCATCGAGGGGAATCCCCTCTGGGCCAAGGAGGGTGTGGTGGGCTACATCGCAAGCGCTCCTTTCGAGGGCGGAACGGCGCTGTACAGGATCAACAACACCTACTTCGGCAAGCACCTCTACACCACCAACCTGTCGGAGTACCAGTCCTGGCTGGCAATGCCCTTCGTGGTGGGCGAGGGCATCCAGGGCTATGTCGCCACGGCCGAGCAACCGGGCAGCATCAGGCTGTACCGGCTCACATCCGCGCAGCCGGGCTTCGTCGATGTCGTCTACACCACCAGCCTGGCGGAAGTCCAGGCGCTCACCAGCAACCCCCAATACCCGTACGTCGTGGACGAGGGGCAGCCCGTCTATCTGGGAGGCAGTGCAGCGGGCCCCTTCGATGCGCAGCTGACACGGTACGTGGGGCCATCGCTGTCGTTCATGACCGGCTTGGACCACCTCTACCTGCCCGACCGGAAGCCGGTGGATGCCTGGGGCGACGCCGACACGCTCGCCCGCACCGACCGCACCAGCTATGCCCAGTACGACGCGCTGGGCCACACGGTGCAGAGCACCGATGCCATGGGCGTCAACCACTACAGCTCCTACAACAGCCTGGGCCTGATCGCCAAGGAATGGCAGGGCGTGACCGACAACGCAGGCACCGTGCGCACGCTGTACCGCGCGTATGAGTACGATGCCCTGGGCCAGCAGACGCACATCTACGATCCCGGCACGTCGACCGACAGCGCCGACTACACCCAAGGCGCGGCCGCAACCAACGGGATCTACACCACTCGGCCGCGCGCCGTGGTGACACCCGGCGCGTACGGCAGCGGCACAGGCGAGGGCGAGGGCGGTAACCCGGTGCCGTCGCCCGACGGCAATGCGCCGCCGATAGCCAGCTACGGCAGCGTCGCACTGTCGCACTTGGCGAATCTGGTCAACGCCGCTGGCGGCGCGGTTCAGGTTCAACTCGACTTCATCACGCCCAGCTACGACGTCGCGGGCACGGAGAACACAGAACCGTCCACGGTGCCCGGCCATGCCGCCAGCTACTCCCGCACCTTCTCGGCGCCGGGCGAAGTGCTGCGGCCCGATGGCGTGACCATCTCCCCGGACAACGAGCCCATCGCCAGCGTCACGACCATCCGCATACTGCAATGGAACGGCGCGGCCTGGGTCACTCTCTGGCAAGGCAGCCCGGCCGAAGCCACCGGGCAGGACACGCTCAATGCGGGAGCCGGAGTGTCCGGCGCCAAAGTGGACACCGCCCTGGAATACAACGCATTCGGCGAACTGACGGCCAAGCGCGTCAATGGCCAGCTCGGCGAATACTTCGACTACGACCGTGCCGGGCGCCTGTGGCGCACCAACGCGGGCGACGGCGTGGACAAGATCGCGCTGTACGACCTGCAGGGCCGCCAGACTGCCGACATCCGCAGTGCCGGCTCGGGGCGCGGCGACATCAACCTGCGCAACGCTGCCGACGCCCAGCAGGTCGCGCAGCTGTCGGACGTGCGACGCACCGACACCACCTATGACCTGATCGGCCACATCCTGAGCCAGGCCCTGCCGGAACGCCAGGAGGTGCAGGGCGGGGTCAGTGTGCGTACCGATGCGCTGGTGGGCGGAATCGCCTCCCGTGCTGTTCGCGGCAGCCAAGGCTGGAGCGGCACCAACACCGTCAACCTGGGCTGGAACGCGCTCGGAGGCCTGGGCAGCGGCGACGTGCGCGTCGACCTCTACTACATCCCCATCGATGCACAAGGCAACGAGGGGCCCGAACAGGTCAAGAGCCAGACGCTCAACGCCACGCAAGGCAACGGCGGCGCCAGCTTCAGCTGGAATCCCGCTGCCGGCGAAGGCTACGGTGGCATTGGCCGCATCTCGCGCGTCGTGGTGGCCAAGAAGGATCTCCAGGCCAACTGGCAGACGCTCATCTCGCAAAATGGTGTCGGCTATTCCGGCCAGAGCCTGCAGGTGGCGAGCCCGGACGATCCGAACGCCTGGGTGCAGGTGCAATACCGGCTGGCCGGCAGCAGCGGCGCGTGGAGCGAGCTCAGCACGGTGCGGTTCGGCGATGCGGCCCGAGGCGACCTTTCGGGGATCCCGTTGGGGCGCTACGAATACCAAGCCATCACCCATGCACCGGGTCAAAGCGACCGCACCACCTCCATGGGCGTCTTCGAAATCACGCCGCGGCCCCTGGCCACATTCGGCGTGGCCGGTGTCAACGGGTCGGCGCAGACGCTCGACTGGCAAGGCCCCGGCGCGGGAGACCTGCAAACCATCCGGGTGCGCCCGGTGGGCGGCGGCTGGAGTGCGCCATGGGGCATCAGCCGAGCTGCAGGCAGCGACTGGAGCACCATCAATCTCTCGGGCCTGGGCGCGGGCCAATACGAGTACGAGATTCTGTGGACTCATCCCGGCGAAGCCGGGCCCTATGCCCATGCCACCGGCCAGATCCACAAGGTCGACGGCACGCCGGGCACACCCGGCACGCCGCCCACGCCTGCTCAAGGCCTGCCTCGCATCGACGGCCTGTACGTCGAATCCCGGCAAGAACAGATCGGCAATGACGAGCAGACCGGTCCCATTTATCAAACGGTCTTCGTGGTGCGGGTGCCCGGTCCGCCCGCAGGCTCTATCAGCAGCTTTGGCGTGCGCATCAAGGGCAGCGGCAGTGGCTTCCTGCCCCTTCAGGTTCGGCTTCGGAGCGATTTCGGCTGGGAAGTCAACATCACCAGCGCCCATCTGTCTCCCGGCCTCTACGAATACGTCTACAGCTTTCATCCTGGCCTCGGTGCGGCGGCCACGGCTCACGCCCTTGGCGACCTGGCGCTCAATGGTGCGGGAATCGTTTCCATCACCGACACCACGCCGGCCTACGTTCCCGCGACGCCTGGCACCCCCGGCACGCCGCCGACACCGCCGCAGTACGGATGGGGCGCGACCGACATGGGTCCGTACCCGATCAGCCAGGATCCGCTGCTTGGCGGCCGCGTCATCGGCCAGAGCGCCGGCCTGAACGGCCTGGACGGCTACCAGCGGCCGTTGGTCAAGCAGACCTTCGACCGCTGGGGCAACGTGCTGAGCATCAACGACCCGCGTTCCACCGCTTGGGTGACGAACTACAGCTACAACGCCAACAACCAGATGGTCCGCCAGGTGCAGACCGACGCGGACGGCAACTCGGGCGTGGATGCCAACGGCAACGTCAGCAATGCCAACGCGCCGGTCACCCGGATCTACTACGACGCCATAGGGCGGCAGGTGGCGGTTCGCGATGCCAATGGCAACGTCAACGGCCAGGAGTGGGATGCGGGCGGCAACCTCGTACGCGAACTCCATGCGGATGGCAACGGTGTCGACACCGGCGTGGTCAGGCATGCCTACAACGCCTTCGGAAACAAGGTTCGCACCATCGATGCCAAGAACTATGCAACGGCGTTCGTGTTCGACAAGCTCGACCGGCAGGTACGCACCACCTTCGAATCGGTGGGCATCAGCCAAAGCCAGCGGTGGGACCAGGCCGGTCGCCTGCTCTCGCAGACCAACGGCGCGGGCGAGACTGTTCGCTACGATTACGACCTGCGCGGCAACCTGATCAAGACCACGCAGCCGCTGGGCCAGAGCACCCGGGCCGGCTACGACGCGTTCAACCGCAAGGTTGTGGAGGTGGACGGCAACGGCGCGCTGGCCACCTGGAAGTACGATTACTTCGGCCAGCTGCAAGGCCACAGCGACATCGGCGGGGCCAACTATGCCTACAGCTACGACAACGCACGCCAACTGGTAGCGCAAAGCAACAGCCGGGGCCAGAACCGCGTTTACGGCTACGACGCAGCCGGCCAGCAGACCCGCATCCAGGATGTTGCCGTCGGCCAGACCAGCAGCTACCGCTACGACCTGTCGGGCCGCCGCGTGCGCGAAGTCACCGTGAAGGGCAATGTCACCTACCAGGACAATCACATCGCCTATGACGCGCTCGGGCGCATGCGCTGGGTGAGCGATGCGCGCGCGGTGCTCACCATCGACTACGACAAGGTGGGCAACCGCACGCACATCCACACCCACTTGAACGATGCCGGCGTGAGCACGCTGCCCCCGGACAGCGACCGCTACTACCAGTACGACGCCATGAACCGCCAGACCTTGGTGGATTCGGCCACCGCCGACGGCTCTTACCTGGGGCCGGACGGTCATCGCCTGACCTATGACTACAACGGTCTGCGCGCCAGCGACAAGCACGAAGGCATCCGCATCGTGCAGCAGGGCGACGGCCAGTGGGTCGTGCAAGCGGGCGGCGAAACCGAGGAGGTCTACGACTACGACGGCATGAACCGGCTGACGAGCACCACCCGCGACGGCACGGCGGTGGACTCGCGCTCCTATGACGGCGCCAGCCGTGTGATCGCCAGCGGCGTGGCGGATCTGGATCCCCAGTACACCGCGCTGCACACGCAACACCATGGCGGCAGCGACCCGCTCCAGGTGCGCCAGAGCCAATACGACGACAACGGCCGGCTCGTCTACCAGAGCACGCTGGCCCATGTCTCGCCCTTTGTGAGCCCCACCAGGCAGAGCTTCAGCGGCGTTGGCTACACCTACGACGACGCGGGCAACGTGCTGGGCTACGTCACCGCCAACGCGGATCCGGCGAACCCGACCTTCGTCACCACCACCAACACGCTGCAGCGCGCCGAAGGCTACAGGCAGCTCACCAGTGTCAGCCAGAGCCGCTCGGCCACAACGGGTGCCCCGGGTGCGCAGGGCGGTGTGGGCTACAACTACGACGTCAACGGCTTCCTGACGCACACCGGAGACCCGGGCAACCAGAGCGTCACGCAGAACCACTTCTTCGTCAACGACGCGAACGGTACGGCGCTGTACGCCTACTACGGCGATCCGGCGAACCCGACCCAGGGCCAGCGGCAGCTGGTGGTCAACGGAGAGGTGCTGGGGCGCTATGGCTGGGTGCCCGACGAGCTCTACGCGGGCATCAGCTTTCCGGTGCCGGGCTTCACGCCCTACACGCAGAAGGCGAGCTTCAGCTTCGGCTACCAGCCCATCAACGGCAACTACCCGGCGGGCACGCCCGGCACCTACGCGGTGGGCGCGGGCGACACGCTGCAGAGCATCGCCAAGGGGGCGTATGGCGATGCGAACCTGTGGTATCTGATCGCGGACGCCAACGGGCTGGGCGGCAACGCCGAGATGCGCGTGGGGCAGGTGCTGACGATACCGGCGCATGTGTCCAACGCGAACAACAGCGGCACGTTCAAGCCCTACGACCCGAGCAAGATCATGGAGGGCACCAGCCCGACCATGATGGCGATGCCGCAGGGCCAGGATGGCGGCTGCGGGGCCGTCGGGCAGATCATCATGATCGTTGTCGCTGTGGTGGTGACGATCTGGACCGCAGGGGCGGCTTCGGCGGCATTCGGTGCATCTAGTGCCTCCTTTGGCGCCACTGCAGGGGTCACTGCAGCTAGTGCTGCGACTGCTGGCACCACCTTCGCAAGCGGGCTTACTGCACTTGCCGGAGGCTACGGCGCAGTGGGTGCTGCTGCTGCTGCTGTAGGTGGCGCAGTAGGGTCCGTCGTGAGCCAAAGCGTAGGTATTGGAATCGAGGCACAAGATTCCTTTAGCTGGAAAGGAGTCGCTCTTGGCGCACTTGGTGCTGGTGTAACCGCTGGCCTTGGGAGCTATCTTGGGCCGATCAGCCAGAGTGTGCAAGGTATGGACAGGTTTGCTGCATACGCTGGCCGAGCTGCGCTATCCAGCGCGGTGACCCAGGGCCTCTCGGTCGTAACCGGACTTCAAAGCAGCTTTAGCTGGAGAAGTGTTGCGGCATCCGCGGCAGGCGCGGGCGTCGGTGCTGCGGTGGGTGGCGCGTTGGGCATGAATGATCCGGGTTTCGAGGCCCTGAACTTCGAAGACCAATTCGGTAAAAGACTTGTGACAGGGCTGACTGCTGGCGCGGCCACGGCCGCGATGCGAGGCGGACGCATCAGCGCGACTCAGGTTGCGATAGATGCCTTTGGCAATGCGTTGGGGGACTCCATCGCGGGGGCCAACGGGCAGAGTTCCAGAAGCGCTGGCGGCAGCGACTCGCTGGATGCGTTCCTCGCGCTGAACGACAACTTCAGCGGGGTGGACGTCAATGGCGGCCTGCCGATGGTCAGCGGGCGGAATTTCTCGCAGGATGCGCAGGCGCGCCAAGCGGGCCTTGACCGGCTGGGCATCCGGCAGATGACGCCGCAAGCTCCCGCTGCGGTGCCGTACGTCGACTCGGACAACTGGGATCTGATGGGCACTCCGCGAAGTGTGGGCGTCGCGGGTCGCGAGGCGTCACGCGGGGCCTGGGGCATTGCCGCTTCCCTGGTCGGAAAAGGTGCGAGCAACGCAGAGATCAACCAGGTCAAGAACCAGTTGCTGACCTTGAATCCCGAACTGGCCAATGGCGCGGAGTCGGGGCAGCGTTACTACGTGCCGGATGCAAACACCCCGGAGAACCTTGCGCTAGCACGAGGTGCTGATCGGGTCTATGCGACACAGGTGCAAGCCAGAGCTGATGCGCAAGCGCACGGGACGGCAAACGGGGCACAGGCAGCCATCTCGCGCAACGAGAACTATGGAAACGAGGGGCGCCAGAGTATGTTGGCTCGCGCGGACGACATTGCGCTTGTCGCGAGCGTGTTTGGGAAGAGCCCAGCGATTCCTGCACCCGTCGCAGCACCAGCCCAATGGAGCGTTGCTGAGCAGTCATCACCGATGGCGCGAGGCTCAACAATTGAGCAGGTCCGGGCGGGGGGGCTCGATGTAAGGGGCGGGCCGTCTAGCTTTGCGCAAGGAATGGATTTTGGAAGTTTGCAGGGTCAGGAGTTGACGCCATTCCAACGAAAGTTAGGAGAGTTTTCGATCGACATCCCGAAGATGCCGGGGAACATCGTCGTGGGTGCCGCTGAGGGGGGGCTGAATCTTTTGTGGGGCGCTATTCCTGGTGCGCCAGATTACGTACCAATGTTGAATTCGCTGCGAGTGCCATATAACAGCCCCGCTTCGGAATACGGGGAATTTGGGTTGGGGTTGGCCACCGCCGCTATGGCTTCCAAGACTAAGAATCAGAATGTCGAATTCGCCGGTGGAACTCAAGTCTATGTATCAGACCTAACTCACGTCACCGGTCGTGGTGCGGTTGCGAGAAATCGAGCCATCGAGGTGGTAATTAAAGAAGATTTTCCAGATCTTCAATTGACCTATACGCCAAAGTACAGCCCCTTTATCGGACATGGGGTCGCCGAGAGAGGGAGTGGTACGCAGATCGGCAAGAAGCCGTTTGCGTCGCGCGCATCTTTGCGAGACACGATAGTTCACGAGGAGCTACATCATCGATGGTGGGAACGTGGTATTTATGATCATCATCCTCTAGGAAGTGCAAAGGAGGCACGGTTTTACGAGACGGTAGAGCGCTATATTCGCATGCGAGGTTGGTAAGGAAAATGGATATGCAGGATCCGACAAATATGAGTCAATTTACGGCTTGCCCCAGATGTGGGTTCGATGACGCGGTCAAGGTCGGGCAATCTAGTCGCGGAGGCACGCTTCGATGGTACGAGAGCATAAATTGCTCCAACTGCGGCATGCATGCCGAAGTGGACGGGGAAGGCTTCCCCCCCGCGGAGATTCGTCAACGCTTGGTCGCGACCGAAGGATTATGGGTAGTTCAACTGTCGGATATGAAATCCGGAGTGATAGTCGGGAAGGTGTTGCGCGAAGCTTTAGGTCTCGACATGAAGCAGGTGTCCTCCCTAGTCAAAGGGCTGCCTGGTATTGCATACACCGGTACCAAAGGGGAGTCAGCGTGGATATTAGATCTACTACGTGCTGCAGGTGAATCGCCGCACATGAGTATGAGTGGGTCACCCATCAAGCTTTGAAGTAGTGAGGTCTCGCCTGTCATCTCAATGCATTTGGCAATGCATGGGGGATTCCATCGCGAGGGGCTAAATGGGCAGGGCTCGCAAGCCCTTCGGCCTTTTGGGAAACCGCTGTCGGGGCATGGGTCGCGTGCCTGAAGCTGCAGCAGCTGAGTCACTAGCTCGCGATGCTCAGTCGCGGCTGCTTGCCAAAACGGGGCGGCCTTGAAAAGCTTCGGGCAGTAGAAAGACCATTCAGCGCAGTCGGAAAACGCTAAACAAGGGTCGGCATCCCCGGATATGTACGTCTGAAGCCCAATCCGACTAGCCTGAGTCGGTGGGTCTATCGCACCTCTTTTTTCTTTCTCACCGTCCGTCGACGGCTCTTTCCATGTACATGACCATGCTCACGAACCACATCCGTGCGGTCAAAAGGTGGGGTGAAAAACATTCGGCGCAGTCCTCGATCGATGTCGACTCGTTTCAGATGGAGGTGAAGGCAAGGAATCGCTTCTTCACCCTGCACCCCCAATTCCGGGTTCGCATCAACGGACAGCTGGCCAACGTGAGCAAGTTCTCGAACGAGACCACGGGTTTCTTGGGCTGGCTTCCCTATCAACCGGTGCGATGGGCGCTTTCGACCGACAAGCTCCTGTTCAAGGCCTACATGGCAGAGCACGCGCTTCGCACGCCGGCTTGGTGGCTGCCGCCGGAGCAGCCCGATCAGGATTTCATCTTCAAAGGAGCCATGGGTTCCTTCGGCCTGCATATCGTCGGGCCATTTCGCGCTGACGCTGCCCAGGCGGATGAACTGGGCAGCTCCGCATCTCCGAAAGAGACCCGCTATGCCGAGCAATTCGTTCCAGGCGTCAATCTCAAGCTGTGGGTCTGGGGGCGAACCATTTTTCATGTGCACGCCCATCCATATTCGACAGTGATCGGCGATGGCACCCGTAGCGTCGATGAGCTGATTGAGCAACTCGCCCGTGCCCAGTCGCCTCAGATGCCCCGGCCTCGAGGCGATGCCGAAGCAGTAGCGGTGTCGCTCGCGTACCAAGGGTGCACCCGCGACGAGGTGCTGCCCCGCGGAAAGTCGGTGTGGCTCGACTTTCGCTATGGGCGAGGCTATGAGTCTCCACCGACCACGGAGGCGGCAGACAATGCATTACCGAATTTACCCGGTACCCTCCTGCAGCAGGCCAGGCAGGCGGTCGAGGTGCTCGCCAGCGATCTCGAAGCCCGCTTTTCCGCGCCGGTCTTGTATTCCCTGGACGGTGTTCTCGATGACAGCGGAAACGCCTGGTGGCTCGAAGTGAATTCGAATCCCACGCTGCCGCCCAGTGGTTATACCCACATCTTTTCCACGTTGTTCGGAACTCAGGCCGACACATCAGATTTTCTGGGCAGTTAGTGCCCGCCATCCGCTTCGGCACCCGTCGAAGCACACTTCAGGAGAGCTCACCGTGCAGACACTTCAAAAGATTCAACCAGCGGACGCAAGCGAAAACATGGCTTCGGCGTTTTCAAGCGCAGAAAGCAACGTGCTGCCGCTCAAGCGGGAAGCAGCAACGGCCGTTCGAGAGATTGCAACGGGCTCCCACGCCCCGGTGGTGGTGGGGAGCATCTACCTCATCGGCGATGGCACACCCGAGAATCCGCTGCGAATCAACGTACCGGCACTGACCTCGGCCATCATCAACTCGATGACGAGCGCGAACTTCATGGCGCTTCAGAACGGCATTGCTGCTTGCAACAGCGCAGGTGCCACCGGCAGCATCGGAGCGGGTGGGGATTAATTGTTCCCGAATCCGGTTCACATGGTCAGCGGCGGGATAGAGGTTTCGAAAACCACTATCCCGCCCGAACTCATCCAGAGTTGCTTTTCTGTGTTCGAGACCGAGGAGCTCGAGTTGTCGTTCGACATCTACTCGAATGTCGGCGACGAAGACAAAAGGCTGCGCAGGTCGAAGGAACTCAAGAGCCGCCAGCCCGAACGGTTCGCGCCGCTCTATCAGATGCTGGACGAATTCGTTCTTCAGTCGCTGTACACGCGCGGAGAGGGCTATTCGGGATCAGTTTCGCGGCAGCAATTCATGATCTATACCGAAGGCGCAGGGGCCGGGCTGCACGTCGACGATCAGTTCAAGCCGCCGCAGCAGTTCGGCCGCAACAAGTACGTCATGCACTTGCTCAACCAGTTTGCGGGCCTGCTGTACGTCAGCTCTGATGACCTGGAAGGCGGGGAACTGGTTTTTCCGACGCATGACGTCTCCGTGAAACCGCTGACGGGAACGCTGGTTGCGTTCCCCTCGAACTATCTTTTCCCGCATCTGGTGACGCCGGTGACAAGAGGGAAGCGAATCGCCATTGCACGGCACTACTATGTCAAAGATACGCCCGCTGTTTAACCCGTGCTTCACGGTGTCGACGCCAGACGGGCGCGACGGCATCCGGACCAGGCACCTTGCCATTGAAGACTATCGGCAGGTCATCCAGGATGCCTGGAAGGCCAACCCGAAGCCTTCGAAGACATACAACACCGACCATGGCCGCGAGCGCGGCCGCATGAGTTTCGATGTCGACATGCCGGGCAAAGAAGCGCTTGTCGAAATTGTTCGCCAGCAGGTTGAAGCACTGGCCGGCGAGTACAACTATGCGGGCCGAAACATCAGCCTCGCGTCCAGCCAGATACTGCTGTACTTCGAGGGCGCGGGCTGCCCCGTGCACTGCGACGATCAAGACCCGGCCGACAAGGACTATGGCTTGGGCACGGTCATGTTCAACTGGGCTAACCAACTGGTGGCGCTGCTCTATCTGTCCACCGAGGGCATCGACTTCGAAGGCGGCAAGCTCCACTTTCCCAACGCAAACCTGCAGATCGACGGCGTCGCCGGAAAACTGGTGACCTTCCCAGGGCACTTCAAGTACAAGCACGGCGTGACCGAGATCCGGTCTGGCGCGCGGAGCTTGTTGCAGACCACCTGGAGGTTCGATCTGTGATCACCTACGCCGAGTCCATTCAAAAGCCGGACGCTGCCATCTTCCAGGGTGCTTGCGCCTTGCCTGTCGATTCCTGCGTGGCTCACATCGAGAGCCAGTTGCTTGCCAACGAATATCGCGTGCACGAGGTCTATGGCCGCGATGGCAATTCAATCATCGATACGCGATACCGGGACAGCAAGGCCATCGTGCCCCGCCATGACGAGGAACTGGCGTTCCATATCTACGAGTCGGTCTACCAATATTTCCTGGCAAATTTTTCAGCGCATCCTTCAGACAGCCTCGTGCTCGCGCAGACCGAATTCTTCGCGTACGCGCCGGGCGTCGGTCTGAAAATGCACTCGGACGACCATGCACGTGGAGCCGACGGCAGCATTTTGAAGCTGGACGTTCAACGCGGAATCACCGCCATCCTGTATCTCAATTCAGACTTTGACGGCGGAGAGATCCACTTTCCAAAGCAGGGCCTTGAACTGCGACCGAGTACGGGAACGCTGGTCATCTTTCCGTCGAACAGAAATTTCCCGCATGAGGTGAGGCCGATCGTGCGCGGTCAGCGGTACTCGTACCAACGCATCTATGGCATTCTGAACGGACGGGCTGCAAGTTTTTTGACCACGAATGAGGCCTCCGAAGCCGCCACACGATAGATTCGTGATCACCCGGTTTGTGTATGACACGCGTTAGATGACGCCTCAGCTCAAGATTTCGCCGGCACGAGCGACGCCAATGTTCTGAGCTACCTTCGGGGGCTGTCAAAAGAGATAGTTGTCTAGGGATGCACTTCGTCGCACGCTAACGCAAATCCATGCGGGAGACGATTTCGAACAGAAGGCTGCCGCTGGGTTGATTGCGATTGTTCAGCCCCGCGGACGGCACTGTTGCTGCGGCCGGGCACTGGTTCCACTTCCATCCGGGCTCTTCAAGCGAGGCATTTCATCTCAAACAATCACGACTTGAAAGCACGGCACCCATAAAGGATCTGTCATGCAACTCGAACACCATGTCGACCGCCGCGAAGTCGGTGCTCAGACCGTCGGTACACCTGCATTTTTTCGCATGGCTGACGTGATTCGCATCACCGCATTGAGTCGTGCGACCGTGTATCGAAGAATTGCCGAAGGCAAGTTCCCGCCGCCGGTCCATATAGGAGGGCGGGCCTGCAGGTGGCCGCGCGCAGCGCTTCAGCAGTGGATTGACGATCCGGAGAGCTATTCGAACATACCTCAATCGCCAGCGCAGTGAGTGCAGTTGCCTGCGCGATCCGGTCGCCGCTAGGTCCGCACGCCCGTGAGGCAGGCGCCGGAATAGCCTCCTGTCCGCTAGCAGAGAAATGCGCCGGGCCTGGTTTCTAAGGCAGAAAAGCGATGAGCGCTCGTCGCCTCAAGCTGCCTTGAGCGCCATGACCTGCGCGCCGGCCGCAAGTTGGTCCAGATAGTCCGCCCAACGCTGCATCATGTCTTTGCGCTTGTCCATGAATTCCGCCCGGTCGTAGGCTGCACCCAGCGGGCCGCTCTTGCCGTGCGCAAGCTGCGCCTCGATCACGTCAGGCTGGATGCCATGCAGTTGCTCTGCCATGACGGTGCGGGCCATCGCGCGAAACCCGTGCGCGGTCATCTCGTCGTTGGTGTATCCAAGCCTGCGCAATGCGGCATTGACGGTGTTCTCGCTCATGGGGCGCTCTCCGGTACGGATGCTTGGGAAAACGTACCTGCCATGTCCGGTCAATGGATGCACAGCGTTCAGTGCCTCCAGTGCCTGCGTTGCCAGCGGGACGAGGTGAGGCCGGCCGTTGATCTTTTCGTGGAGCCTCCGTTTCATGTCCTGCGCCGGGATGGTGAGCATGGCCTTCTCGAAGTCGATCCAAGCCCATTCCATCGCGCGGATGTTGCCGGGCCGCTGGAAGAGGAGGGCGGACAGCAGGAGGGCGGCGCGGGTCATGGGTTGGCCGCCATACCCCTGGATCGCGCGCATCAACTCGCCGACCTTTTTCGGTTCCAGTACGGCGGCCATGCTCTTGGTGATCACAGGTCGTAGGGCGCCATGCAGATCGGGCGCCGGATTGCTTTCGCATCGACCGGTCTGGACGCCGTAGCGGAACACCTGGCCGGCGCACTGTCGCAAGGTATGCGCCGTCTCGATGACTCCACGGGCTTCGATGCGCTTGAGCGCATGCAGGAGGTCCTTCGCGCGGATCGATGCGATGGGCTGTCGCCCCAGGTAGGGAAACAGGTCCTTTTCCATGATGCGCAGCCAGCGCTCAGAATAGGACGCGCTCCAGCTGCTGGCCTTGGTGGCGTGGAATTCCCTTGCCAGCGCCTCGAAGGTGTTGGCGGCCTCGGTGGCCCGGCACTGCTTTTCCGCGCGCCTGGCAGCGCTGGGATCGACGCCTTCGGCCAGCAGTTCGCGCGCCTTGTCGCGCCGTTGCCGGGCCTTGGCGAGCGAGACTGCGGGGTAGACGCCGAGCGCGAGGGTCTTGGCCTTGCCGTGGAAGCGATAGTCCATGCGCCAGTACCTGCCCGCCGCCTTGACGCGCAGGTACATGCCGCCGCCATCGGCGTAGCGCTCGCCGATGGCGGCGCCCTTGTGCTTCACTTGCCTCACGAATGTGTCTGTCAGTGGCATGCTGATCCCCCGTGCTGTCGGTACCTGGATCCAGGCCATGTGCAGGTACCTGTAGAAGTACCGACAAATTGCGAAGATTTAATGCTATGCCCCGACGCCGCGCGAGGCAAAGAAAACCCCGCCACCCCTGTGAGAAGTGCGAGTTCTGAGTCAGCGTGAAGCTGCGAGAAATGGGGCATTGGCCTGCCCGGAGGGGATCGAACCCCCGACAACCTGCTTAGAAGGCAGGTGCTCTATCCAACTGAGCTACGGGCAGATTCCGGGCCGGACAGAGGCAGAACGAAAACACAGAAGGAATCTGGTTGCGTTTTCCCTCTGGCGCGGAAACATTGAGGGGAGGAGTTTAGCGCCTCGCGCTATGCGGTCGGTCGCACCGGAAAGCAGACGTTGCTAGCTATGTTCAGGGCGCTGCTGTTCCAAGCGCTGCTACCAGTGCATCGGCCAGGCCGCGCCCGGCGCTGCCGTCCTCATCAAGGCGCGGGTTGTAGATCGTGATCTCGAGGCCGGCCGCCTTACCGCTCGCCAAGGCAACCCGCAGCGCGGTCACCAGTTCGTTCCACAACAACCCGCCCGGCACACGAAAATCGACGGCCGGCATGAGGCCGTCGTCGAGGCAATCGGCGTCGAGATGGATGAAGAAGCCGTCCAGTTCTTCTCGCGTCAGGTGGTCGACCCGCTTTGCGCGCCGCAGCCTCGATGCCCATCGCGCGCACGGCGGGAAGGTCGATCGCCTTCAGTTCCTTGGGGAGCGGCTGGCTTCCGTACTCCTCCTGGTCCTTGTGGTCGCGATAGGCGAACGCGACAGCGTCTTCGGGGCGGACCAGGGGAGCGCGCGCTTCAATGTCGGTCAGGAGCGAAGGGCCGTAGCCGGTGACGAGAGCCAAGTCCATCGAGGCGCCTTCACCATTGGGTTCCGCCTCGGGCTGGAAGAAATCGGCGTTGCCGTCGATGAAGAAGAGGCCGTAGCGGCCGCGACGTCGAAACGCAAGCATCGACCCCAGCACGATCGTGCAATCGCCGCCCAGCACGACCGGGAATTCGCGCGCATCGAGCACCGCTTCAACCGCATCGGCGAGGCGGGGCGACCAGGCCGCAATGGCCCTGGCATTCAGGATGCCGGTTTCGGGGTCGGGCGCAGGGTCCTTCGCAGGCACTGCCAGCCGCTCGGCGCGCCGCGCATGGATGCGCTCCGCAAGACCGAGACCCAGTAGCCGCTCGGGCAATCGCTCCACGCCGTCTGTCGCCAAGCCCAGCGTGGAAGGGGCTTCGAGAATTGCATAGGGACGTGTCGGCATGGCGCCTCCGTAAGCGACGACCTCTTGCGGAGCAGTTTACTGGCCGATGCCCGGCGTGGGCAGCTGGGGCTCTTGGCTGTCAGCCCGGTCCTGCTGCGCGCGGGTGGCGAATCAAACTTGCCGCGGTCTCTTGAAGAACCAGCTGCCGATCCGGGTCGTTGCTCACATACGGGCTTGAAAGCAACTGAGCCATCAATTGATCGAAGTGATGCCTGACCCTTTCCGGGGCGGGGTGTGCCATGTACATCGCGCGCAGCATCGAAACGATCGCGCTGATCTGCGCGCCGAACACTTCGGATTCGCCGATGCGCCCTGCCGCCTCGGAAGCGATCCATTGATCTTCTAGGTTCATGTGGATGCCGCCGTTTTTCACGGCCCTGATACGGGTGGGCTGGCGCTGTTCTGTTGTCGCTTTTGGCGCAGATCAGACAATCAGCGATCAGTAAAAGTAGAACAAAGGAACTACATTTTAGCCCAAGTGGTGCTTAGAGGCACCTGCAAACCCTGCCAGCAACGTCACCGGATCGTTGGAACGGGTACTAAATCGCACCTTTGTGAACTAGTTAATGGAATGAGTTCAAAAGTTAACAATGATTAGGCCCAACCGGGCACTTGTTACATAAGCTCGCGCGCTCACGCTCGGCGCTCCGGCTCAGAGGGTTTGTTCGGCAATGCCCGGACTTCCTGCTCCTGATTGGTACAGCGCCACTCCACCGCGGCGGCGGACCAACCAGGAACATCATGAACAAAGTATTTCGGATCGTGTGGAATGACGCGCTTGCAGCGTGGACGGTCGTCTCGGAGCTGAGCCGCGGTCACGCGAAGGCCAGCAGCGCCGCCAGCACGGCAGGCGCGGCGGTGGTCCTGGCTTTGGCAACCTTGTCCATGCCCGCAGCGGCGGATTGTGTGGCCGCGGGCGCGGCCATCACATGCAGCACGGTCGGCGGAACGCAGGGCACAACGGTCGGAACCGGGCCAACCACGGCTGCCAACACCTCGGTGGATGTTCAGCCAGATGCGGAGATCAGGACGGGCAACAGCACCGCGATCAGCCTTGGCAACAATGCCGCCATCACGGTTCGCGGCGGCGCCACGGTCCAGAACATCTCCACGGGCGCAGACAGCCCATACGGTGGCAGCATCGGCGCCAATACGATCGAGTTCAACAGCAACAGCACCCTCCTCATCGAGCGGAACGCCAACGTCTTTGCCGATGGAACCGCCGGCAATTCGGAGGCCGTCAATCCGCTCGGTAGCGGCAACACGATCATCAATCACGGCACCGTGCGGTCGACCCATGCGGCGATCTGGTTCCAGGCGAACTCGGGCAACAACACCATCCTCAACACCGGCAGGATGGAAGCGGGCTATGTGGCGGGCGGCAGCAACCCCGGCACCGACACGGTGTTCGGCGCCAACGGCACCTCGGCGGTCGATTTCACCAACAAGGGCAGCGTCATCGGATCGCTCAACTTCGCCAACGGAAACGATGCCTTGCATGCCTTCACGGGCTCGTCGATCACCGGCCACATCACTGGTGGCGACGGTGCCAATCTGCTCACGCTCGAGAGCGAAGATGGCGCGGCATCGACCTTTGCGCCCCTCTCTCTGAGCGGCTTCCAGACGCTGCAGAGCAATGCCGGCATCTGGACCTTCAATGTCTCGCTGCCGGGCTCGGGCATCACCAGCACGACCGTGAATGGCGGCACCCTGATCCTGGGTGCCAACGCCAGCACCTACACGGGCAGCATGAATGTCGCAGCGGCGGGCGTCCTGCAGAGCACGGCGGAGTTCGCGCCTGGTGCGATCAGCAATGCAGGGCTGGTGCGCTTCGCCCAGCCGACCGACGCAACATACGCCGGGCTTGTCACCGGCTCCGGCGGCATCGAGAAGACCGGCGCGGGCGTGCTCACGCTGACCGCGGACCAGGCCTTCACTGGTCTCACCACCATTTCTGCGGGAACGCTGCAGCTTGGCAACGGCGGCACCTCGGGCAGCATCGTGGGCGACGTGGTGAACAACGCGACGCTGGCCGTCAACCGCTCGGATGCGCTGCTGCTCTCGGGCACCATCAGCGGCACGGGCTCGCTGGTGAAGCAAGGCGCGGGCACCACCACGCTCACAGCAGCCAACAGCTATGGCGGCGGCACCGCGCTCAAGGAAGGCCGATTGAATGTCGGCCACAACCTGGCGCTGGGCACCGGCACGCTGGCCATGGACGATGGCACCACGCTCGGCTTCGTGGCCGACGGCCTGAACCTCGCCAACGCCATTGAGCTGACCGGCAACAACGATCCGGTCATCGACACCGGCGCCTTCAGCGAAACGCTCAGCGGCAACATCAGCGGCGGCGGCTTCATCACCAAGCTGGGCAGCGGCACGCTCACGCTCTCGGGCGCCAACACCCACACCGGCGCCACCAATGTGGCTGAAGGCACGCTCAGGGCCGGTGCCACTGGCACGTTCAGCGCGGCCTCGGCACACACCGTGGCAAGCGGCGCCACGCTCGACCTGGCGGGCTTCAGCCAGACGGTCGCTTCGCTTGCCAACAGCGGCACGGTCTCGACGGTCGGCACCACTCCGGGCACCACCCTCACTGTCAACGGCGCTTACGTAGGCAGCAACGGCGTGCTGCGGCTGGGCACTTTCCTGGGCGACAGCTCCAGCGTGAGCGACCGCCTGGTGCTCGACGGCGCGGGCGCCTCGGCGAGCGGCAAGACCAGCGTGCAGATCACCCAACTCGGCGGCCTGGGCGCGCTGACCACGGGCAACGGCATCGAGGTCGTCTCGGCGCTCAATGGCGCCACCACCACCGCGCAGACGAGCAAGGACGCCTTCGCCCTGAGCGGCGGCCACGTCGACGCCGGCGCCTACGAGTACCGCCTGCATGCGGCGGACGCGAGCGGCGCCGGCGAGAACTGGTACCTGCGCTCGACGACCACGGTGACTACACCGGTCACCCCGACGACGCCCACCACCCCACCCGCGACAGGCTCGGGCGGTTCGGGCGGCACTGCGGGCACGATCACCGTGCAGGTGCCCACCTACCGCGCCGAAGTCCCGTTGCTGTCGGCACTGCCCAGCCAGCTGCGCCAGATGGACCTGACGATGATCGGCAACCTGCACCAGCGCATCGGCGACGACGACGCCAAGACCGCCAGCGCCGCCGCATCGAGCGGCAGCGAGCGCCGGGCCTGGGGCCGCGTGATCGCCGCCGACATCGACATCCGCCAGCAAGGCACCGCCAACCCGCACAGCAAGGGCAACGTCAAGGGCTTCCAGGCCGGCACTGACCTGTTCGCCACGTCGAACTGGCGCGCCGGCGTGTACGTCGGCCAGCTCGACGGGCGCATCGGCGTCAACGGCTTTGCAAGCGGCATCGCCGACCTGGCCGTCGGCTCGAACGACCTGCGCAGCCAGTACCTGGGTGCCTACGGCACCTGGACCGCCGATTCGGGCTTCTACGCCGACGCCGTGCTGCAGGCCGGACGCCACCGCTACACCGCCGAACCCCTGTCCGGGCTGCGCAGCGGGGGCAAGGGCGACAGCCTGATGGCCTCCATCGAAGTGGGCCAGGCCTTTGCGCTTGGCGCGAGCGGCTGGAAGATCGAGCCGCAGGTGCAGCTGATTCACCAGCGCCTCAGCCTGGACACCATCGCGATCTCCGGCGCGAATGTGCGGCAGGACAGCGACGACGGCTGGATCGCACGCGTCGGCGTGCGGCTGAAGGGCGAGGTGGCCACGGGCCTGGGCACGCTGCAGCCGTACGGCCGGTTCAACCTCTACAAGGCGAGCAGCGGTGCCGACGTGGCCCGCTTCATCGGGCCCGCCGGCGCGACAAACATCACGGGCCGCACCGGCTCGACGTTCAGCGAACTGGCCGGCGGCCTCACGCTGGCGCTGAACCAGACGACAAGCGTCTACGGTGAAGTGGGCAAGCTCTGGGCCTCGGGCGGCGACGCGCGGGTGAAGAGCACGGTGCAGGGCTCGCTGGGGCTGCGCATGAAGTGGTGAGCCCGTCGCTCTGTCGACATGGCGTGGCGGGTGAAGGTGACACGGAAGCGTGCCGTGGAGCGGTCTACAGGCTGGTTCCGGTCACCCGGATGGCGGTGTGCGCGTCGTTCGGGCTTTTCGACCGGCCGCGTTTCCGGGAGATGAACGGGTCTTGCCCGGTGCGTAGTCGGCAGCCTCGAGCATTCCGACCAGCCACGCAAGACCCTCGTCCCTCATCGCCGCCTCCGGAACAACCAGGTGCATGCGAAAACTGCTGAAAGGCACTGGTGGCTCGAGCAGCAGTACGTCATGGCGCTGCGCATGCAGCCTGGCAAAGCGCCGGGGCAGCATGCATGCGTAATCCGTGTCTGCCACAAGCATGAGCGCAAAAGCAAAGTTGGGTACGGTGAGCGCGGCTCTGCGCGTGCGGCCGTGCTCGGCCAACACGGTGTCGACGAACCCATGCGGATCGCCGGTATTCGACACCATCAAATGCTGCAGCGCGCAGTACCGCTCCAGCGAGAGATGGCGCGCTTGCGGATGACCTGAGCGCAGCGCCACGACGAAGTCTTCTTCATACAGAAAGCGGCGGTGAAACCGCGCCGGCACGTCCGGCGTGGGCACCACGGCGATGTCCAGAACACGCGATTCCAATTGCTCGTAGGCGGGCCGCCATGCAGGGCCCGGCAAGGTCTCTCCCGCTGCCGGCAGCAACTGCCGAACACTGAGCGCGACACCTGGCGCAGCCGATTGCAACCGAGGCAGCAGCGCTGGCAAGAGCACTGCGGACACGCCATCGGGCGCCCCTATGGTGAAGCGGCGCGTGGACGTCGACGGGTCAAAAGGCTCTGCTGAGGCCACCACGCTGCGCACCCGGGCCAGCACTTCGGCGATGGGCGCGGCCAACTCGCTGGCGCGTTCAGTGGGCACCACGCCTTTGGGCGTTCTCAGAAACAACGGATCGTTCAGCAGGTGGCGCAACCGGCCGAGGCCATGGCTTACCGCGGAAGGCGTGAGGTTCATGCGCTGCGCCGCGCGGCCGACATGGCCCTCCTGCAGAACTGCCTCGAACAGCACCAGCAGGTTCAAGTCGACTCGGGAGAGATCAATTTGATTCAGCATCTCGCTGAAATCATATCGTTGGACTCATCGCTTCGCCAAAGCGATTCTTCGTGCCGAGGCGCTCGCAACCAGCGGCAGCCCAGGCCTATGAACCGCAAAGGAAAAGATCGATGTCTCCCTCAAGAAGAGCGCTGCTGGCCGGAGCCGGCGCCGGCTTGGCCACCCTGGAGTCGACCGGCGCAGAGCCATGCTCGAAGGACTCGGGCAGCCCTCGCGACGTGGCGTTGCTGTTCAAGCTGTCCGCGGACGCGAACGATGCGCTGATGCGCGGCGACGTCGACCGATACCGTGAGCTGGTGCCGATGGCGCATGACTTTACTTTGATGTCCCCCTTTGGCGGCAAGCCGTCCAAAGGACGCACCACGGAGGCCCAATGGGAGGCGATGCGCACCTTCTTTCGCCACGGCAGGCTGTCCATGGAGTTGGTTCATGCCTACGCCGCGAAGGACATGGTGGTGCTGGCCGTGATCGAGCATGCGCAAGGCCTGGAAGTGGGCAGCTTGCCGCCGCAGGACTGGATGCTGCGGGTGACGCTGGTCTATCGGCGTGAAAACTCGCGCTGGGTATTGGCCCACCGGCATGCGGACCCGCTCGGCGCCGGCATCAGCGTGGCCGAGGCCGCAGGGCTCGCGAGAGCAAGGTGAAGATGGCCGGTCGCCAGAAACGGGTATCTACCAACGAAAATGCGAACAACCACTTGAGTGACTGTTCGCATTACGTTTTTTTTGGTCGGGGCGAAAGGATTCGAACCTTCGACCCTCTGGTCCCAAACCAGATGCGCTACCAGGCTGCGCTACACCCCGACAAGCCTTCTATTCTAGCTTGAATATCGGGTGCTCTCAGCGTTTCTCGTACTGCGTCTTGCCGAAAAGAATCTCGCGCTCCTTGTCGCCGGTGATCGGCTGGCGCAAATCGGCCAGCACTTTCACGCCGCGCTGCACGGCCGGCCGTGCGGCAATGGCGTCGAACCAGGCTTTCAGGTGCGGGTAGTCAGTGAGGGTGATGCCCTGTTTGTCCCAGCTGCGCAGCCACGGGAAGATGGCGATGTCGGCAATCGAATAAGTCTTGCCGGCAATGAACTTGTTCTTCGACAACTGCTTGTCGATCACCCCGTAGATCCGCTTGGCTTCGTTGCTGTAGCGCTCGATGGCGTAGCTGATCTTTTCAGGCGCATACATCCGAAAGTGATGAGCCTGCCCGAGCATGGGGCCGACTCCGCCCATCTGGAACATGAGCCATTGCAGCACGTCGTAGCGTTCACGGTCTGACTTGGGCAGCAGCTTGCCGGTCTTGCCCGCCAGGTACACGAGGATGGCGCCCGATTCGAAAAGAGAGATCGGCTTTCCGTCCGGGCCGTCGGGGTCGGTGATCGCGGGAATCTTGTTGTTCGGACTGATCTGCAGGAAGTCGGGCGCGAACTGGTCGCCTTTGCCAATGTTGATCGGACGGGCGTTGTACGGCAGGCCGCACTCCTCCAGCATGATGTGAATCTTGTGGCCGTTGGGCGTGGGCCAGGAATAAACCTCGATAGGCGATGCAGGCATGTCTCGGGGCTCCGGTATGCGGGTTGTAATTTGCGGGTTGTGATTCGAGGCAGGCAGCATATACGCGGCCACTCAATTGCGTGCAGCGCCGGGAATTGCAGTGCGCCGCGTACCGCCTTGCGAAGCCGCTCAGGCGACGGCCGAGTTGGACGACAGGTGCTGGTGAATCAATGCCACCACGGCAGCCCCTTCGCCGATGGCGCCGCCCACCCGCTTGACCGAGCCCGAGCGCACGTCGCCCACGGCAAACACCCCTTGCACGCTCGATTCAAGCGCGGTGGAGGGCCGTGCCGGAAAGCCGCTGCTCGCCGCGGTGCCTGTCAGCACAAAGCCGTGCTTGTCGACCGAAACCCCGCAGCCCTCCAGCCAACTGGTTTCAGGCTCGGCGCCAACGAAGAGAAAGATGTTGCGGGCCGCGCAGTCGTGTTCTTCGCCGGTGGTCTGGCAGCGCCACCTGGCGCCGGTAAGGCCTTCGTCGGAGCCGCCGTTCAGCTTGACCAGCTGGGTGTGCGGATGCAGTTCGATGTTGGGCGTGGCCTCGATGCGGTCGATGAGGTAGCGCGACATGCTGGCCGCAAGCGAAGGGCCGCGCACCAGCACATTGACCTTGGCTGCATGGCGCGACAAGAATACCGCCGCTTGTCCGGCAGAGTTGCCGCCGCCGACAAGCGCCACCTCTTGCTGCGAGCAGAGCTTTGCTTCGATGGCCGACGCCCAGTACCAGACGCCCCGGCCTTCGAATTCGGACAGCCGCGGCACATCCGGTCGCCGGTAGCGCGCGCCGCTGGCAATCACCACGGTGCGCGCATTGATGGTGCGGCCATCGGCAAGCGCTATGCGCAGGCTGCCCATCGGGTTGTTGCGCGTGCAGTCCAGCGATGTGACCTTCACAGGAATGAGCATCTCGACGCCAAATTTCTGGGCCTGCACGAAAGCCCGGCCCGCGAGGGCCTGCCCCGAGATGCCTGTGGGAAAGCCAAGGTAGTTCTCGATGCGCGCGCTGGCGCCGGCCTGGCCGCCGAAGGCGCGGCAATCGAGCACGATCACGTGCAGGCCTTCGGAGGCCGCATAAACCGCGGTGGCCAGGCCGGCGGGGCCGGCACCCACTACGGCCACGTCGAACAACTCGTCGCGCTCGGCGGTGTCCACCATGCCGAGGCAGCGGGCCAATGCATCTTCGGCCGGGTTGACCAGCACCGAGCCGTCGGGGCACACCGCCAGCAGCTTGCAGGTGCCGTACTGCTCGAGCAGCGCCGCGGCGTCGGGATCTTCCGCCGCATCGACCAGGTGATAGGGATGGCCGTTGCGGCGCAGAAAGTTCTCGAGCCGCGCCATGTCGGGCGACTCGGGCTTGCCGATGAGCACCGGTCCGCTTGCGCCTGATTCGATCAACGCCACGCGCCGCAAAATCAGCGCGCGGGTGATGCGTTCGCCAAGGTCCGCTTCGGCCACGAGCAAGGCGCGCAATTGCGCAGGCGGCACCACCAGCGCTTCGACTTCTTCGTCGGCATGGCCGTCGACAAGGGCAGGGCGGCCGCTCAGCTGGCCCACCTCGGCAAGGAACTCGCCCGGCCCCTGGCGAACGATGGGCACCACATGCCCGAGGCCGTCGCGCTGGGTGATGGCGACCACGCCCTTCAGCAGCACGAACATGCCCGGGCCTGTTTCTCCGGCGGTGAAGAGCCTTTCCCCGCGCGCAAATCGCTGCACCGTTCCGAAGCGTGCAATGCGCGCAATCTCGGCGTCGCTGAGAACGGGAAAGGTCTGGTGAAGGCGGTTGTCGAAATTGCTGCTTGCGTCTGTGGCCATTTAAAGAAACTCCAGTGTCGCGACCCACCGCATTAGACAGCCTGGCGGGCCGAATGGGGCAGCCCCGGAATGGGCGCCAACACGCTGTAACACCGTCATGCAAATGCAATGCCACTGACATGCCGGTTTCACCGCGAGTGCAGAGACTCCATCGGCAGAAAGGGTTCCCAATGAAAGAACTGCCCAATCCGACGTTTCCGCTGTCGCAGATCGGACTGCGCGCCGCCTTGTGGCCCGTCCCTGCCATTGCAAACGCTGCGCGCACGTCGGTTCCCGAGGCGCCCGCCACGGTTCTGGTGCCGCCGGTCGTCGATGCCAAGCAGGGCATCTCGGTGAGCTGGGCACGCCACCTCGACGACGTGCGCGCCGCGCAGCGCCTGCGCTATGAAGTGTTCGTCGGCGAAATGGGCGCGCGTGTGAGCACGCCGGTGGCGGGACACGACATCGACCTGTTCGACGACTTCTGCGAGCACCTGCTGGTGCGCGACGAACTCACGCAGCAAGTAATTGGCACCTACCGCGTGCTCACCCCGGCCCAGGCCCGGCGCGTGGGCAGCACCTACAGCGACACCGAGTTCGACCTGACCCGGCTGCGCGACCTGCGCGAGCGCATGGTGGAGCTGGGTCGCAGCTGCGTGCATCCCGATCATCGGCAGGGCGGGGTCATTCTTGCGCTGTGGGGCGCGCTGGCCGGCTTCATGCACCGCAACAAGCTCGACACAATGATCGGCTGCGCGAGCATTCCCATGTCACACAACGGCGTGACCAACGGCGACGCGGCGGCCAGCATCTGGCGCCAGCTGTCGGCCAGCCACATGGCGCCGATCCAATACCAGGTGCAGCCGAGACTGCCGCTGCCGGTCGAGCGCCTGGACAGCGCGCTCGACGTCGAGCCACCGGCGCTTATCAAGGGCTACCTGCGCCTGGGCGCCAAGGTGCTGGGCGCTCCGGCATGGGACCCGGATTTCAACACCGCGGACCTGCCGATGCTGATGCGCATCGACGACTTGCCGGCGCGCTACCGCAAGCATTTTCTGGGCGCATGAAACCAGCGGTCGCCCGGCCCGCCGCCAGGCCATCTGCTTCTTCGCCCGGTTCGGGAGAGTCGGGCGCTGGCGCCCCAGCGTCACAGGAGCGTCACGGAATCGTCACAAACAAGGACGAGACTGTCATATTTCCGCCTACGTGTGCTCCCGTGCCCCTTGCCCCAGAATCAGTGCCCATGCAACCTGCCACCGCTGACCGGACACTTGCGGCCGGGGCATCGGCGCTCACGCTGCTCGACCGCGACCACAGCATCCTGTCTTTCAATGAGCGCGTGCTCGATTGGGCCCACCGGCCCGAGGTGCCGCTCATCGAGCGCCTTCAATACCTGTGCATCGTTTCATCGAACCTCGACGAGTTCTTTGAAGTCCGCGCCGCGCCGCACCTGATTGCCAATAGCGCCAGCGATCAGAAGGGCACCTACACCACCGAGTCGTTCGAGCGCCTGTCCGAAGCTGCCCACACGCTGGTAGGCCGCCAGTACGCGCTGTACAACGACGAGCTGATGCCCACGTTTGCCAAGCACGGCATCCACATCATTTCGCACGGCGAGCGCAATGCGGCGCAGCGCAAATGGGTTAGCGAATATTTCGAGCGTGAAGTGCGCCCGTTGCTGATTCCGGTCGGGCTCGATCCGGCACACCCGTTTCCGCAGGTGGCCAACAAGTCGCTCAACTTCATCGTGCGGCTTGGCGGCAAGGACGCATTCGGGCGCGAAAACCCGATCCAGATCGTCAAGGTGCCGCGCGTGCTGCCGCGCGTCATTCGCATGCCGGCCAAGGTGTCCGACGGCAAGACGCTGTTCGTGGCGCTTTCAAGCGTGGTGCGCGCGCATTTGTCGAGCATGTTCCCGGGCCGCGAGGTGGGTGACTTTTCGCAGTTCCGCGTCACACGGCATTCGGATCTTGCGGTCGACGAGGAAGACGTCAAGAACCTGCGTACCGCCTTGCGCCAAGGGCTGCAGCACCGCCACTACGGCCAGGCCGTGCGGCTCGAGGTGTCTGCCAGCTGCGCCGAGTCGCTCGCGAGTTTTCTGCTGGCGCAGTTCAACCTGCCTCCGCAGGCGCTCTACCGTGTGCACGGCCCAGTCAACCTGGCGCGGCTCACCCAGCTCATCGACCTGCTGGACGAACCGCAACTGCGCTTTCCACCGTACTCCGCTTCGTACCCGGTCACGCTGTCTCCCGCGCAGTCGTTCTTCGAGCGGCTGCAGCGCGGCGACGTGCTGATCCACCAGCCCTTCGAAAGCTTCGACGGCGTTCTCGCTTTTTTACGAGAGGCCGTGCAAGACCCGCAGGTGCTGGCCATCAAGCAGACCATCTACCGCACCGGCGCCGATTCGGAGCTGATGGACCTGCTGCGCGAAGCCGTGCGCCGCGGCAAGGAAGTGACAGTGGTGGTGGAGCTCAAGGCGCGCTTCGACGAAGAGGCCAACATCAACTGGGCCGAAATGCTCGAGTCGATTGGCGCGCAAGTGGTGTACGGCGTGGTGGGCCTGAAGACCCACGCCAAGATGCTGCTGGTGACGCGCCGCGAAGGCAAGCAGATGCGCCGCTACGGCCATCTTTCCACCGGCAACTACAACCCGCGCACCGCCAAGCTCTACACCGACATCAGCCACCTGACGGCCGATCCGTTGCTGACGGCCGACATGGAGGCGGTGTTCGTGCACCTGGCAAGCCAGAGCCGCCTGCCCAAGCTCAACCGCATGTGGCTGGCGCCGTTCGACCTGCACAAGAACCTCATTGCGCAAATCGACGCCTTGGGCCTGGCAGCCGCAACCGGCGAGACCACGCGCATCGTCGCCAAGATGAACGCGTTGACCGACGACCAGCTGGTTGCCGCGCTCATGCGCGCGGGGCAGAAGGGCGTGAAGATCGACCTCATCGTGCGCGGCGCCTGCACCTTGCCGGCGCAAGTGCCGGGGCTGACCGGCAACATCCGGGTGCGCTCGGTGATCGGGCGTTTCCTGGAGCATTCGCGGGTCTTCTACTTCCGCAGCGGCGAGGAAGAGTCGCTTTACCTCTCGAGCGCCGACTGGATGAACCGCAACATGATGCGGCGCGTGGAACTGGCCTGGCCGGTCACCGATCCGAGCCTTCGCCAGCGCCTGATCGACGAATGCCTGGTGGCCTACCTGCACGACGGCCGCGACGCATGGGACCTTGGCGGCGATGGCATCTACACGCGCGTCGACCACGACACCCATCGCGGCGAGGCGGGTGCTTCGCGCGCCATCGAGGCGCACGGCGCGCAGACCGCGCTCATGAACCGATATGCATCGCGAGGGCATCACCCCGATGCAACCAGCAACTGACCATCGAAAGACGATGAGCATGGACTTGATCTTCTGGCGCCATGCCGAAGCCGAGGACTGGACCGAGGGCTGCGACGACCTGCAGCGTTCTCTCACCGCGCGCGGCGAGAAGCAGGCCAAGCGCATGGCAAGCTGGCTCGACCGGCAATTGCCCGACGGAACCCGCATCATCTGCAGCCCCGCGCGGCGCTGCGAGCAGACCGCTCTCGCGCTCGGGCGCAAGTACAAGCTGCGTTCCGAACTTGCGCCCGACACCACGGCCGAGGCAATGCTGGGCGCGGCCGGCTGGCCCAACGGAAAGTCGGTGGTGCTGATGGTCGGCCACCAGCCCTCGGTGGGGCAGGCCATTTCGCTTCTGCTGGGGCTGAAGCAGGACAGCTGCCCCGTGCGCAAGGGCGCGCTGTGGTGGATTCGCACACGCGAGCGCGATGGCGATGTGCAGACCGTGGTGGTTACCGTTCAGTCGCCCGAGCTCCTCTAAGGGCGGCAGGGCGGGAAATTTGCCCAAGTCTGTAAACTAATTGGCCAAATCCGGGCCGCACTGTAGCGATATGTAGGCACAATTGCCGTGCCAGATGCATTTGGTCACAAATTGCATCCATAACTTACAACCACAAGGCGATTGCGCAGCAAGTGCCTTGTGTGCCGCGGATTTCCGGGCGACGGGTGTCGAAGGCTGTTGCAGCCGTCTCTCACCGCGGATGCCCTATGAGAGCGCTCGTTTTCCTGCTGGCTGCAGCCCTCCTGGTCGGATGCGCCACGAGCACGCCCGAGCCTGCACCGCAGATTCGCCACGACGCCACCCGGTCGATCTCGAAGATCGAACTCGTCTACAACGAACCCGACCAGCTCACGGTCATGGATGGCGGCGGCTCCGCCATCATCGGATGGGCCGGCGTGTTCGGACCTGTCGGCACCTTGGTGGCCCTTGGCGTCGAGGTGGGTACACGGATGACGAAGGCCAGCCGCATGGAGCGGCGCACCCTCGAGTTCACGGCCGCCGTGAAGAACAGCGGGGCCGCCTCGCTCAACCGGCAATTCGCCGAGCAGCTGGCGGCGCGCCTGCGTACCGGAGGCCGCGAAGTGAAGCTGACGCCGGCGTCCCGCGTGGACGGCGAGCTCGCGCAGCTGCAGGCAGTCGGGTTCCAGCCCACACCCGGCTACAGCACATTGACCGTGCGGGTCACCACCATCTATTCGGCGCCCGACATGACGTCGAGCTTCAAGCCCTTCGTAGCGATCGAGCAATCGCTCAAGAACGAGCAGCAGGCCGTTCTCTACCAGACGACCCACACTTCCGACATGGAGGAGCCGGCCTTCCTGGCGTACGACGGCCTGCTCCAGGACAACGCCAAGGCGCAGGACGGCCTGCGGCAGGGGCTTTCGAAGATCCTCCACCCTGCCTATGCCGGCATGTTCGGCGAAGACGAGTCGTCCCGCCTGGCCAGCGCGGAGGCTACCCGCACCGCCGGACTCGAGGCAAAGTGAACGGGCTCAGGCGCCGTTGAGTTCCACGCGCCAGTTGCTGGTCTTCTGCCAGGCCAGCACTTCTTCGCGCAGCAGGTGGGCGGACTGGGGATACGCATCGGCCCAGTCGGGCGCGCAGACAATCGTGAACGCCCGGACGCCCAGGGCCGCAAGATGCAGTGCCTGCGGATCGGGATCGCGGCGCGCGTGACACAGGATGACCGCCAGACGCAGCGACAGCAACTGCATCACGAAGGTCTCGTCGTCGAGTGCGGCCTCAAGCTTGCGCAGCTTGCCGCGCTGGCCCAGAACCAGCTGGCCGAGCGCGTGCAGTTCGTTCACGGCAAAGCCGGGCGCGTCGGTGTTGTCGAGAATGTAGGCGCCGTGCTTGTGATAGTCGCTGTGCGACACCAGCGTGCCAATTTCATGCAGTTGCGCCGCCCAGCCCAGCTTGCGCAGCGCCCGCCCGGCGCGGCTGGTGGAACTGCCGCCGCGTGCCGCCGGCGCCAGTTGCACGAAGAGCGCGGCGGCCGTTTCGCCCACGCGCTTGGCCTGAGCCGCATCGACCGAGAAGCGGGTAGCCAGCCGCGCCACGGTGGCGGTGCGCAAATCGGCCACGCCTTCGTCTCGTTCCAGCAACTCGTAGAGCACGCCATGGCGAAGCGCGCCTTGGGCCACCTTCATCTCCTCGATGCCGAGCAGGTCGAACACCGCCCGCAGCACGCTCACGCCGCCGCCAATCACCGGCTTGCGGTCTTCGCGCATGCCGTCGATGCGCAGCTTGTCGGCGCTGCCGGCCTTGAGCAGGCGGTCGAGCAGCCAGTCGAGCCCGTCGCGGGTAATCAGCCCTGGCTCGCCACCGGCCGCGGCCAGCACGTCGCCCACCGCGCCGATGGTGCCGGAGGCGCCGTAGGCCACGTCCCATTGGTCGCGGGTGTAGCTTGAAAGCGCATCGTCCAGCACGGCCTTGGCAGCCACTTCGGCGGCACGGAATGCGGCGGGGGTGAAGAGGCCTTCCGCAAAGTGCTTCATCGACCAGGCCACGCTGCCGACGCGGTAAGACTCCATGAGCTCGGCTTCGAGCGCCTGGCCGATGATCATTTCGGTCGAGCGCCCGCCGATGTCCACCACCAGACGGCGCTCGCGGTCGGAGGCGTCGGTGTGCGGCAGCATGTGCGCCACGCCCTGGTAGATAAGGCGGGCCTCTTCGCGCCCCGGGATCACGTCGATGCCAAACCCCAGGATGGTGCGCGCGCGCAATAGAAATTCTTCGCGGTTGCGGGCTTCGCGCAGCGTCTGGGTGGCCACGGCGCGCACTTGCGAGCGCTTGAAGCCGGCCAGCCGCTCGCCAAACCGGGCGAGCGCGTCCCAGCCGCGCTGCATGGCCTCGGGCGTGAGGTTGCGGGCGCTGTCCAGGCCGTTGCCCTGGCGCACCGTCTCCTTGAGGTATTCGGTGCGGTGAATCTGACCGTGGTCGACCTGTCCGATTTCCAGCCTGAAGCTGTTCGAACCGAGATCGACCGCTGCGAGGCGGGTGCCGTTTTGCATTTTGTAGTGAAGAGGGCGGGGCTGTGATCGTAGCGCCATGGCTTGGCGCCGCCCCGGTCGCGTAGCGGCGAGGGGTGGAAGGCTAGGGCCAGTGCATGACGGTTCCATGACAACGTCACAAAAGCGCTTGGTGCAAAGACGGCTTTTCCCTCTACGGCGGGGTGTCACACCGATGTCACACAAGCTTTCTAGAGTCCGTCCCAAGCCCGAAAGGGACTACTTCTTACTTCTAAAAAAGGAAGCCTTATGAAAACGACTTTCAAGTTTGCAGCTGCCGGCCTCGTGGCCGCGGCTTTCGCCCATGTTCCCGCTTTTGCACAAGATGTGACCGGCGCCGGCGCCAGCTTCCCGGCACCGCTGTACGCCAAGTGGGCTTCCGATTTCAACAAGAGCACCGGCGTCAAGATCAACTACCAGTCGGTCGGCTCGGGTGCCGGCCTCAAGCAGATCGAAGCCAAGACGGTCGATTTCGGCGCTTCCGACGCACCCCTGAAGGACGAAGAACTCCAGGCCAAGGGCCTCATGCAGTTCCCCACCGTCATCGGCGGCGTGATTCCCGTGGTCAACATCCCCGGCATCAAGCCGGGCGAGCTGAAGCTCAATGGCCAGGTGCTGGGCGACATCTACCTGGGCAAGATCACCAAGTGGAACGACCCGGCCATCAAGGCGCTGAACGGCTCGCTGGCCCTGCCGGACGCCGCCATTGCACCGGTTCGCCGCGCCGATGGTTCGGGCACCAGCTTCCTGTTCACCAACTACCTGAGCAAGGTCAACGCCGAGTGGAAGACCAAGGTCGGCGAAGGCACGGCCGTGAACTGGCCGACCGGCGCGGGCGGCAAGGGCAATGAAGGCGTCGCGGCTTTCGTGAACCGCCTGCCCAACTCGATCGGCTATGTCGAATACGCCTACGTGAAGCAGAACAAGATGACCTACGCCCAGCTGCAGAACGCGGCCGGCAACTTCGTCTCGCCGGAAGACACCGCCTTCAAGGCCGCTGCCGCCGCTGCCGACTGGAGCAAGAGCTTCTACCAGGTGCTGACCAACCAGGCCGACAAGGGCGCATGGCCGATCACCGGCGCGACCTTCATCCTGATGCACAAGGCCCAGGACAAGCCCGCCAACGCCACCACCGTGCTGAAGTTCTTCGACTGGGCCTACAAGAACGGCGACAAGACCGCCGACGACCTGGACTACGTGCCGATGCCCGATACGGTGAAGGCCACGATTGCCAAGGCATGGGGCGAGGTGAAGGACGCATCGGGCAAGCCGGTCGCGTTCAAGTAAGCAACCCACCCACCCAGCCCAGAACGGCGCATCCATGAGCAGCACACCGCTCCAGGATGCGCCGCATTCGTCATTGCCGGAGCGACCCGTGTCATCCACTTTTCCTGCTTCCGCATCCGCGCTCGACCTCGCTGCCGAGCGCGGCCGCGCCACTGCTCCACCGCCCGCCAAGGCACCGCGCTCCGGCCCCATGGCCGACCGCCTGTTCGGCTGGGCCGCCAAGGGCGCCGCGTTGCTCACGCTCGCAATGCTGGTCGGCATCCTGCTGTCGCTGATCGCCGGCGCATGGCCCGCCATTTCGAAATACGGCCCGGGCTTTCTCACCAGCAGCGTGTGGGACCCGGTGCAGAACGAGTACGGCGGCCTGGTCATGATCTACGGCACGCTGGCCACCTCGATCATCGCGCTGGTGATTGCGGTGCCGGTGAGCTTCGGCATTGCCCTGTTTCTTACCGAGCTTTCGCCCGGCTGGCTCAAGCGCCCGCTGGGCACCGCCATCGAGCTGCTCGCCGCGGTGCCGTCCATCGTGTACGGCATGTGGGGCCTGCTCGTGTTCGGCCCGATTCTTTCCACCTGGGTGCAGCAGCCGCTGCAGAAGCTGCTTGCCGGCGTGCCTTACCTCGGCGCACTGGTGTCGGGCCCGCCGGTGGGCATCGGCATTCTGTCGGCCGGCATCATCCTTGCGATCATGATCATTCCGTTTATTGCCTCGGTGATGCGCGATGTGTTCGAGGTAACGCCGCCGCTGCTCAAGGAGTCGGCCTACGGGCTCGGCTCGACGACCTGGGAAGTGGTCTCGAAGGTTGTGCTGCCCTACACAAAGGCCGGCGTCATCGGCGGCATCATGCTCGGCCTTGGCCGGGCGCTGGGCGAAACGATGGCGGTCACCTTCGTGATCGGCAACATGAACCAGCTCAATTCGCTGTCGGTGTTCGAGGCTGCCAACAGCATTACCTCGGCGCTTGCCAACGAGTTTGCCGAAGCCGGCGCCGGCCTGCACCAAGCCGCGCTGATGTACCTGGGCCTGGTGCTGTTCTTCATTACCTTCGTGGTGCTGACGCTCTCCAAGGTGCTGCTGGCCCAGATGAAGAAGAGCGAAGGGACCAAGTCATGAATACGAGCACTGCCCAAAACCTGCTGAGCGCCAAGGCGCTCGCCGAAACCCGTCAGGCCAAATTCGCCTCGCGCAAGCGCGTCAACCAGATCGCGCTCACGCTGTCGCTCGCCGCGATGATGTTCGGCGTGTTCTGGCTCATCTGGATCCTGTGGGAAACGCTGCGCCTGGGCCTTGGCGGCCTGGCGCTTGCCACGTTCACCGAAATGACCCCGCCGCCGAACGAGGCGGGCGGCATCGCCAACGCGATCTTCGGCTCGTTCGTGATGGTGGCGCTGGCCACCTTCGTGGGCACGCCGATCGGCATCATGGCCGGCATCTACCTGGCCGAGTACAACCCCAAGGGCTGGCTCTCGTCGGTCACGCGCTTCGTGAACGACATCCTGCTGTCGGCCCCGTCGATCGTGATCGGCCTCTTCGTGTATGCCGTGGTAGTGGCGTACTTCAAGACCTTCTCGGGCCTGGCGGGTGCGCTCTCGCTGGCCCTGATCGTGATTCCGGTGGTGATTCGCACCACCGAGAACATGCTGCAACTGGTGCCGCCGGGCCTGCGCGAAGCGGCCTATGCACTTGGCACGCCGAAGTGGAAGGTGATCCTGAGCATCACGCTGCGCGCCGCGCGTGCCGGTGTGGTCACGGGTGTGCTGCTGGCCGTGGCACGCATTGCCGGCGAAACCGCACCGCTGCTCTTCACCGCGCTGAACAACCAGTTCTGGACCGCCGACCTGAGCCAGCCGATGGCCAGCCTGCCGGTGACGATCTTCAAGTTTGCGATGAGCCCGTACGAGAACTGGCAACAGCTGGCCTGGGCCGGCGTGTTCCTGATCACCGTGGCCGTGCTTGCCCTCAACATCCTGGCGCGCGTTCTTACGCGCAACAAACTCTGATTCAAGAAGAAGTAGCAACCATGCCAAACACCGTCGCACAACCGTCGCGCTCGAAGATCTCGGTCAAGGACCTGAACTTCTATTACGGCAAGTTCCACGCGCTCAAGGGCATCAACCTCGAGATTCCCGAGAACAAGGTCACGGCCTTCATCGGTCCGTCGGGCTGCGGCAAGTCGACCCTGCTGCGCACCTTCAACCGCATGTTCGAGCTCTACCCGGAGCAGCGCGCCGAAGGCACCATTGCGCTGGACGGCGAGAACCTGCTCACCTCCAAGCAGGACGTGGCCCTGATCCGCGCAAAGGTCGGCATGGTGTTCCAGAAGCCCACGCCGTTCCCGATGTCGATCTACGACAACATCGCCTTCGGCGTGAAGCTGTTCGAGAACCTGAGCGCCAGCGAAATGGACGACCGCGTCGAGTGGGCCCTGAAGAAGGCCGCCCTCTGGACCGAAGTGCGCGACAAGCTGCAGCAAAGCGGCTCGGGCCTTTCGGGCGGCCAGCAGCAGCGCCTGTGCATTGCGCGCGGCATTGCCATCAAGCCCGAAGTGCTGCTGCTCGACGAGCCGTGCTCCGCCCTCGACCCGATTTCGACCGCGAAGATCGAAGAGTTGATCGCCGAGCTGAAAAACGAGTACACCGTGGTCATCGTGACGCACAACATGCAGCAGGCCGCACGCTGCAGTGACTACACCGCGTACATGTACCTGGGCGACCTGATCGAGTTCGGCGCGACGGAGCAGATGTTCTTCAAGCCGCAGCGCAAGGAGACCGAGGACTACATTACCGGCCGTTTCGGCTGATGCCAAGGAGGCACACATGACTGAAAAACATCTCTCCAGCCAGTTCGACAGCGAACTCAACGGCGTTTCGTCGCGCGTGATGGAACTCGGCGGCATGGTCGAGGCGCAAATCCACCAGGCGGTGTACGCGCTGCTGCAGTTCGACCCCGAGGCGGCCGACCGCGTGATGGAAACCGAGCACCGCGTCAACGCGATGGAGATCGAGATCGACCGCGAGCTGTCGTCGATCATTGCGCGGCGCCAGCCGACCGCGCGCGACCTGCGCCTTCTGATCGCCATCTCCAAGACCACCGCCAACCTGGAGCGCGTGGGCGACGAGGCCAACAAGATCGCACGCATGGTCAAGTCGATCATCGAGAGCGGCTCGGCCCGCGCGCTGCCGTCGAACGAACTGCGCATTGCCGCCGACCTGGCCTCGGGCCTGCTGCGCACCGCGCTCGACGCGTTTGCGCGCCTGGACACGGCCGCCGCGCTGTCGATCCTGAAGGACGACGACCTGATCGACAAGGAGTTCGACGGCTTCGTGCGCAAGCTGGTCACCTACATGATGGAAGACCCGCGCACCATCTCGGCCAGCCTCGACCTGCTGTTCCTGGCCAAGGCCATCGAACGCATCGGCGACCACGCCAAGAACATCGCCGAGTTCATCATCTACATCGTCAAGGGCGCCGATGTGCGGCACACTTCGATGCAGGAAATCGAATCGGCGCTGCAGTAACTACGAGCGCCAGACTCCCAAGAAAGCATGAAGAAACCCCGAGTCCTGATCGTCGAAGACGAGTCGTCGATCGCCGAGCTGATCGCCGTCAACCTGCGCCACAACGGCTTCGAGCCGATCTGGTCGGAAGATGGTGCCGCAGCCCAGCGCGAGATCGACGCTTTCCTGCCGGACCTGATCCTGCTCGACTGGATGCTGCCGGGCCAGAGCGGCCTGCAGCTCGCCCGCCAGTGGCGCAAGGACGCGCGCACCAAGGCAATCCCGATCCTGATGCTGACCGCGCGCGGCGACGAGCCCGACAAGGTGGCCGGCCTGGACGCAGGCGCCGACGACTACATCACCAAGCCGTTCTCCACCCAGGAAATGCTCGCGCGCATCCGCGCCGTGCTGCGCCGCCGCGCGCCCGAGGTGGTGGCCGAGCGTGTCGAAATCGGCGAGCTCGCGCTCGACACCGCCACGCATCGCGTCACCTGGCAGGGCAACGCGCTCAAGGTCGGGCCGACGGAATTCAAGCTGCTGGCGTACCTGATGCAGCATGCCGAGCGCGTGCACAGCCGTGCGCAGTTGCTCGACAAGGTTTGGGGCGACCATGTCTACATCGAGGAACGCACGGTCGACGTGCACGTCAAGCGCCTGCGCGAATCGCTGGGTGCCGCGGCACCCATGGTCGAAACCGTGCGCGGTGCCGGCTATCGCCTGACGGCCCAAGTCACGGTTTGAAGAGCGCGGTGTTCATCGGCCGCGGGCGCGGATAATCGCGCGCCATGCCTTTCCGTATTGCTACTTTTCTTATAGCGTCCATCGCTTTTGGCTTGGGCGCTGGAGCCATTTTTGGCTGGAAGTTCGGATGGCTGGGCGCCTGGCTGGGCGCGGTGCTCTGGCTCGCGATGGATGCATGGCGGGCCGAGCGGCTGCTGAGGGTGCTGCGCAACAACGCATCGGGGCTACCGACGCGCGGGGCCGGCGTATGGGGCGAGCTCGCAGAACGCATCCGCAAGCTGCTGCGCGAGCGCGAGCAGCAGACCCGGCAGGCCGAAGAGCGCCTTCAGGAGTTTCTGGCGGCCATCCAGGCCTCTCCCAACGGCGTGATCCTGCTCGACGAGCAGGGCCGAATCGAATGGTGCAACCAGACGGCGGCCGCCCAGTTCGGCATCAATGCCGAGCGCGACCTTCTGCAGCACCTTGCCAACCTGGTGCGCGACCCGGCCTTCGTGGCCTACCTGGCCTCGTGGAACTACAGCCGCGACGTCGTCATCGATGCCTCGGGCCACGGCCAGGCGCAGCAGCGCAGCCATCCGGTTCGGCTTTCGGTGCAGGTGCACCCTTATGCCGGCAACCGCCGCATGCTGCTCACTCGCGACATCACCGCGGTCGAGCAGGCGGAGGCGATGCGGCGCGATTTCGTCGCCAATGTTTCGCATGAAATCCGCACGCCGCTCACGGTGCTGGCCGGCTTTGTCGAAACGCTGCAGAACCTTCCGCTCGATGCGGAGGAGCGCACAAGGTATCTCTCGCTGATGAGCCAGCAGTCGCACCGCATGGAAACGCTGGTGAACGACCTGCTGACGCTCTCGCGCCTCGAAGGCAGCGCGCCGCCTTCGGGCAGCCAGTGGATCCGCATTCGCGCGCTGCTTGCGCAGTGCGAAGACGAAGGGCGCGGATTGTCCGGCCGGCTGGTGCCGCAGGGGCACCGGCTTACCTTCACCATCGAGGCCGAATCCGAAATCTCGGGTGCGCCGACCGAACTGCAAAGCGCCATGTCGAACCTGCTGACCAACGCCATTCGCTACACGCCCGGCGGGGGCGAAGTGGCGGTGACCTGGCGGCTGCTGCCCGACGGGCGCGGTGAATACGCGGTGCGCGACACCGGCCCCGGCATTGCCGCCGAGCACATTCCTCGCCTGACGGAGCGCTTCTACCGAATCGACCGCAGCCGCTCGCGCGAGACCGGCGGCACCGGGCTGGGGCTGGCCATCGTCAAGCACATTGCGCAGCGGCACGGGGCTGAACTGCGCATCGAAAGCACCGTAGGCAAGGGCTCCCGCTTCGCCCTCGTTTTTCCGCCGAACCGGGTGCGGGAAGCGCGGCTGCTAGCGAAGTGAACGCTGCATCGTCCACCGCAGCAGGGCGCCAAACAGCACGGCAGTGACCGTGAGCGCGCCGGAACCCATGAGCCAGAACGCCAGCGGCGACTGCATCGCGGGCCAGGGCCCCAGGCCGCGGTAGGCCAGCAGATAGCTGCCGCCAAGGCCCAGGCCCCATAGCAGCGTGCAATAGATGACGAGCGGCGCCAGCGTGACGCGGTAGCAGCGCAGCACGAAGACGCACAGCGTTTGCAGCGCATCGGCAAAGTGATAGACCGCCACCACCAGCAGCAACGCCGCGGCAATTGCCACCACTGCCGGGTTGTCCGAATAAACGTGGGCCAGCTTGAAGCGCAATGCCACCATGGCACCAGCGAAGAACAGCGCGCACAGGGCGGTGAGTTCAAACCCCATGCGGCAGGCGCGGCGGGCCCTGGCAGCATGGCCGGCGCCCAGCCAGAAGCTCACACGTGCGCTCGTGGCAATGGCCAGCGAAAGCGGCACCATGTAGGCCACCGCCAGCAGGTTGGAGGCAATCTGGTGCGCGGCGGCCGCGGCCGTGCCGAGGCGGGCGATGAACAGCGCCATCAAGGTGAACGAGGTCACTTCCACCAGCACCGCCAGCCCGCCGGGAATGCCAAGGCTTGCAAACTGGCGGATCTGCCGCCAGTCGGGCGCCTCGATGCGTTCCCACAGCCGGTAGTCCTTGTAGAAGGAACTGTTGCGCAGAAGCCATGCCGCACATGCCAGCATGGCCCAGTTCACGCACAGCGTGGCCCAGGCGCAGCCCACCAGGCCCATGGCCGGCAAGCCCGCGCCGCCAAAGGTGAACCAAATCGACAGCGGCAGCTTCACGAACAGCGAGCCGAGCTGCAGCCAGGTCACTACCTGCGGCTTGCCAAGGCTCTGGTTCAGCGTGCTGAACAAGCGAAAGAGCAGGGCAGGTGGTAGCGCAAAGGCCAGCACCGCCAGATAGGCCTCCACGCCGGCTCGCATTTCGGGAGGCACCTGGGTCCAGCGCAACACGGCGCCGGGGAACAGCAGCACCGCCATGCCGATGGCTATGGTGATGGCACTCAGGTAAAGCGACTGCCGCACCGAGCGGCCGACTTCGCTCCTGCGGTCGGCGCCGTGCAGTTCGGCCCACACCGGCAGCAGCGCCTGCAGCACACCCATCAGCGAGACGAACACGCTGATGAAGACGGCCGCGCCCACCGACAGCGCGGCGAGGGCGCTTTCGGCATAGCGGCCGGCCACGATGGTGTCGGTCACGCCGAATGCCATCACGGCCAGTTGGCCGACCAGCACCGTGCCGGCGTGCCGCGCGATCAGACCTCTTTCGCCAGCCACTTGCTACGGTGCGATCTTTTGGTAGAGCAGCAGGTCGTCGGTCGCGCTGCTGGGGCGGCGCAGCGTGCCGCTGAAACGCCATTGCTCCAGGGGAATGATGGTGTGCAGCCGCTCGATGGTTTCGGGACTGACCAGCAGCCACGGGCAATTGGTGCCAAGGAGCAGCGGCTGCAGGTTGAAGCGGCCGTGGTGCTGCAGGGCCGCAATGTGCGCGCGGCTGAGCGCCAGTTCGGCAACGCAGCTCGGCTGCCCGACGCGTTCGGCCACCGCGCGAACTTGCGGAACGTAGCTGCGCGCGTAGTCGATGGAAGGTAGCCAGAGCGTCATCAGCAGCATCCAGCACAGCGCGGTGCCGCCCGCCGGGAGCACCAGCGTTTTCCAGAGCGCGGCCTGGTGCCGCCCGGTGCGCCAGCGCACTACCCAGCACCAGGCGATGGTTGCGGCCAGCGCCAGAACAAGCGGGACGATCGAGAACTCGGGCACGAAGCCCGGCACCAGGCGTGCCACGCTGGCCGCCGGCTTGGGCGGTACGCCGGTCTGCATGGCGATCCAGTAGACCCAGCCCAGCACGGCCAGGCCGCTGAAGAACAGCACGTTGAACCAGTCGATCAGCGCCGCCGCGCTGCGCCGGAAGGTCGGCAGCGCGAAGGCCGCCAGCGTGGCGAATGCGGGCAGCGCCAGCAGCAGCGACCGGTCGGAATAGTCGGTGGTCCAGGTGGCGGCCAGCGGCACCAGCGCAAACCAGAAGGGCAGGGCCACGTGGCGTGCAGTGAGCTGCCGGCGCCAGCGCCAGAGCGTCCAGATGGCGAGGGGCCACACCGGCCAGGTGAACCACACCAGCAGCTTGGCCTGGCTGCGCACGTCGCCAAGCACGGAGGTGCTGCTCGGGTGCTTGCCCGGCAGCTGGATTTTCCATTCGAGCAGGCCCAGGCCGATGGCCAGCGCCGCGGCCACCAGCGCGACTGCAACCATCGTCGCAAGCGCGCCCCGTGTGTAGCCGGGGCCTTCGTCCGTCGTGGTGTCGGCCTTGCGGGCGGTGCGCCGCTCGTAGGCCATGAAGAGCGCACTACCGATCGCCAGCGCCAGTCCGACCGTGGGACCGCCGCTCAGTGTCATGCCCACCGTGCCGACGATCAACGCGATAACGGGGCCGATTCGTCGGTACGGCAGCGCGGCCACGCCGTAGAAGAGATGCGATGCGAAGTACAGCTGCGCCAGTGCCGGCGTGGTTTCGTGCCCGAGCTGGGCCAGGCCCAGGCAGGCGATGAGCGCCAGCAATCCGCCGTCGGCGATGGCGCGGGCGTAGTCGGTGGGGCGTGCCTCGCCGCCGAAGGCAAAGGCCACGGGCTGGGCCCGCGAGGTGCGGGCGAGGTAGTAAACCGCGTACCAGGTGGCGGTGAACGTGCCCCAGAGCATCAGCGCAAAGACGATGCGCACGGCCAGGTCGGGGTGCAGCCACGAGGGCGCGATCTTGATGGCCCAGGCGCCGATCCAGTACGGAATCAGCGCCGGCGTTTCAGGCCGCAGCCCCAGCAGCATGGGATCGAACCAGCGCGCAATGCCTTCGGTGGTACGTGCCAGCTCGGCCATGTAGCCGAAAGATGTGATATCTGCGCTCTTCCACGGGCCGCGTCCCACGAGGCCCGGCAGGAGGTAGGCGGCGCATAGCAACAGCAACGCAATGCGCGGCAACCGGCGCACGGCGCTCTGGGCAACGATCGCAGGAGTGGGTTGATTCACAAAGATGAGCGAACGGCAGTTTTGGGAATGAAAAAGGGCAGCGCGGTAAACCGGGCTGCCCTCAGTGCGAAAGCGCGTGCTTTACTTGGAAGCAGCGCCGGTCGTCTTGCCGAAGCGGTTGCGGAACTTCTCGACGCGACCACCCATGTTGTCGACCGACTTTTGCGTGCCGGTGTAGAACGGGTGCGATTCGCTCGTGGTGTCGAGCTTGAACAGCGGCAGTTCGCGGCCGTCGTCGGTCTTGCCCATTTCCTTGGTGTTCGCGCACGAACGGGTCACGAACTTGAAGCCGTTCGACATGTCGACGAACAGAACTTCGCGGTAATTCGGGTGAATGCCTTCTTTTGCCATGGTGTTTCCTTTGGGGTCGATGCGAGAGCCACAAGCGTGCCGGCAGGGGGCAAGCTGTTCCTTGGGGAAGCGCCGGGCAAAACGCCCAGCCGCACTTTTCGCGGAGCCGCCGATTATCGCATACTGGCCGTTTCGAGCGAAAGGCCTCCGTAGATGACCTCCAGAACCTTGCGCGCCGGCCTCGTCGGCTACGGCTTTGCCGGCCAGACCTTCCATGCGCCCGTGCTTTCGGCCGTGCCGGGGCTTGAGCTAGGGGCCGTCGCCAGCTCGCAGCCGCAAAAAGTCAATGCCGACTGGCCGAATGCAGCCGTTATGCCCGATGTGGAGGCACTGGTAGCCCGGCCGGACATCGACCTGGTGGTGGTCGCCACCCCGAACGCGCTGCATTATCCGGTTGCCAAGGCGGCGCTGGAAGCCGGCAAACACGTGGTGGTGGACAAGCCTTTCACCCTCGACGTGGCCGAGGCCCGGGATCTGGAAGCGTTGGCTCGGCGCAACAACCGGTTGCTGGCGGTTTACCAGAACCGGCGCTTCGACGCCGACTACCTCACGCTCAAGGACGTGCTGGCCAGTGGTGAATTGGGCCGCCCGGTGTACCTCGAATCGCATTTCGACCGCTTTCGCCCCGAGGTTCGGGACCGCTGGCGCGAGCAGAAGGTGCCCGGCGCTGGCCTGTGGGTCGACCTGGGTGCGCATCTGGTCGACCAGGCTGTCCAACTGTTTGGAAAGCCCGACTCGCTGCAGCTCGACACCGCGGCGCTGCGCGACGGGGCGCAGGTCGAAGACTACTTTCATGCCGTGCTGCGCTACGAAAGCGGTCCGCACGCGCCGCTGCGCGTGGTGCTCCACGCCACGACGCTGGCGGCCCATGCGGCGCCGCGCTACATCGTTCACGGCACGCGCGGCAGCTACATCAAGCATGGCGTCGATCCGCAGGAAGACGCGCTGCGCGCCGGACAGCGGCCGCCCATGGCGGGGTGGGGCGCTGACCCGCAAGACGGCGAACTCGTGGTGCCCGGCAGCGACGGCGGCGAGCCGCAACGCCGTATCTGGCCCACGCGGGCCGGCAACTACGTCGACTACTACGCTGCGGTGCGCCACGCGATCCTTGGCAATGGCCCGAATCCGGTGCCTCCAGAGCAGGCCGTCGCGCTGATGGAATTGCTCGACATCGGCCAGCAGAGCGCGGCCGAGGGGCGGGCGATTCGCATCGTCGAACGCCCATGAAAAAAGCGCGCTGACCTGTAAGGGTCAACGCGCTTTGCGGCGAGCGTGGTGCTCAGCCGCCGCGACGCATCATGTCGAAGAACTCGACATTCGTTTTCGTCGCCTTCATGTTCTTGAGCATCAGCTCCATCGACTCGATCTCGTCCATGTTGTACATGAGCTGGCGCAGGATGCGGGTCTTCTGCAGGATCTCGGGGGCGAGCAGCAGCTCTTCGCGGCGCGTGCCGCTGCGGTTGAGCTGGATCGACGGGAACACGCGCTTTTCGTACAGGCGGCGGTCCAGGTGGATTTCGGAGTTGCCGGTGCCCTTGAACTCTTCGAAGATCACTTCGTCCATGCGGCTGCCGGTGTCGATCAGCGCGGTGCCGATGATGGTGAGCGAGCCGCCTTCTTCCACGTTGCGCGCCGCGCCCAGGAAGCGCTTGGGGCGCTGCAGCGCGTTGGAGTCGACACCGCCGGTCAGCACCTTGCCCGACGAGGGCACGACGTTGTTGTAGGCGCGGGCGAGGCGGGTGATCGAGTCGAGCAGGATCACCACGTCTTTCTTGAGCTCGACCAGGCGCTTGGCGCGCTCGATCACCATTTCGGCCACGTGCACGTGTCGCGCGGCGGGCTCGTCGAAGGTCGAGGCAATGACCTCGCCCTTCACGGTGCGCTGCATTTCGGTCACTTCTTCAGGCCGCTCGTCCACCAGCAGCACCATCATGTGCACTTCGGGGTAGTTGGCGCTGATGGCGTGGGCGATGTGCTGCATCATCACCGTCTTGCCGCTCTTGGGCGGCGCCACCAGCAGGGCGCGCTGGCCTTTGCCGATGGGGGCGATGATGTCGATGATCCGGCCCGTGATGTTCTCGTCGCTCTTGATGCCGTCGCGCTCGAGCTTCATCTGCTCCTTGGGGAACAGCGGCGTCAGGTTCTCGAACATCACCTTGTGCTTGTTCTGCTCGGGCGGACCGTCGTTGACCTTGTCGAGCTTGGTCAGCGCGAAGTAGCGCTCGCCGTCCTTGGGCGTGCGCACTTCGCCTTCGATCATGTCGCCGGTGTGCAGGTTGAAGCGGCGCACCTGGCTCGGCGAGATGTAGATGTCGTCGGTGCTGGCCGTGAAGCTGGTGTCCGGGCTGCGCAGAAAGCCGAAGCCGTCGGGCAGGATTTCGAGCACGCCGTCGGCGAAGACCTGCTCGCCGGCCTTGGCGCGCTTCTTGATGATCGCGAACATCAGCTCTTGCTTGCGCATGCGGCCGACGTTTTCGATCTCAAGCGCTTCAGCCTGCTTGAGGACTTCAGACACGTGGAGTGCCTTGAGTTCGTTTAAGTGCATGGAATGACCCCTCGCGGGGTAATCGATCGGAAAACGGGGGGAGGTTAAACGTGAAGCGAGAACTGCTTCACTAACCGGGGAACTCGAACCGGTTGCCTGAAAGGGCCGGTGATCTGTGGGAGATTATGACAGGAAAAATCGCCCGGCCAACGCATTGCGCGCTGGCCGGTTGAAATGTCTCAGGCGAGCTGCTGGTCGATGAAGGCCGTGAGTTGCGCCTTGCTCATGGCGCCGACCTTGGTGGCGGCGAGCTGGCCGTCCTTGAACAGCATGAGCGTGGGGATGCCGCGGATGCCGAACTTGGCCGGAATGTCGCGGTTTTCGTCCACGTTGAGCTTGGCGATCTGCAGCTTGCCTTCGTAGGCGGTCGACACTTCATCCAGGATGGGTGCGATCATCTTGCAGGGGCCGCACCATTCGGCCCAGTAGTCGACCAGCACGGGCTGGCTGGACTTGAGCACGTCGGCTTCGAAGGAAGAATCGGAGATGTGTTTGATCAGGTCGCTGGCCATGTGATGTGTCCTTGTGCGCGGAGAGTTTCGGTGCAGCTAAAGTGCTGGTCATTGTGACAGAAACCAAGGGGTGGGGTGCCGTGCGGGAACGCTATGGCGCCGATAGCAAAAGCCCGTTGCGCGTCGCGCCCCACGCCCTCCAACCTCTCGATAGAACATGAACGAAGGCCACCCCGTCCAGGCCCTGTGGTGCGACCCCGCCGACGGCGTGGTTGCGCGCATTGCCGCCGCTATTGCACAGCGGCAGCTGCACGCGGCGCGCACCGTGGTCCTGGTGCCCTATGCGCAGCTCATGGGAGTCGCGCGCGGCATGTGGGGGCGCTGCGGCAGCGCGGGCTTCGTGCCGCGGTTCGAAACCACGCGCAACTGGGCGCGCAGTTCGGGCGGTTTCTTGCCCACGGGCTACGACATTGCCTTCGACATGGCGCGCGACCTGGTCACGGCCCAGGCGCTGCTCTCCCAGGCCGGTTTTGCCGCCGAACGCTTTGCGCTGGCGGGCCGCGTGGTCGAGCTGGCCTACCAGTTGGCTCCGCTGGCGGCCGCGGCGTTGCCGCAAGAGCGCGGCAGCGAATGGGCGCAGAAGGCGGCCCACGTGGCCGAAGCGGGCAGCGAGTCGGAGTGGTTCCGCATCGAAAGCGCGCTGATCCGTGTTGCGGTGGCCTGGGCCGCCAACTCGGGCTATGCCACCGATGTGCTGCTGCGCGAGAACGTGCGTAAGCAGGTCGATGCGCTCATCGTGCTCGAAGGCTTCCAGACCGATCCGCTCACGCAGACGCTGTGCAATCTGTGGGGCGACCGCGCGATTCATCTCTCGCTGGTGCCCACGGCGCCACCCGCCGCGGCTGCGAGCGCGCACGTTGCCGACGACCTGGAGGACGAGGCGGAACTGGCCGCCGCCTGCGTGCTGCGGCACTTGGCAGAGGGCCGCGCGCCGGTCGCGCTCATCACCACCGACCGCGCGCTCACGCGCCGCATCGGCGCACAGCTCCAGGCGCACGGCATCACGGCGCACGACGAAACCGGCTGGAAGCTTTCCACCACGCGCGCCGCCGCCACCGTGATGAGTGCACTGCGCGCCTGCGCGCACGACGCCGGCAGCGACCAGGTGCTCGAATGGCTCAAGAGCAGCGCCGACGGCGATGCGCTCGCCGTTCAGGCGCTCGAGGCGCGACTGCGGCGCGAAGGCGTGCGCGAGTGGTCGGCCTGGTGCGGGCAGGCCGCTCGCAGCGAAAAGCCGCAAGACATCGCATTGCTGCCTTTCACCGAAGCCGTGGAAGGCCGCCGCATGGCCTTGGCCCGTTCCAGACCGCTCGCAGACTGGCTTCGCGCCTTGCGCGAGCTGCTCGAAGCCGGCGGGCAGTGGGAGCCGCTCGCCGCCGACATGGCCGGTGGCAAGGTGATCGGTGCCCTGTGGCTCGATGCCGGCGCGCACGGCGACGACGACGAATTTCCCGGTGGACGCCATACGCTGGCCGAGTTCACCGCCTGGGTGCGCGACGTGCTCGAAGACGCCAGCTTTGTGCCGCCAGCCGGCGGCGACGTGCCCCAGGTGGTGGTGTTGCCGTTGCACCAGCTGTTGGGCCGGGCGTTCGGCGCGGTGGTCATTCCCGGGTGCGACGACCGGCGCCTGCCTGCCTCGCCCGAGCCACCTGGCAACTGGAGCGCCGCCCAACGCGCAGAACTCGGCCTGCCCGCGCGCGAAACGCTCGAGGCCGCGCAACGTTCGGCCTGGGCCGCGGCCTTGTGCAACCCTTGTTGCGAATTGCTCTGGCGCCAATCCGATGCCAGCGGCGAGCCCGTGCGGCCGAGCCCGCTGGTGCAGTCGCTGCAACTCGACCATGCGTTGCAAATGGCGCCGGACCCACGCACGCCGCGCGATGTTGCGCTGCAGCCGACCTTGTACCCGACGCCCTCTGGAGCGCTTTTGCCGCTGCGGAACATTTCGACCAGCGTCTACGAAGACCTGCGCCGCTGTCCCTACCGCTTTTTCGCGTTGCGGCAGTTGGGCCTTCGCAGTGCCGACGAGCTCGACGCCGAGGTCGACAAGCGCGACTTCGGCAACTGGCTGCATGCCGTGCTGGGCCACTTTCATGAGGCGCTGAAGAAAACCCCCACCGACGACACGGCGGAACGCGTGGCGTACATCACCGCCGCGGCCGAGCGCGCCACGCACGAGTTCGCGCTCTCCGACGCCGAGTTCCTGCCGTTCGCCGCGGCTTGGCCGGCGGTACGCGACGGTTACCTGCAGTGGCTTGCCGGCCATGAAGCAAGCGGCGCGGTCTTCGCCGAATCGGAACCGTGGATGGAGCAGCCGCTGGGCAACCTGCAGCTGGTCGGCCGGCTGGACCGCATCGACCGCATGCCCGACGGCCAGGCCTTCGTGATTGACTACAAGACCGAATCGGCCGCGGTCACCAAGGAGCGCGTGAAAGATCCGACCGAGGACACGCAGCTTGCCTTCTATGCCGCGCTGGTGGCTGACGACACGCTGCGCGCCGCCTACGTGAACGTCGGCGAAAAATCGTCCGGCACGCAGACCGTCGAACAGCCCGTGGTGGTGGAGGCGCGCGATGCGCTGGTCGCGGGCATCCTCGATGATTTCACCCGCATCGCCGAGGGTGCGGCGCTCCCGCCGTTGGGGGAGGGCGCCATCTGCGACTACTGCGCCGCACGGGGGCTTTGCAGAAAAGACTTCTGGGAAATCGAACAACCTCCGCCTTCGACTGACGCTGTGGCTGGAGGGCCTGCCCGATGAACGGCGCCGCCTACGAACACAACGGCCGGCACGTCACGCGCGAGGCGTTCTACACCGTCGCCTGCGATCCGCGCCGCTCCGTTGCGGTCGAAGCCTGCGCCGGTGCGGGCAAGACCTGGATGCTGGTGTCCCGCATCTTGCGCGCGCTGCTCGAAGAGGGCGAATCCGCCTGCGAGCCGCACGAGATCCTGGCCATTACCTTCACCAAGAAGGCTGCTGGAGAGATGCGCGAGCGGCTCGACCAATGGCTGGAGCAGTTCGCCGAGCGCAGCCCCGAAGAGCTGGTGCGCGAACTCGTGATGCGCGGTGTCGATCCCCCGGCGGCACTTGCCGCCGTGCCGCGCCTGAAAGGCCTCTACAGGCGGTTGCTCGAAGGCGGTCGGCCGGTGCAGTTCCGCACCTTTCACGCCTGGTTTGCGGGGCTTTTGCGCAACGCGCCGCTGGCGGTGCTGCGCGAACTCGGCCTCCCCGCGAACTACGAACTGCTCGAAGATGATGCGGAGGCGCGCGCGCGCACCTGGCGCCCGTTCTTCGAAGCCGTGACGGCCGACAAGGAGGCGCTGGCCGACTACTACGCCGTCGTGGCCACCTACGGCCGGTCGCAGACCGCCAAGGCATTGGGCGAAGCGCTCACGCGCCGTGTCGAGTTTTCGCTGTCCGATCCGGCGTCGGCCGTGCAGCACTTCAGCGCCATGCATCCGTCGCTCGCAGGGCTCGGGGAACCGACCGATGCCTTGAATGGAGACCTTGTCAGGCGCCGCTGGCTCGATCGCGCCGCAGCGCTCGGCCGAGAGGCCAACAAGACGCCGCAGAAGGCCGCCGAGGCGATCATCGACGTGTTCGGCACCGGCGAACCGCCGCGGGAATCGCGCGCCGCCGCCCTGGCGCACCTGCGCAAGAACTTCTTCGTCGCGACGGAAGACCGGCTCACCAAGAACCTGCAGAAATACCCCGCCGCGCAAGAAGCCGAAGCCGAGCTCCAGACTCTGTGCATGGCGCAGGCCCAGCACGCGGCGTGGCTCTACCAGCAGCGCATGACGCGCCTTACGCGCATCCTCGTCTCCGCCTTTGCCGACGTGAAGCGCGCGCACGGATGGGTCGACATGAACGACGTCGAGCAGGCCGCGCAATTGCTGCTCGGCCAGTCGGCGCTGTCGGGCTGGGTGCAGGAGCGGCTCGATGCACGCATCGCCCATCTGCTGATCGACGAGTTCCAGGACACCAACCCGCTGCAGTGGCAGGCGCTCTACGGGTGGCTCAGCGCCTACACCGGCGCGGGCGGCAAGGCACCGCGCGTCTTCATTGTGGGCGACCCGAAGCAGAGCATCTACCGCTTTCGCCGTGCCGAGCCGCAGGTGTTCATCGCTGCCAAGAAGTTCGTGCGCGAAGGCTTGGGCGGCGAACTGCTCAACTGCGACCACACCCACCGCAACGCGCGTGCGGTAGTCGGTCTTGTCAACCAGGCGATGCTGGCCGCGCAAGAGGCGGGAGAATTCGACGGCTACCGCGCACACACCACCGAGCGGAGCGACGAGGGCGAACTGCTCAAGCTCCCGCCCATCGACCGCGATGCAGTCAGCACGGCCGCAGCAGCACCTGCCGACGACGGCATGCTGCATTGGCGCGACAGCCTCGTTACGCCGCGCGTGTTGCCCGAAGAGCAGTTGCTGCAAAAGGAATGCGAACAGGCCGCGCGCTGGGTGGCGCAACGCATTGCCGACGGCACGCCGCCGCGGCAGATCATGGTGTTGGCGCGACGCCGCAACCGGCTGTCCGCCATGCAAGACGCGCTGCGTCAGCGGCACATTCCCGTGCAGCAACCTGAAAAGAACGAGCTGCACGATGCGCCTGAAGTGCAGGACGTGGTCGCGCTGATCGATGCGCTGGTATCGCCCGCGCACGACCTCTCCCTGGCACGCGCGCTCAAGTCGCCGCTGTTCGGCATCGGCGACGATGCGCTGGTGCAGTTGGCGCTGCGCCAGCGCGAGCAACCTTCGTCGAGTTGGTTCGCGTTGATTCAAAAGGGCGAAGACCTGCCGCAGGAACTGGTCGAGGCGGGCGCCAAGCTCAAGCAGTGGCGGCGCTGGCTTGCTGCGTTGCCCCCGCACGATGCGCTCGATGCGATCTTTCACGATGGCGATGTGCTCGCCAGGTTCGGTGCCGCCATGCCCTCGGCCATGCGACAGAGTGCCTTGGCCAATCTGCGCGGGCTGCTGGCGGCATCGCTCGAGATCGAAGGCGCCCGCTACGCCACGCCTTATGCGCTGGTGCGCGTATTGCGCGCCGGGGGCGTCAGGGCACCGTCCGTCGCGGTGCCAGATGCGGTGCAACTCCTGACGGTACACGGCGCCAAGGGCCTCGAGGCCGACACCGTGCTCATGCTCGACTGCGACGCGCCGCCGCCGCGCGCCCAGACCATGGGTGTGCTGGTCGAATGGAAGGGGAGCGACAGTGCACCCACGCGCTTCGTGTTCCTGGCAAGCGAGAAAACGCCGCCGGGCTGCGCCACCACATTGCTCGAAGAAGAACAGCGCGCACGCCACCGTGAGGAGCTCAACGGTCTTTATGTGGCGACCACCCGGGCGCGTGAGCGCCTTGTGCTGTCGTCGGTGCAGCCGGCCCGCGCGAACGAGGGCAGCTGGTGGACGCGGCTCGAATCGATCTGCGAACCCGTCGAAGCCGACGAGCCGCTGATCGTGTTGCCGGTGGCTTCCGGCACAGGCAGCTTCCCCATGAAGCAGATGCCGGTGCTCGCGCCAGCGGTCAAGGAACCCGTGGCTATCAAGAAAGCCGCTGACACTACCGTCGATGCGCGCGCTGCCGCGTTCGGCCAGGCGATGCACCGTCTGCTCGAATGGGCCGAGCCGGGCGAGCCCTTGCCGGCTGCGCACGTGCGAGCCGCCGCGCGCGAGTTCTTGCTCGATGCGCAGCAGGCACGCGGCGCCGCGGTGCTCGCCGAGCGCATTCGCGGCGGCGCCGGGGCATGGGCGTGGAATGAGCGCATGATCGACTGGCACGGCAATGAAGTCACTCTGGTGCACGAAGGCGAAACGTTGCGCATCGACCGACTGGTGCGCGAGCGCATCACCGGCGCCTGGTGGATCCTCGACTACAAATCTGCCGCTCGCCCCGAGCGCGACGCGGCACTCATCGCACAGATGCAGCGCTACCGCGCCGCCGTGCAACATGCCTACCCCGGTGCCACGGTGCGCGCCGCGTTCCTGACCGGGCAGGGCGAACTGGTACATCTCGAATGACTCTTTCCCATACCGTTGCCGTGATCGGCGGCGGACCTGCCGGCCTCATGGCGGCCGAAGTCTTGAGCGCGTCCGGCGTGCAGGTGCACGTCTACGACGCCATGCCCTCCGTGGGCCGCAAGTTCCTGCTGGCCGGCCGCGGCGGGCTGAACCTCACACACTCGGAGCCCTTTGACATCTTCATGAGCCGGTTCGGCGACCGGCGCGCACAGCTCGAACCCATGCTCACCCAGTTCGGACCGGAGCAGGTGCGCCAATGGGCAGCAGGCCTGGGCATCGAGACTTTCGTGGGCACATCGGGCCGCGTCTTCCCGACCGACATGAAAGCCGCGCCGTTGCTGCGTGCGTGGCTGCAGCGGCTGCGCGCAGCGGGCGTGCAGTTTCATATGCGCCATCGCTGGCTTGTCGACGGAGATGCGCCGATAGCTGCGGCTTCGCTGCGGTTTGCCACCCCGGGCGGTGAAGCCACCGTGAAGGCCGATGCGGTAGTGCTCGCGCTCGGTGGTGCAAGCTGGGCGCGGCTGGGCTCCGACGGCACTTGGGCGCCGTGGCTCCAGGCGCGCGGCGTCGACGTCGCGCCGCTGCTGCCCGCCAATTGCGGCTTCGATGGAGCAGGGTGGAGTGAACATTTCTCCAGCCGCTTTGCGGGCCAGCCCTTCAAGTCGGTCGCCATTTCATTCACCGACAGCCAAGGCCGCCGCTTTGCGCGCAAGGGCGAGTTCGTTGCGACTGCCACCGGTATCGAGGGTAGCCTGATCTATGCAGCATCGGCATTCCTGCGCGACGAGATCGCCGCGCACGGCAGCGCCACGCTGCTGCTCGATCTGCTGCCCGACCGAAGTGCCGAGCAGGTGCTGGCTGCCGTCACCCATCCGCGGGGCGCCCGCTCGCTCAGCAGCCACCTCAAGAGCCGGCTCGGCCTGGAAGGCATCAAGACCGGTGTGCTGCACGAAGTGCTGAACCGCGAGGCCATGCAAGACGCTGCCCAATTGGCGGCGACCATCAAGGCCGTGCCGCTGCGCCTGGTTGCGGCGCGCCCCATCGATGAAGCCATCAGCACCGCGGGCGGCGTTCGCTTCGATGCACTCGACGAAGGGCTCATGGCAAGCGCATTGCCGGGCGTGTTCCTTGCGGGGGAAATGCTCGATTGGGAGGCGCCGACCGGCGGTTACCTGCTGACGGCCTCCATGGCCAGCGGCGCGGCCGCGGCGCGCGGAGCGATCAAACGGCTGAACGTCTAACGGTTTATCCCGGCTGCGGCGCGGCAAGCCTCAGAGCCGCGCTGCGGCCCGGGTGTCGGCAAAAACACTGCGCCCCAGCCAGCGCCACAGGTCGCGGGTATCGGATTCAGTGCCAATGACGCGCAAGCGCCGCTCGCGCAACGCAGCCCCGGCGTCGAGGTCGCCGGTCCAGATCTCGGTCAGCGTCCGCACGGTTGATTCGACAATCAGCGTCGGCTCCTCGCCAGGGTTGTCGCGGCAGAGGTCGGCGCTGCCCTGGTCGACGACCAGCCACCACCGCCGCTCGCCGTCGGGCGCGTCGGTGAAGCGGAAGTGGATCACGATGCAGCGTGCGCGCGGGCACTCGTCGATCCGCACGAAGCGGCGGACGTCCCACATCAGGAAGCCGGCGTCCAGCTGGTCGCGCTTGAGCCGGCTGCCGATCCAGCGCGCACCCCAATGGCCCAGCGCCATCACGATGGGGCGCAGCTCCTCGCCCGCTGCGGTCAGGTGGTATTCGGCCGTGCTTCCGTCGCCATTAACCCGTTTGACGACGCCCACTTCCTCCAGCTTGCGCAGGCGCTGGGCCAATAGCGAGCCCGACATGCGCGGCACGCCGCGCCGGATGTCGTTGAAGCGCGTGCTGCCGCACAGCAGTTCGCGCACGACCAGCGGCGTCCAGCGCTCGCACAGCACCTCGGCGCCGCGCGCCACAGTACAAAACTGGCCGTAGTCGATCATGGCGTCAATTTAGTCCTTGAGGCGCGCCGAGGCCAGTACAAATTCTGGACTGGCGAAGCTTGGGCCGCGCGGCCATTCTTGAGACTCCCTCACTCGATGGAGACACATCATGGAAACCGCCACAGCCGCGCCGGCATTCAACGCCGCCGCCTTCAAGACCACCACGCGCGCTCAGTGGCAGGCCGCCGCCGAGGCCTGGCACCGCTGGGGACCGTTTCTCGGCCGCTGGCTGGGCGATGCGACGGAAACCATGTTCGATCTGGCCCGCATCGGGCCCGGCAGCCGGGTGCTCGACGTTGCCGCCGGCGCGGGCGAGCAGTCGATCGGTGCCGCGCGGCGCGCGGGCGCCAGTGGTTACGTGCTTGCCACCGACATCGCGCCGGCCTTGCTTGAGCGCGCGGCGGCGGATGCCAAGGCCGCGGGACTGTCGAACCTCGAGACCCTCGAACTCGACGGCGAGGCGCTCGACACGCTGCCTGCCGGCAGCTTCGACGCGGCAATCAGCCGCGTGGGCCTGATCTACTTCCCCGACCAGCAGCGCGCGCTTGCCGGCATGCGGCGCGCCTTGCGTCCGGGCGGGCGGGTGTCGGCGGTCGTCTACTCGACCCCCGAGCGCAACGCGTTCTTCTCGATCCCCGTGAAGATCATTCGCGAACGCGCGCGGCTCCCTGCGCCGCTGCCGGGTCAGCCCGGGCCCTTTTCGCTCGGTGCCGAGGGCGCGCTCGAGGCCGCGTTTGCCAAAGCCGGCTTGCGCGACATCGAAGTGCGCCGGGTGCCGTCGCCGGTGCGGCTGGCGAGTGCGGCCGAATGCGTGCGCTTCGAACGCGAGTCCTTCGGAGCGCTGCACCAGATGATGGTCGGGCTCGATGAGGCCGAGCGCGCGAGCACCTGGGATGCCATCGAAGAGGCGCTGCGCCAGTTCGAAGGCAGCGAAGGCTTCGTCGGGCCATGCGAAATGCTGGTCGGCGCGGGAAGCGCGTGAGGGTGGGAGTGGGGCTTAGAGCCCCTCTTGCAACGCGCAAGTTCTTGTCTTGAGAACTCGCGGTTTTTTGATGTTAGGTTGACGAGCCTTACCCCTGGCACTGACTACGCAGTTAGGGCTGCTTGGTTCCCCACCTGACCCGGTTGGCCACTTCACCATGCAGGGAGGCCCGTCAGCACTTATTGTAACCCCCCAGGCTGCGCGCACTTCGTGTCGCTTCGCCCACCCCTCTGCTGGCGGGCTATACCGGCGGCCGGCGGAGCCGGCTCCGCGGTATCCCGCGAAAAAGGCAGGGCTTTTTAGATTGCGGGGGAGGGCCGGGGACCGGCTCCGCGCCTTTTAGAATGCCCCCAATGTCTTATCTCGTGCTCGCTCGCAAGTTCCGTCCGAAAACCTTTGGCGAGATGGTCGGTCAGGGGCACGTGGTGCAGGCGCTCGAGAACGCGTTGACCACGCAGCGCCTGCATCACGCCTACCTTTTTACCGGCACGCGGGGCGTGGGCAAGACCACGGTGTCGCGCATCCTGGCCAAGTCGCTCAACTGCCAGGGTCCGGATGGGCAGGGCGGCATCACGGCCACGCCTTGCGGGGTGTGCCAGGCCTGCAAGGACATCGATTCGGGCCGCTTCGTTGATTACACCGAACTGGACGCGGCCTCGAACCGCGGCGTGGACGAGGTGCAGTCGCTGCTCGAGCAGGCGGTTTACAAGCCGGTGCAGGGGCGCTTCAAGGTCTTCATGATCGACGAAGTGCACATGCTCACCAACACCGCGTTCAACGCGATGCTGAAGACGCTCGAAGAGCCGCCCGAATACCTCAAGTTCGTGCTGGCAACGACCGATCCGCAGAAAGTGCCGGTCACGGTGCTGTCGCGCTGCCTGCAGTTCAATCTGCGGCCCATGGCGCCTGAAACGGTGCTCGAACACCTGACGAGCGTGCTGCAGACCGAACAGGTACCGGCCGAACCGCAGGCGCTGCGCCTTTTGGCTCGCGCGGCGCGTGGCTCGATGCGCGACGCGCTGTCGCTCACCGACCAGGCGATTGCCTTCGGCAACGGCGAACTGCTCGAAGCCGGCGTGCGGCAGATGCTCGGCAGCGTGGACCGAGGCCATGTGTTCAAGCTGATCGAGGCGCTGGCGCTGGGTGACGGCAAAACGGTGGTCGATACCTCCGAGGCGCTGCGGCGCGACGGCATGTCGGCTGCCTCTACGCTGGAAGAAATGACGGCCGTGCTTCAGGCCATGGCCGTGCTGCAGGCGGTGCCTTCGCGCGCGGAGTCGGCCGATTCGGCCACCGACCCCGATGCGGCCGATACAGCCCGCCTGGCATCGCTGATGCCGGCAGACGAAACCCAACTGCTCTATAGCCTGTGCCTGCACGGCCGCGGCGAGCTGGGCCTGGCGCCCGACGAGTATGCGGCGCTGACGATGGTGCTGCTGCGGCTGCTGGCCTTCAAGCCTTCGGGCGCGGCCACTTCCTCATCGGCCCCTTCGGCTTCAGCGGAAAAAAAAACTCTGAATGACGCCCCACGGGCGGTTTTGGCGCCCACGGCGGCACCTGCGGCTCGGGTTGCACCGGTAGCCGAGGCACCCGCTCGGGCTGCCGCACCGGTGCCCCCGCAAGCCGATGCGGCACCGGCGGGCCAGCGCCTTGCGGTGGTGAGCGAACCGGTGCGGCAGGGCGGGCCGCCGAGGCCGCCCCCTTCGGCGGAGGCGCCGATTGGCGAAGACAGCCCCAGGGTGCTCGCGGTGCCGATTCGCGTACAGCCGCCGCCGGGCCAGCGGGACGTGCCTCGGCCCGACGGGCAGCGCGCCCCCGCAGCGCCCATTCCCCCCAGCGAAGACGGCGATTTCTGGCATGCCACCGTCACGCAGATGATTGCGGCCGAGAGCATCAATGCCCTGGCGCGCGAGCTTGCGCTGCAGTCGCAACTTGTGGCGCGCGACGTCGACCAGTGGATACTGCGCGTGGAGCGTGAACTGCTCAACCAGCCTTCGGCGCGCGAGAAGCTCGCCGACGCGCTCGCGGCCTTGGGCCACAGCGTGAAGCTGGCGATTGAAATCGGCGGCGTGGTCGACAGCCCCGCGCGCCGCAACAAGCACGCGGCCGACGAACGCCAGCGTGTGGCCGAAGAGGCGATTCGCAACGACCCCGAGGTGCAGATGCTGATGCGCGAATTCGATGCGAAGATCGTGCCTGGAACGCTCAAGCCCGCCTGAGCGCCGTCTCTTATCCTTCCCCATTTTTTCCAACCAACAATCAGGACCAACGATGTTCAACAAAGGACAACTGGCCGGCCTCATGAAGCAGGCGCAGGCAATGCAGGACAACCTCAAGAAGGCCCAGGAAGAGCTGGCCACCATCGAGGTCGAAGGCGAATCGGGTGCCGGCCTGGTCAAGGTCGTGATGACCTGCAAGCACGACGTCAAGCGCATCACCATCGACCCGAGCCTTCTGGCCGACGACAAGGACATGCTCGAAGACCTGGTGGCCGCCGCCTTCAACGCCGCGGTGCGCAAGGCCGAGGAAACCAGCGAACAGAAGATGGGCAAGCTCACGGCCGGCATGCCGGGCCTGCCGCCCGGCATGAAGCTGCCGTTCTGAGCCGTTGATGGCCGACGCCAGTTCGCTCGACGCATTGGTCGATGCGTTGCGCCGCCTGCCCGGTGTCGGCGTGAAGTCGGCCTCGCGCATGGCTTTTCATTTGCTGCAGCACGACCGCGAAGGCGCACAGCTGCTCGCGCGTGCCCTGCAGCAGGCGGCCGGCAACGTGCGGCATTGCGAGCGCTGCAACACCTTCACCGAGGCGCCGGTCTGCAACGTGTGCCTGGACCCGCGCCGCGACGCGAGCAAGCTCTGCGTGGTCGAAACGCCCGCCGACCAGGCCGCGCTCGAGCGCACGGGTGCATTCCGCGGCTACTACTTCGTGCTGATGGGCAAGCTCAGTCCGCTCGACGGCATCGGGCCCAAGGACATCGGCCTGCAGAAGCTCTTCGACCGCGCGCTCGACGGCACGGTCAGCGAGGTGATCCTTGCCACCAACTTCACGGCAGAGGGCGAAGCCACCGCGCACGTGATCGGCGAAGCCCTCAAGCAGCGCGGCCTCAACGTGACACGGCTTGCGCGCGGCGTGCCGGCGGGCAGCGAACTCGAATACGTCGATCTCGGCACCATCGCGCATGCGCTGGTAGACCGCAGGTAGGCACAGACAACCGACATGACTCTTTCACTGCTGACGATTGCCTACTGGTGCGTGTTCATTGCCTGCGGCCTGCCGTACCTGGCGGCATGGATCGCCAAGGTCGGCAGCTTCGGGCCGCGCGACAACATCCAGCCGCGCGATTGGGCCGCAAAGCAGAGCGGCTGGCGCGCACGCGCGAACAGCGCGCAGGCCAACAGCTTCGAAGGGCTGCCGTTCTTCATCGGCGCGGTGATCATTGCGCATCAGCTCGGTGCGGCGCAGGCAAGGCTCGACATGCTTGCGGCTGCATATGTCGTCTTGCGCGTGATCTACATCGCGGTGTACATCAAGGGCATCGGCAGCGTGCGCAGCGCAGTGTGGGCACTCGGATTCCTGGTCAACATCGCGATTCTTTTCGTCGCGCGATAGGCGCACCAAGCCATCGGAAGAGGCCTCGTAGAGGTCTTCATGTTTACGTAAAAACCCGCACGGGATGACCCCGATGCAGGCAACGTGGGCGCACCCCTAAGCTCGATTCAGTTCACCAGAATCAAAGAGCCCGCAGGACCGCTCCATGCTCCATCGCAGAACCCTCATCACCGCCTCCGCAGTCGCTGCCGCAGCAGTTGCGCTGCCGCGGGTCTTTGCGCAAGCCAAACTCGAGAAGACGAAGATTTCCATCGCAGTCGGCGGCAAGGCGGCCTTCTACTACCTGCCTCTCACCATCTCCGAGCAGCTCGGCTACTTCAAGGCCGAAGGCCTCGAGGTCGAGATTTCCGACTTTGCCGGCGGTGCACGCGCGCTGCAGGCCGTGGTGGGCGGCTCGGCCGACGTGTGCTCCGGCGCCTACGAGCACACCATCAATCTGCAGGCCAAGAACCAGTTCTTCCAGGCCTTCGTGCTGCAGGGCCGCGCACCGCAAATCGCGGTGGGCGTGTCGACCAAGAACATGGCGGGCTACGCCGGCATTGCCGACCTGAAGGGCAAGAAGATCGGCGTCTCGGCGCCGGGCTCGTCCACCAACATGGTGGCCAACCTCGTGCTCTCGCGCGGCGGCTTGAAGGCCAGCGACGTGAGCTACATCGGCGTGGGTGTCGCGGCCGGCGCGCTCACGGCGCTGCGCTCGGGCCAGATCGACGCCATCAGCAACACCGACCCGGTGATGACCATGCTCGAGCAGAAGGGCGACGTGAAGATCATCAGCGACACGCGCACGCTCAAGGGCACGCAGCAGGTGTTCGGCGGTCCGATGCCCGCGGCCTGCCTCTACGCGCCGATGGACTTCATCCAGAAGAACCCCAACACCTGCCAGGCGCTGGCCAACGCCATCGTGCACGGCCTCAAGTGGCTGCAGACTGCGGGGCCCGGCGACATCATCAAGACGGTGCCCGAAACCTATCTGCTCGGCGACCGCGCGCTGTACCTTGCGTCTTTCGACAAGGTGCGCGAGTCGATTGCCACCGATGGCCTCGTGCCGACCGAAGGGCCGAAGACGGCGCTCGCGGCCATCTCCAGCTTCGACACGGCAGTGAAGGCCGACAAGATCGACCTCGCCAAGACCTACACCAACGATTTTGCCCGGCGCGCGAAGGACAGGTTCAAAGCCTGACCTCCGAACGTCCCCGCGACCCGGCTTCGGCCGGGTTTTTTCTTGCAGCCAGACATGTCCGACTACGCACTCGAACTTCTCTCCATCAGTTGCACCTTTCACTCGAAGGACGATCCGGGCCAGCGCTACACCGCGGTGGCAGACACCACGCTGCGCGTCAGGGCAGGGGAGTTCGTTTCTGTGGTGGGGCCAACAGGGTGCGGCAAGTCGACGTTGCTGAACGTGGGGGCGGGTCTGCTCGAGCCTTCTTCGGGCACGGTGAAGGTTTTTGGCGAGACGCTTGCGGGCGTGAACGCGCGGGCGGGCTACATGTTCCAGACAGAGGCGCTGATGCCGTGGCGCAGCGCCGTCGCCAACGTGATGGTGGGGCTGCAGTACCGCGGCGTGCCCGAGGCCGATGCACGCGAACAGGCCGAGGCGTGGCTTTCGCGCGTGGGCCTTTCGGGTTTCGGCGACCGCTATCCGCATCAGCTTTCGGGCGGCATGCGCAAGCGGGTGGCATTGGCGCAAACACTGGTGCTCGACCCCGACATCATCCTCATGGATGAGCCGTTCAGCGCGCTCGACATCCAGACCCGGCAGCTGATGGAAAACGAAGTGCTTGAACTCTGGAGCGCCAAGAAGAAGGCAGTGCTCTTCATCACGCACGATCTTGATGAGGCGATTGCGATGAGCGATCGCGTTGTGGTGCTGTCGGCCGGGCCGGCCACGCACCCCATCGGCGAATTCACCATCGACCTTGCCCGCCCGCGCGACGTGGCCGAGGTGCGGACGCAGCCGCGCTTTGTCGAACTGCACACGCAGATCTGGGAAGTGCTGCGCGACGAAGTGCTCAAGGGCTACGCGCAGCAATTGAGGAAGGCCGCATGATGCCGCGCCTGAACGAACGCAATGCGCGTTTCTGGCAGCTGGTGCTGCTCGTGGTCTTGCTGGTGGCCTGGCACGTGGCGTCGCGCAATCAGCAGATCGCGTTCTTTCTGGGTGAGCCCATTCAGGTGGCTGGCCGCATCTGGAGCTGGTTTCTGCCGTTCGAAGTGCCGCCGAACCTGTTGTTCCCTGAGGGGCTGAAAGGCAACGCGGACATCTACCGCCACCTGGGCACCACGCTGCTCGAGACGGTGCTGGCCTTCGGCATTGGCACGGTGCTCGGCCTGGCGTGCGGGCTCTGGCTGGCGCTGGCGCCCACGGCGAGCCTGATTCTCGATCCCTACATCAAGGCCGCCAACTCGATGCCGCGCGTGATCCTGGCGCCGATCTTCGCGCTGTGGTTCGGCCTGGGCATCTGGAGCAAGGTGGCGCTGGCCGTCACGCTGGTGTTCTTCATCGTGTTCTTCAACGTCTACCAGGGCGTGCGCGAGGTCAGCCCCGTGGTGCTGGCCAACGCGAAGATGCTGGGCGCCAATCAGCGGCAGCTGCTGCGCACCGTGTATCTGCCCAGCGCTACCAGCTGGGTGTTCTCGAGCCTGCACACGTCGGTGGGCCTGGCCTTCGTGGGTGCGGTGGTAGGGGAGTACCTGGGGTCGGCGCGCGGCGTGGGCTACCTGATACTGCAGGCCGAAGGCACCTTCGACGTCAACACGGTGTTTGCCGGCATCGTGGTGCTCACGGCCTTTGCGCTGCTGCTCGACGGCCTGGTCGGGCTCATCGAGAAGCGCCTGATGAAGTGGCAGCCACGCAGCGGCGAGACCGAAAAGCTCTAGCCGGGTTCAGCGCTTCTTCTTTGCCGGCGTGCCGCCGCGCTTTTCGCGCACGACCTGCTGCTTGCCGCTGGACTTTGTCACGTTGCCGCGTGCGGCAGTCGCCTTTACCGCGCTGCTTCCGCGCTTGGTGCTTGCGCGGCCGCGAGCCTGTCCGCCCCCCGATCCGACGCGAGCCGCGGGTGCGGCTCGAACCGGAAGGTATACGACCACGCTATAGCCGCGCTTGAACGCATGATTGGGCTTGACATCGTTCCACTCGGCCACGTTGGCGGGCGCGAGCTTGTAGCGGCGGGCGATGCTGGCTACGCTGTCGTTGCGGCCCGCCTTGATGGTGGTGCGGCGGTTGACGATCTCGGGCTGGAAGCTCAGGTGCCCGCTGTCGGCGACCAGGGCCGTCACATCTTCTTTCACGCGGGCACCGCGCGGCACGATGAGCGTGGAGCCGGCCTTGATGAGCATGCGCGGCGGAATGCTGTTGAGCGCACGCAGATCGGACTCGCTCATGCCCGAGCGCTGGGCGGCATCGGCCACCGTCATGGTGTTGGGAACCACCCATGCCGTCCAGCTGGCGTACTGGCCTTGCGAGTAGGCGTCGAAATTGCGCTGGAACACGGCGGCGTTGTCCCAGGGCAGCAGGATCTGCTGCGTTCCGGCCGCAAGCAGCACCGGCTTGTGCGCGGCGGGGTTCAGGGCGCGAAAGTCTTCGAGCCGAACGTCGGCCAGCTTTGCCGCCAGCTCGACGTCGAGGTCGCGCGTGAGCGTCACGGTCTGGAAGTACGGGTGGTTGGCGATCAGCGGCAGTTCGGCGTTGAACGCCTGCGGGTTCGCAACGATGTTCTTCACGGCCTGCAGCTTGGGCACGTAGAGCCGCGTTTCGGCCGGCATGGAAAGATCGCTGTAGGTGGTGGGCAGGCCAAGGCGCTGGTTCTTGGCAATGGCGCGGCTCACGCTGCCTTCGCCCCAGTTGTACGCGGCCAGCGCAAGCTGCCAGTCGCCAAACATGCGGTAGAGCTTTTGCAGGTAGTCCAGCGCGGCGCGGGTCGATGCCACCACGTCGCGGCGGTCGTCGCGGAAGATGTTCTGCTTCAGGTCGAAGTCGGTGCCTGTGGCCGGCATGAACTGCCACATGCCCGCGGCGCGCGCGCTGGAAATGGCCTGCGGGTTGAACGCGCTTTCGATGTACGGCAGCAGCGCGAGTTCGGTGGGCATGTTGCGCCGCTCGAGTTCCTCGACGATGTGGAACATGTACTTGTTCGAGCGCTCGGTCATGCGCTGGATGTAGTCGGGCCGGCTGGCATACCACTGCTCTCGGTCGCGCACGAGGTCGCTCTCGAGGTTGGGCATCTTGAAACCGCGGCGGATGCGATCCCACATGTCGGCGGGCGGTGCGAGCGTGACCACGCTTTGCGAATGCGCTTCGCTGCTGGTGATGGGGGTGAGCGGGCCGCCCGGATAGACAGGCGCCGCGCTGCCGGCCACCTTGGACGCGGTACCGCCCGTGGTGGCGGATTGTGCGGAAGTGCCGGACGAAGACGGGGTCGTGGTGGTGCCCGCGCAGCCCGCGAGCAACAGTGAACCTGCAAGGCAGGCAGCAGCGATAAATTTCATCGGAAGTCGTTTTTCCATTGGCGCAGTGCGGCAAACACATCGGCTTCGCCCGCATTCGCGGAAAGCTCGGCGTGCTCGCGCACCGCTCTAAGGACAGTGGCTTCGCGGCTGCGAAGAAAAGGGTTGATTCGGCGTTCGGTGGCCAGTTGCGAAGGCAGCGTGGGCTGCCCCTGCGCGCGCAGGCTTTCGCAATGCGCGGTGTACTGAGTCAGATCGGTATTGCCGGGTTCCACCGCCTGAGCGAAACGCAGGTTAGCAAGTGTGTATTCATGCGCACAACATACGCGGGAGTCGCCGGGCAGTGCTGCAAGCGCATCGAGCGAAGCCAGCATTTGCGCCGGCGTGCCTTCGAACAGGCGGCCGCAACCGCCGGAGAACAGCGTGTCGCCGCAAAACAGCAGCGGCGCCTGGCCTTGGTGTGCCGGCAAGAAGTACGCAATGTGGCCGGCCGTGTGGCCCGGCACGTCGATGACCTGGAAGCGCAGCCCGAGCACTTCGGCGGTGTCGCCATGCGAAAGCGGCGTGAAGGGTTCGGGGATGCGCTCGCGCGCGGGGCCGAACACCGGCGCGCCGGTTGCCGCATGGAGCGCGGCCACGCCGCCCGTGTGATCGGGGTGGTGGTGCGTGACTAGAATCGCGGCGAGCTGCAGCTTGTCGCGCGTCAATGCGTTGAATACCGGTTGAGCGTCGCCCGGGTCCACCACGATCGCGTTGGAACCGTCCTGCAGCATCCAGATGTAGTTGTCAGCGAAGGCGGGCAGCGGAACAAGGGTCATGAGCGGTCAAATTATAGGTTTGCAGGATTGGTTCGCGACCCCCCCCGGCCGCTATCTCCTGGCGTGGGAGCAGGCCCAGTTCGACGAAGCCGTGGCGGATGTCTTCGGCTATCACGCGCTGCAGCTGGGCGCCGCCGAGATCGAGGGGCTGCGCGCCAACCGCATGCCGCACCGCTGGCTCGCCTTGAGCGACCCTCTGCAGCAACCCGGCAGGGCCGCGCTGTTCACCGACTTTGCGGCGCTGCCGTTCGCGGCCAATAGTCTCGACCTTGTGGTGCTGCCGCACGCACTGGAGCTGAGCCCCGACCCCCACGCCACCTTGCGCGAGGTGGAACGGGTGCTGGTGCCCGAAGGCCGCGTGGTGATCTGCGGCCTGAACCCGGCCAGCCTGTGGGGCATGCGGCAGCGCCGTGCGCACCTGTACCGCAAGCTCGGCTTGGGCGAACTCTTTTTGCCCGAGGGCGGCGAGTTCATCGGCTACTGGCGCATTCGCGATTGGCTGCGGCTCTTGAGCTTCGAGGTGGAGTCGGGGCGTTTTGGCGTTTACCGGCCCGCAGTGCGCAGCGAGGCATGGCTCGAGCGCTGCCGCTGGATGGATACCGCCGGCGAGCGCTGGTGGCCGATTTTTGGTGCGGTGTATTTCCTGGTGGCCGTCAAGCGGGTGCGCGGCATGCGCCTGTTGGGAGCCGAGTGGCGCCGCGCCGCAGCGCGTGCGACAGCGCCGGTGCCCCTGGCGGGCAAGGTGCACAAGGCCGACCACGCCGACTGATTGAATCAATGATCGATTGAAAGACGAAGGAAAAGAAAGTTTTGAACGAAGTCGTGATCTACACCGATGGTGCGTGCAAAGGCAACCCGGGCCCCGGTGGCTGGGGCGCGTGGCTCAAATCTGGCGCCACCGAAAAAGAGCTGTTCGGCGGCGAACTCAACACCACCAACAACCGCATGGAGCTCACGGCCGTGATCGAGGGCCTCGCCGCTCTCAAGCGGCCCTGCAAGGTCATTCTCTACCTCGACAGTCAATACGTGCGCATGGGCATCACCGAGTGGATCCGCGGCTGGAAAGCCAAGGGCTGGCGCACCTCGACCAAGCAGCCGGTGAAGAACGTGGAACTCTGGCAGAAGCTCGACAAGCTGGTGGCGGAGGGCGGCCACGTCATCGAATGGCGCTGGGTCAAGGGCCACTCGGGCGACCCGGGCAACGAGCGCGCCGACATGCTTGCGAACAAGGGCGTGGACAAGGCCCTCGGGCGAATCTAGGCCCCGGGGGCTAGTCCTCGAGCATCATCACGTCGACTTCATCGCCCGCGTCCACGCTGCCCTGATCGTGGTGCAGCACCACCAGCCCGTTGGCCTCGACCATCGAACTCAGCACACCCGAACCCTGGTTGCCCGCAATGCGAACCTCGGGCAGCGCGCCGGCCACAGCCGTGACGAAGCCGCGCTGGTATTCGGTACGGCCTGGCTTCTTGCGGATGGCACCCGCGCTGCGTGCACGCAGCAGCGGCCGCGGTGCGGCGGCGATGTCGTGGCAGCCCATCATGCGCAGCAGCGCAGGCCGCACGAACGCAAGAAAAGTGACCATCACGGCCACCGGATTGCCGGGCAGCCCGAACAACACGGCGGCGCCCGGCTGCGATGAAGAGGTTTGGTCGCGCGGGATCAGCCCGACGGCCATCGGCCGACCGGGGCGCATGGCAACCCGCCAGAACGCCATGTCTCCCAGCTGCTGCATCACCGCGCGCGTGTGGTCGGCGGCCCCGACGCTCACGCCGCCGCTGGTGATGATGGCGTCCGACTCGCTGGCGGCGCGTTGCAGCGTGGCGGCAAGCGTGGCGGGGTTGTCGCGCACCAGGCCCAGGTCGATCACTTCGCAGCCCAGCCGCGTGAGCAGGCCGAACACCGTGTAGCGGTTGCTGTCGTACACGGCGCCTTCGCGCGGCGGATCGCCAAGGCTCAGGATTTCGTCGCCGGTCGAAAAGTAGGCCACGCGCAGGCGCCGCAGCACGGAAACAGAAGGCAGGCCAAGGCTCGCGATCATGCCCAGTGCTGCGGGCGACAGGCGCTCGCCATGTTTCAGGGCAGGTTGGCCTTGCATCAGGTCTTCCCCCGCGAAGCGGCGGTTGTCGCCGCGGCGGAGCACCTTGGCAGGAAAGCTCACACGGTCGCCGTCGACCTTGCAGAACTCCTGCGGGATCACGGTGTCGAGCCCTTCAGGCATGACCGCCCCCGTCATGATGCGAACCGCATCGCCCGCACCCAAGGGGCCGCGCCACGCAGCGCCGGCCAGCGCGGTTCCCACCACGCGCAGCTCGATCGATGCGTCGATGGGCGCATCGTCCCGCAGGATGGCGCCATCGAAGGCAAAGCCGTCCATCGCGGAGTTGTCGTGCGGCGGCACGCTGACAGGCGAGATGATGTCTTCGGCCAGCACGCGGCCCAGGGCCTCGCGCACGCCGACCTCTTCGCGTTCGGAAACCACGGCCTGGGCGACGAGTTGGGCCAGGAAGGCCTGGACTCCGTCGACGCTCAGGGCCTGGGGGTCATAGCCTGCAAGGGCGGCGGCAATGTCGGCGATGCGGCTCATCGGTTTTCAAGCGCGTGCAGCTCGGCCAGCGTGTTGGCGTTGAAAAAAGCGTCGGGTGCGTCACCGGGCCGGTCGAAAGGCACGAGCACGGTGCGGTGCTGCGCGGTCCATGCGTCGATCTTGCGGCCTCCGGACTGGGTGAAGTTCACTAGGCTTTCGAGCAGCGCGGTGTGCAGCAGGCAGAACACCGGCTGCGGCCGCAGCACCGGCGCGGCACCGGGTTCGGCGGCGGCTTCGGGGGCGCTGACCATGGCGATTTCCGCGTTGTCGGCAACCAGCGCCTCGGCCATGCGGCTTGCCAAGTCGAGCGGGAACAGCGGCGTGTCGCAAGGCACGGTCAACAGGTAAGGCGTTTCGCAGCGCTCGAGGCCGGTCAGAAAGCCCGCGAGCGGGCCCGCGTAGTCGGCCAGGCTGTCGGGCCACACCGGCACGCCGAAGGATTCGTAGGCAGCCAGGTTGCGGTTGGCGTTGATCATGACCTCGCCGACCTGCATGCCCAGCCGCAGCACGGCGTGCATTGCAAGCGGCGAGCCGTTGAAGTTCTGCAGGCCCTTGTCGATGCCGCCCATGCGCGTGCCGCGTCCGCCGGCCAGCAGCAGGCCGGTGATCTCGCCGGGGGAAATGGGTTCTTGTGTCTTTGGGGTCATCCGCCGATATAGCTCATTTCGACGCGTCGCGGCGCCTTGTCGTTGGTGTCGTGCTCGGCGCTTTCAGGACCGCGAAGCGCGCGCAGTTCGGAATAGCGGTCGGCGCGGCCCTGCCAGATGTGGCCGATGGCGGAGGCGATCTCCTCGTCGGTGGCGGTGCCGCGCAGCAGCGGGCGCAAGTCGTGGCCCGCGCTGGCAAAAAGGCAAAGGTAGAGCTTGCCCTCGGTGGACAGGCGCGCGCGGCTGCAGTCGTGGCAAAAGGCCTGGGTCACGCTGCTGATCACGCCGACCTCGCCGACGCCGTCGGCATAGGCCCAGCGCTGCGCGGTTTCGCCGGGCGCGCTGGCCTCGATCGGCACCAGCGGAAACTCGGCGCCGATGCGCGCGACGACCTCCGCCGAAGGCAGCACCTCGTCCATGCGCCAGCCGTTGGTGGCGCCCACGTCCATGTATTCGATGAAGCGCAGCACGACCTTGCCGCCGTGGTTGTCGCGAAAGTAGCGCGCCATCGGCAGGATTTCCTGCTCGTTGGTGCCGCGCTTCACCACCATGTTGACCTTGATCGGGCCGAGTCCGGCGGCCAGTGCCGCCTCGATGCCGGCCAGCACGTCGGCCACCGGAAAATCGACGTCGTTCATGTGGCGGAACACCGCGTCGTCGAGGCTGTCGAGGCTTACCGTCACGCGCTGCAGGCCGGCAGCCGCCAGCGCCGCCGCCTTGCGCCGCAGCAGCGAACCGTTGGTGGTAAGCGTGAGCGCCAGTGGCTCGCCGGCCGGCGTGCGAAGCTCGGAAAGCTGCTCGATCAGCCCCTCGATGTTCTTGCGCAGCAGCGGCTCGCCGCCGGTCAGACGGATCTTGCGCACGCCGTGCGCCGCGAAAAGCCGCGCGAGCCGCGTCATTTCCTCGAAGCTCAGCAGTGCACTGTGCGGCAGGTATTGGTAGTCCTTGTCGAACACGTCTTTCGGCATGCAGTAGCTGCAGCGAAAGTTGCAGCGGTCCGTCACGCTGATGCGCAGGTCGGTCAAGGGCCGGCCGAGGCGGTCGAGCAGGTGGCCGGTGGCGGGCACGGCAACTTCCGGCACCGAAACCGGCGGGCGCGCGCGGCCGATTTTGGAGAGCGGAATGACGGTGGTGCTTTTGCTGTTCATGGGGCAGCGGCCAATTTACTCCATCGGGGATGGGCCGAGCCGGAAAGGGCTACTCGGCAGGGCGCTAGACGCAGCGCGCGCCGTCCACTTCGATGCACACGCCGCTGATGAACGCGGCCTCGTCGCTCGCGAGGTACAGCGCGGCGTTGGCGACGTCGAGCGCCGTCGAGAAGCGGCCGAGCGGAATGGTGGCGCGGAACTTGGCCTTGCGCTCCTCGGTGAGCGGACCGCCGGCAAATTCGGCGGCCAGGCCGGTGTCGGGGTTGAACACCGGGTTGATGCAGTTCACGCGGATGTTGTCGGGGCCGAGCTCGGCGGCCAGCGACTTGCTGGTCGTGATGACGGCACCCTTGGAGCCGTTGTACCAGGTAAGGCCCGGCCGCGGACGCACGCCGGCCGTGGAGGCGATGTTGATGAAAGAGCCACCGCCATTGGCGCGGAATGCGGGCACCGCATGCACCGTGGCCAGATAGATGCTCTTCACGTTGACCGCGTAGCACTTGTCGAATTCGTCTTCGCCAACTTCAAGGGCAGGGCGGTTGCGGTGCGTCCACCCGGCGTTGTTGACCATGGCGTCGAGCTTGCCGTGGCGCTCCACCGCGGCATCGACCAAGGCCTTGACCTGGGCCGACTGCGTGACGTCCGCCGCAAAGAACGAGGCCCTGCCACCGTCGCGCAAGATGGCTTCGACCACCTGCTGGCCGGCTGCCGGGTTGATGTCGTTCACGAGCACCTGGGCGCCCTCGGCCGCGAGCCGCTTGGCGATGCCTTCGCCGATACCGCCGCCGGCACCGGTCACGATGATGGATTTGTCCTTGACGCGCACGCTGTGTCTCCTCGAAAAAAGTGCAGCGGGGCAGTGTATCGGGCCGTGCTGTCCGGCGCTCGTGCGTGGCGCTTTTGCGCAGTTCGCTCAACGCCTGCTGGACGTCGTTGTTGAGAATTACTATCATTAAGGTGCCTGAGTACGCAGCACTCAAATGGACGCAAAGGGCTCTTTCAACACAAGGAGCTTGCAATCGTGCTTTACATGCAGCGCACCGATCTCTCGGCACGCCAATGGATCGGTCTGGCAATCGTCTCTGCCGGCGCGCTTGCGCTGGCCTTCCGGTTTCGCGAATTCGTTCGCGCGGACCCGGTCGTCTGGCGCGCCTTGGTGGGCGGTTCGGTTGCGGCGCTGGCCACTGCGCTGGGCACGCTGCCGGTGCTGTTTTCGCAGAAGCTCCCTGAACGGTTGCAGGACACGCTGTTCGGCTTTGGCGCTGGCGTAATGCTGGCCGCCTGCGCCTTCTCGCTGATCATCCCCGGCCTGGAGGCGGCGCGAACGGCGGAAATGTTCGGCGGCGGCAGCTGGGCCGCTGGCGGCGTGATGGCCTCGGCCATCCTGCTGGGCGGGATCGCGCTGATGCTGCTGGATCGCGTGCTGCCGCACGAGCACTTCATCAAGGGGCTGGAGGGCCAGACTGCGCACAGGCTGCGGCGCACCTGGCTTTTCGTGTTTGCCATTGCGCTGCACAACCTGCCGGAAGGCCTGGCGATCGGCGTCGGCTATGCGGCCGGCAACGGGTTGCGCGCCGACGCACTGGCCACCGGCATCGCCATCCAGGACGTGCCCGAAGGCCTGGTGGTGGCCGTGGCGCTGCTGGCGGCGGGCTACAGACGCGGGTTCGCGGTCTTCATCGGAATGTTTTCAGGGGTGGTCGAACCTTTGGGCGCGGTATTGGGCGCTGCCGTGGTGGGGCACTCGGTCTTGCTTCTGCCTTGGGGGCTCGGCTTTGCGGCTGGGGCCATGCTGTTCGTGATCAGCCACGAGATCATTCCGGAGTCGCACCGCAAGGGGCACGAAAGCTTCGCGACCAGCGGGCTGATGCTCGGCTTCGTGCTGATGATGCTGCTGGACACGGCGCTGGGGTAGCCTTGCGCCGCGGCCCGGCCTCTCAACCGTGCTTGATGGCGACGGTCTTGAGGGTGGTGAAGCCGTAAAGCGCCTCAAAGCCCTTTTCGCGTCCGTAGCCCGACGACTTGACCCCGCCGAACGGCAGCTCCACGCCGCCGCCCGCACCGTAGTTGTTGATGAACACCTGGCCGCTGCGCACGCGCTTGGCCATGCGGAACTGGCGTGCGCCGTCGGCCGTCCACACACCTGCAACAAGGCCGAACTGCGTCGCGTTGGCCAGCGCCACCGCTTCGTCCTCATCGGCGAACTGCATCGCGGCAAGCACCGGGCCGAACACTTCTTCCTGTGCCAGGCGGTGGTTCACCGGCACGTCGCGCAGCAGGGTGGGGGCCTGGTAGAAGCCGGTTTCGGGTGCTTCGTCGACCACGACCCCGTGGGCCACCATTGGGATGCCGGCCACTTGGGCGTCGCTCAGGAAATCCCACACGCGCTGCTGCTGGGTCTGGCGGATCAGCGGGCCCACGTCGAGGTCCATGGCCGCGGGGCCGACGCGCAGGGCCTCGAATGCATGGCCGAGGCGTTCGAGCAGCGGTTCGTAGATGCCGCGCTGGATCAGCACGCGCGAACCCGCTGAGCAGGTCTGGCCGGCGTTCTGCACGATGGCGTTGATGATCACCGGAATGGCCGCGTCGAGGTCGGCATCGGCAAAGATGATCTGCGGGCTCTTGCCGCCCAGTTCGAGCGTGACCGGGCAATGCCGCTCGGCCGCCACCTGCTGGATGAGCGTGCCGATCTTCGGACTGCCGGTAAAGCTGATGTGGTCGATGCCTTCATGCCGCGCGAGCGCGTCGCCCACCTCGTGGCCGTAGCCGGTGACGATGTTGAGCGCGCCCGCCGGAAAACCGACTTCGGCCGCAAGCTGCGCCACGCGAATCAGCGAAAGGCAGGCGTCTTCGGCCGGCTTCACCACGCACACGTTGCCGGCGGCCAGGGCGCCGCCCACGCTGCGCCCGAAAATCTGCATCGGGTAGTTCCAGGGAATGATGTGGCCCGTGACACCGTGCGGCTCGCGCCAGGTGAAAACGCTGTAGCCGTCCTGGTAGGGAATGGTCTCGCCATGCAGCTTGTCGCAGGCGCCGGCATAGAACTCGAAATAGCGCACCAGCGCCACCGCGTCGGCACGCGCCTGCTTCACAGGCTTGCCGCAGTCGCGCTGCTCGAGCAGGGCCAGCTCGTCGACGTGCTCGGCAATCTTCTGCGAAAGCTTGTAGAGCAGGCGGCCGCGGTCGGCTGCGCTCACCTTGTGCCACACGCCCTCGAAGCAATCTCGCGCCGCGCGCACGGCGGAGTCGATGTCGGCCGCATTGCTGCGTTGGATTTCGTCGAAAGGCTGGCCGTCGGAGGGGTCGAGCACCTGCAGGGTGCGGCCGGAGGAAGACGGGACGTCGGCGTTGGCGATGAAGTTGAGTTGCATGGAACGGGATTTTGCGCGAAGCCGCGCAATCCCGCCGACGGCCCCGGCTACCTCGGCGCGCTGGTGCGCGGCAGCGCGCGCAGCGCGTTGAGCATGCGCTCCACGTGCTTGTCCGGGTTCAGGTTCTGGTAGTAGTAAGCCACCGTGCCGTTCGGCGCAATCACGTAGGAGAGGCGGTTGGCAAAGTCCGGCCGCGTCTGCATCAGGGCGTCGAACCCGTTGATTACCGTCTTCGATTCGTCCGAGGCCACGGGAAAGCGACTTTGGCACGACTTGACCGAGAACTTCGAGAGCGTGTCGATGTCGTCCGCGGAAACACCGATGACCGTGGCGCCGAGGGCGGCGAATTGGTCGACGGCTTCGGCAAACGCATGGGCTTCGATGGAGCAGTCGCTGGAGTCGGCCGCCGGAAAGAAGTACAACACCACGGGCCCCTTGGCCAGAGCGTCCGCCAGCGAATAGCGGAATGTCTTGCCGCCGAGCGCGGCGTTGGCCGTGAACTTGGGGACCGGGTCGCCGATGTCGAGGGCGGCGCTGGCGGGAAACGCCATGAACGCGGCGACCGACACCAGTGCAATGCGTGAGAGGATCGGTCTTGCCATGGTGTAACTCCGAGCGGGTGTTGAACGAATTCTAGGACGGGCGAGCAGTTCAGGAACAAGGCCGGAGTGAACCGGCGCGCGCCGGCAGGCGTATCCATGGCATCGTCCAGGAAAACCAGAGAGGACAACGGTCCACATCATGAATGCCTGTTCTCGGCTTCTTCGAATCTGCCTCGCGGGCGCTGTGATCGCGTTGCTGGCGGCCTGCGGCTCCTTGCCACCTGCGCGCGAGCGGGCGGCGGTGACGGCGGCAGCGGCGGATTCCTCCACCACGCTCGCAAGGATCGCGGCGGCCTCGACGCCGCCTGGGGAGCATTCGGGCTTCCGGCTGATGCCTCTCGGCGTGTATTCGCTGGACGCGCGCGTGCAGCTTGCCCGGCGCGCCCAGCGGTCGCTGGTGGTTCAGTACTACCAGTTCGAGAACGACGCTACCGGGCGCCTCCTGATGCGCGCATTGCGCGAGGCGGCGGCCCGCGGCGTGAAGGTGCGGCTGCTGGTGGACGATCTCTACACGGTGAAGAGCCAGCAGCTGCTGCTGGCGCTTTCCGAAACGCCCAATGTGGAGGTGCGGTTGTTCAACCCGTTCTGCTGCGGGCGCAACGGCTTTCTATCGCGCTTCGCGGCGTCGCCGCACGAAATAGGGCGGCTCAACCACCGCATGCACAACAAGCTCTTCATTGCCGACGGGGTGATGGCAGTGGTGGGCGGGCGCAACATCGCCGACGAGTATTTCGTGCTGAGCGAGGCGCAGAACTTCATCGACATGGACGCGCTGGTGGTGGGCAAGGTGCTGCCGCAGCTGGAGTCGATTTTCGATGCCTACTGGAACAGCAAGCAGGTGTGGCCCGTGGCGGACATCGTCCGGGGCGAGGGCGGACGCATGCCCACCACCGCGGACTTCGACGCCTGGATCGGCATGGCGGCGGCGCCACCGAGGGTCGTGCTGCCGCCTTCCGACATCCTGGGCTACGGGCCTATTGCCGAAGAGCTCGACGGCGGCCGCATGGGGCTTTTGTGGGGCGAGGCCCGGGCCATTGCCGACCCGCCCACCAAGCCGACCACCATGACGGCGGACGAAGCCATTGCCACCAGCGTGACGATGCAGGTCTGGACGCTGTTGATGGACGCCAAGATCCAGGTCGACCTGACATCGCCGTACCTGGTGCCAGGCGAACGCGGCATGGCAGCCTTCGAAGACCTTGCAAAGCGGAACGTGAAGCTCACCTTGCTCACCAATTCGCTGGCCGCCAACGACGAGCCGCTGGTGCACACCGGCTACGCGCGCTATCGCGAGCGGCTGCTCAAGGGCGGGGCCGACCTGTACGAACTGAGCCCGCAGCGCACCACCGCGGGCGAGCGCTTCGGCATGTTCGGCAAATCGCTCGGGCGGTTGCACTCCAAGACGGCGGCCATCGACAAGACGCGCATCTTCATCGGCTCGATGAACCTCGATCCACGCTCGGCGAGCCAGAACACCGAGATGGGCCTGGTGGTCGACAGCCCTCAGCTGGCGCGGGAGATGCTGCGCGTCATCAACATCAGCAAGCTGCAGAACTCGTACCGCCTGCGCCTTGCCAAGGACACCGGCACGCTGCAGTGGCTTACGAGCGACGGAGAAAAGGAAGTCATCCTGACCTCGGAGCCGGAGTCGACCTTCTTCCAGCGGCTGCACAACCTGATCATTGCGCCTCTTGTCCCTGAAATGCTGCTGTAGCCTCGGGGGATGGCGCAAACCTTTACAAATTTGTCCGCCCTCCAGGTGATGTGCTGGGGGCTGGCGTTTTTCGGCTCGATCTATCTGGGGTTCGGCGCACTCAACTGGCTGTTGACCCGCCGGGTGCTGCCGGCGCTCGGAATCGGGCGGGTGCTCGACCCGCGTCCGCTGCAGCCGGGGCAATTGCGCCGCGAACTGACGCAGTCGGGCGTTTCGGTGCTAGTTTTCGGGCTGGGCATGGTGTTTCCGTGGGGCTTGCTTCAGCTGGGCTGGGCGCGGCTCGACGGCGATGCGGGCTGGCGGCAGATCGCGCTTGAGATCGTGGTGCTGGCGGTCTGGAACGACGTGCATTTCTGGTTCAACCATCGCGTGCTTCACATGCGGTGGCTGCGGCGCTTTCACGGGCCGCATCACCGCTCGGTGGTGACAACGCCCTGGGCCACGTACAGCTTTCATCCGGTCGAGGCAGTGATGCTCGGCAACGTGATCCTGCTGCCGATGCTGCTGCACGACTTCAGCTTCTGGTCGCTTGCCGCGGTGCCGCTGTTCAGCCTGTTCTTCAACAGCATCGGTCATTCGAACTACGACTTTTTCCCGGGGGTGTCTTACAGCCACTGGTTCGCCGCCAGCCGGCGGCACCATTTGCACCACGCCTGCCACGGCGGGAACTACGGCTTCCAGTTCACTTTCATGGACCGGTTGTTCGGCACGCGCATCGCCGCCGATGCGGCCGAGCCGCAGTTCCAGGCTTTTCAAGACAAGCAGCAACGCCAACAGCAGCATGGCACGCCGGCCTGACGCATTGCGCCGGCCGGCACGCCTGCGCCATTGGCGCGACTGGCAGAGCCTTGCCTATCTGCTGGCGCTTCCGGCGCTGGCGGCTTGGCAGTGGATGCATGGCTTTTCCGTGCTGCTCTATGGCTTGATGCTGTTTCTGACGCTGGGCGTGGGCGTGATCCACCACAACCACGTGCATTTGCGCATGTGGCGCGGGCGGCGCATGAACCGGCTTACCGACTTCTGGATCACGCTGCTGCAGGGGCACCCGACCTTCGTTTTCTGGCCCGCGCATGTGGCCAACCACCATCGCCACCGGCATGGGCCGCGGGACGTGGCGCGCACCTATCGCTTCGGCGGCGACACCAACCACTTGCGCGGCTACCTGCTGCATCCGTTCCAGGCGGTGTGGGTTCTGATGCCCGTGTTCTTCGGCTGGCTCGGGCGACTTCGCAGGCACCGGCCGGGGGCATGGGGCTATTGCATGGCGCAGTACGCGCTGTGGCTCGGCAGCTGGAGCGCGCTGCTGCTGCTCGACTGGCGCAAGGCCCTGCTGTTCGTGATCGTGCCGCAGTTGCATGGGCTGCACTGGTTGCTGGCCACCAACTATCTGCAGCACGCGCATGCGGACGGACGCAGGCAAGTGCCGAACGCAGAGGCGCGGCGCGATACCGCGGGTACCCGCTTGAACTACGCACGCAATTTCGAAGGGCTGGTGAACCCATTGCTGTTCAACATCGGCCTGCACACCGCACATCACGAGAACCCGCATGTCCACTGGTCCGAGCTCACGCAATTGCACCGCACGCGCTACCGCGCGCAGGTCGATCCCGCACTCAATGAGCAAGGACTGGTGCCCTACATGGTTCGCGTGTTCGTGCTCGGAGCGTTGTGGCCGCGCTTTCGCAGCCGCTCGCTGATGCCACCCGTGCCTTTGGTGCCGCCCGAGTCTTCAACCCACTGAACCATGCCTGTTCCATTTCAACGCGTCTACATCGAGAGCGCCGGCTACTACATGCCCGGCGAACCCATTCCCAACGAGCGCATGGACGCCTACATTGCGCCGCTCAACCGCATGTCGGAGCGCATCAAGCGGCGCATCCTGGCCGAGAACGGGATCCTCACGCGGCACTACGCAATCGACGAGGAGGGCATGACGCGTGAAACCAATGCGCAGCTTGCGGCGGGCGCGATCCGCGATTGCCTGCAGCGCGGCGGGGCCGAGCTTTCGCGTGTGTCGCTGCTGGCCAGCGGATCTTCGGGTGGCGACACGCTCATGCCGGGCTTTGCCAACATGATCCAGGGCGAACTGGCGGCAGCGCCGATGGAGACCTTGTCGGTGCACGGCATCTGCGCCGCGGGCGTGTCGGCCATCCAGTCGGCCGCGCAAGGTATTGAGTTGGGCGCGCACCGCAGCGCGCTTGCGGTGGCGAGCGAAATGCCGTCGCGGCTTTTCAAGCGCTCGCGTTTCGCGGCCCGTGGCTATGAAACGGACTTCGACTCGCACTTTCTGCGATGGATGCTTTCGGATGGTGCGGGCGCGCTGCTGCTCTCCGACGGCACGCCCCGGCTGGCCGGCAACCCCGGGTTGCGTTTGCGGCTGAAATGGGTGCACCAGCGTGCGTTCTCGGGCGACTACCCGGTGTGCATGCAGCTGGGCCTGACCGAAGACCGCGCCCGCGGCCATCTGGACTACGGCTCCTGGGCCGAGGCGGAAGCGGCCGGGGCCTTGTCGCTGCGGCAGGACATTCGCCTGCTGCCGCACCTGTTCGACATCGGCATCCACGAATACGCGACGCTGGTGCGCGATGGCTGGGTCGACCCGAAGCGGGTCGACCATTTCCTGTGCCATTACTCGTCGGAAAAATTCATTCCAGTGGTCGAAGACCTGATGACGAAGGCCGACCTCGCCATTCCGCGCGAACGGTGGTGGAGCAACCTTGCCTGGCGCGGGAACACCGGCGCGGCGTCGATTCTTATCATGCTGTCGGAGTTCTTGCACACCAAGACGCTGAAGCCCGGCGAACAGATCTTCTGCTACGTGCCGGAGTCGGGACGCTTCATGGCGGCCTACATGCTGCTGGAGGTCGAGGCTGCCGATGCGACTGCCCAAGCGGTGTCCAGCCCACGCGCGGCCGCCGAAACCGCGCCGGCCGACGACGAGATGGCGATTGCGCCGCCGCACGATCCGGCCGCCGCACCCGAAGGCCTGGGCGCGCTGCTGACCGAACTGGCCGGCATCTGGCACGACTACCGCTCGAAGGTGTGGCGCACACCGCTGATCCGCCAGATTCGCGAGCGCCGCTTCGCGCTGCCCGACTACCTGAACTGGATGGAGCAGTGGATTCCGCAGGTGCGCGAAGGCAGCCGCTGGATGCGCGAAGGCGCCGCTTCGCTGACGGGGCCCTACAAGACGCTTGCCGCGCTGATCGACGTGCATGCGGGCGAAGAGCAGGACGACTTCAACATTCTCTTCAGCGACTACCGCAAGGCCGGCGGCACCGTGGCCGAGATCGGCGAGTTGCGCCGCAACCCGGGCGGGGAGGCGCTCAACGCCTATCTTCATGGCCTGGCTGCCACGCGCGACCCCATCGGGCTGCTGGGGGCGGTCTACATCATCGAAGGCACGGGCCAGCGCATCGTGCCGGCGCTGCTTCCGCTGATCAAGGCCGGCCTGAAGCTGCCGCCGGATGCGTTCCGCTTTCTCGAGTACCACGGCCACAACGATGAGAACCACCTGAACCGATGGCTTGCCGCCGTCGAGATGGTGATGGCCGTGGAGGCGGGCAAAGACGACCAAGGCGGCAAAGGGCAGGGCCGCGCAGCCCGGCAGATCATCAACACGGCGCGCCATACGGCTGCGCTTTACTTGATGCAGTTTCAGCAAATCACGGAGCGAATGTCACATGAGCCGAACGCCTGATTTCCTCGAGCAGGGCCACGACGAGCGCGACCCCAGTCCTTGGCTCGCCCTCTATCTCGACCAGAGCACGCCATTGCCTGACGAGGTCAAGGCCGCATGGCTGGCCGATTCGAGCTCGGGCTCGCGCCAGTACCTTCTGCCGTTCCTGCGGCCGGTGGCGCGGCTCACGATCATCCTGATCCAGGTGGTGAAGGTGTTCGTGCCGCGCAACTGGTCGCACTCGAAGATGCTGCACAACCTGCTGGCCTGGGGGCTGAAGCGCTTCGTTTCACCAGAGGCGAACTGGCTGATCCTGCGGCACTTCCATCTGGGTTCGCAGGTGCTGAGCTTCATCGGCCGCAATTCGCCCGCACCGGTGGGTACCTCGCCGCTGGAGCCCGCCGACATCGATGCGCTCAGAGATGAGATGTTTCTGAAGCACGATCTGAATCTGTTCAATTTCGTGATCCGCCTGAATCAGGCGCTGCGCGACCGGGGCATGGTGCTCGGCAAGGCCCCTGATGTCGACTTTTCGATGATCAGGGACCCCAGGTTGCGTCTTTCGGACATGCCGCAGGGCAAGCTGAATTTTCTCGACCTGCAGAGTGCCATTGAGCTATTTACGCCTCTTTATCAGTTGATGCTCACTGATAACGACTTTTGGCGGGCGGCCAACTCACTGCAGCTCGACGAAACCATCGGCATCTATGCTGCGACGGTACTCGGCGCTCCGGAGCACCTGATTCTGGTCAACAACAAGCACCCGTTGGTGCCGCTTTCCACCTTGCGGGCGGGGCATCGGCTGGTCATCCATGGGCTCTCGACCGAAATGCTGCACAGCCTGTTGCGGCGCATGCAGGCCGCGCATGAGGCGCCGCCCGAGGCAACACCCGCACGGGAGGAGGCACTTGCATAAAGCGTATGCTGCCCCCAGATGGAACCCATGAACACGACCCAAAATCCGTCTCCCAAGACCGATCTGGCAGTGACCCACGTGCTGGCTCAACTGCTGGAGCGGCTCGAGCACAGCACCGTTCCCGTCGGGGCGGAGCAGTACCGCTCGGTGGTCGAGCACCTCGTGCACGAATTCAGCGACGTTGAACCGGGCGCCGATCTGGGCCGCCTGCTCGACGCATATCCTGCTGCCGCCGAGGTGTACGAAAATCTCAACTATCAACACGCCGGCCTGTGCCGCTCGGCGCTGGACGCGGCACTTGCAGCCGAAGTCCGCGCCAGAGAAGTCATAGCACGGGCCATGCGTAATACCGAACCCAAAAAGGACAAAGCCGATGGCCAAAGCTGAGGTGAAGACTGCCGTCGTGGCCGATGGCTTGCGTTACAAATCAAAAGCCCCGGGCTCGCCGTTCCGCGCGTCCGCGTCGTTCAGCGGGGCGACCATGTCCTGCTTCATGTGCGGCAAGCACCGCGTGCGGTCGCAATTGCGCACCCGCCAGGTGCTCGGCAAGTCGCAAACCGTGTGCGCGCCTTCGTGCAAGGCACTAGACGAGTCGCTCGAATAATCTGACGGCGCTCCACCAGTAGGTGGAGCGTCTTTTTGGCGACATGCCCGAGCACTGGCGGTGCAGATTTCCTTCCCTATTTGCGGTATTGGATATACAGTTAGACACAATTGATGCAAGTAATTGCAGTCAATAAAAAGTACTAATTCGTAGTCGACGGCAAATGATTTTGTATAGGCGCCCGGCGTCGGGCAATGTGCGGAAGGACCTGCAATGAATAAGTCACGTCATGTTGTCATGCAGGTGGTGAGGCGCTCGTCCGGCAGCGCCACTCACCATGTCGAATTCTTCATGGACAACATCTTTGCCGAGCGCCTTCGGCAGTTGCGTTCGCTCGTGCCGCCGCTCGGCAGCCTGAACAAGCAGCGTGACCTGGTGATCGACAAGGTACGGGTGCGGCTTCCGAATGCCATCTGGCGCACCGGCAGCCATGTCGACAGCGGCGTCGAGGGCTCTTGCATCGTGATTGCAGCCGAAGGTTCGTTCAACTGCGGCGGCAAGGACCGCAACACCCGCGAGAAGCTGGTGACCTACAACTTCTCGATTGCGCGCCTGATCGAATTGCACTCCGAACGCCCCGACAACGAGACCCTTTACATCCGCGACGGCACTTTCGCCAACGACGAGCCGGCCGAGTCGGCTGCGGGCCAGTGGGTCGCGTCATTGAATGAGTTGGAAGCCGTGATGCGCGTTCCGGATGCTCCCTCTGACTTCGACACCTTGCACGACTTGACGATGCGGCCCGAACAGCGAGCGGCCGTCACTCCTCCCACGCACCGGGCCAGCTTCTACTGAAGAACCGCGCCGGCCGCCTCGGGTGCCCCGCCCACCGCGGTGTATTGCGCGCGGTTGTTTTCGAGCCAGTGCGCCGAAAGGCTGCTGTCTTGCTGCGCCGGATGAAAGTCGGCGCGGAAGTAGCTGCGCCACGCGCTCCAGTTTCCCCGCAGCAAGCCGCCTCTGCTCAGCAGGATGCGCGCGGCGCTTTTCCATGTGGCCCATTTCCACAGCTGCCCTTCATGGCGCAGGTTGTCGACCGTCTGGCGCAGCAGGTCGCCCAGGAACATGACGGTCACCCGGCGAAACCAGCGCGTGCGCCACGGGTCGGAGCCATCGGCGGCCTTGTAGATGTCGAAGGCGACGGATTTGTGCTCCAGCTCTTCGGCGCAGTGCCAAAGCCACATCGTCCGCAGCCGGGGTTCGGCGCCGTCGAGCACTTCAGGGTGGGCCAGCAGCCATTCGGCGAACATTGCGGTGAAGTGCTCGGTCGCCGCAGTCACTGCCAGCGCGTGGCGAGGATCGGCGCCTTCCATCAGTTCCATGCGCTTGGAGGCACGGGGCGTCCAGCCGTCCTTCAGGCCCTGGGCTTCGAGGTGGCCGTTGAAGAGGGTGTGGATGCGGCGGTGCGTGGCCTCCTGCCCAATGAAGCCGCGCACCTCGGCACGGTATTTTTCTTGCGCCTCGGCCGGCAGCGTGGCCACGGTGTCGCGCACGGCATCGATGAAGAACTGCTCGCCGAACGGAAAGCTCATCGACAACGCGTTGAAGAAGGCGGTGGAGAATGCATCGCCGCCGCACCAGTTGCGCCCGAACGGCGTTTGCAGATCGATGAGAAGGCGGCGCACGACAAGATCGGTCATGAGAAACAATCCTCTAAAAAACCAAGTTGGTACACATCAGTACCGGCTGATCGAATGGTGCGCACATCTGTTGGTACCGTCAAGTACCAGGGCGTAGGAAAATGTACCTTCATGAGCATCGCGACTGAAAAACCAGCCCTTGCCGCTCCTTCGGGAGAGCCGGTTCACGAGCATTACTCGCGGCTGCTGGAAGGCATGGCGCGCGCCGTGGCAGCAAAGGGCTATGCGGAAACAACCATTGCCGACATCGTGCGCGAGGCGGCGGTTTCGCGCCGGACCTTCTACGAACACTTCACGACCAAATCGGAATGCCTGATCGCCCTGTACGAGGCAGCCAGCAAGCTGGCGCTGCGCGCGGTGAGCGAGGCCTTCGATCCGGCGCACCCCTGGCACGCGCAGGTGGAGCGGGCCATGACTGCCTACTTCGACTATCTTGCGCAGGACCCGGTGCTGCTGCGTACGTTGTTCATCGAGATACTCGGACTGGGAATGCCCGGCCTCGCGGCCCGGCGCCGAGTGAACGATGAGATTGCCAGCTTCATCCAGCTGGCAATCAATGGCAGCAGCGGCAACGCGCACGGTGGCCCGGCGGCGCACCTCACCAGCGAGATGGCCATGACGGTGGTGGGCGGCATCAACGAACTGGTGCTCCAGTCCATCGAGCAGAACCGGGCTGGAGATCTGAGCCAGTTGGTTTCGCCGGCTACGCGCCTGGTGCGCGCCGTGGCCGCCGAGAGCTTCAGGTAGCGGCCAGGTTGCGGCGAATCGGCCAGCCGATCAGGCCGGCTTGGCCTGCGCCGGGTCGTAGAAGAACTCTTCCTCGGCGATGCGGTCGCCCGCCCAGCGCTGCCAGGCGAGCTCTTCCATGCGCATGCCCTTGCCGCCCTTGAAGCGGAACTCGAACACCCACCGGATCACCACGTGGTCGCCGTTCACGAGCACGGGGCGCACGCAGGTCGAAACGACCGATTCGGTTCGCTCCAGCACCGCCTGCTCGTGCGCAACCAGCGTGGCGCGGCCGCACCGGGGCTCGGCCTGGTTCTCACGCATGGTCGCGTCTTCGGTGTAGTAGTTTTCGATGGCCTTGGCATGCGCGCCGCTTTCGACGGCGGCAATAAAGGCTTCGAGTCTTTCCGCGGAAGGCATCAGGTATTGGCTTTCATTTCACTGCGCCTGAAGCAACGGCTGCCGGCGGCGTTGCGGAGGCGGCCGGAGCAGCGGGCGCGGTGACGGCCACGGGCGCCTCGACCTTGTGCGGCACGGCTGCCGCAGCGTCGCCGGCATGGAACTTGACCACCAGCGGCACGATCAGCAGCGCGACGATGTTGATGATCTTGATCAGCGGGTTGACCGCCGGGCCGGCCGTGTCCTTGTAGGGGTCACCCACGGTGTCTCCGGTAACGGCGGCCTTGTGCGCCTCGGAGCCCTTGCCGCCGTGGTGGCCGTCTTCGATGTACTTCTTCGCGTTGTCCCATGCGCCGCCGCCCGTGCACATCGAAATGGCCACGAACAAGCCGGTGACGATGGTGCCCATCAGCAGACCGCCCAGCGCCTTGGGGCCGAGCAGCAGGCCGACCAGGATCGGCACCACCACCGGCAGCAGCGATGGGATCATCATTTCCTTGATGGCCGCGCCAGTCAGCATGCCGACGGCCTTGCCGTATTCGGGCTTGCCGGTGCCTTCCATGATGCCGGGAATGTCGCGGAACTGCCTGCGCACTTCTTCCACCACCGCGCCGGCCGCCCGGCCCACGGCTTCCATGGCCATGGCGCCGAACAGGTAGGGGATCAGCCCGCCGATGAACAGGCCGACGATCACCATCGGGTCGCTCAGGTTGAAGCTGATGGCCAGTCCGAAGCTCTCCAGCTTGTGGGTGTAGTCCGCAAAGAGCACCAGCGAGGCAAGGCCGGCCGAGCCGATGGCGTAGCCCTTGGTCACCGCTTTGGTGGTGTTGCCGACCGCGTCGAGCGGATCGGTCACGGCGCGCACGCTGTCGGGCAGTTCGCTCATCTCGGCAATGCCGCCGGCGTTGTCGGTGATGGGGCCGTAGGCATCGAGCGCCACCACGATGCCCGCCATGCTCAGCATCGACGTGGCGGCCACGGCAATGCCGTAGAGCCCTGCGAGCGCGTACGACGCCAGGATGGCAATGCAGACGAAGATCACGGGCCAGGCCGTGGAGCGCATCGAGACGCCCAGGCCCGCGATGATGTTGGTGCCATGGCCCGTGGTCGAGGCCTGCGCGATATGCCGCACCGGCTTGTACTGCGTGCCGGTGTAGTACTCGGTCACCCACACCAGCGCCGCGGTGAGCGCAAGGCCCACGAAGCAGGCGCCGAACAGCTTGAGCTGGCTGCCGCTCGGGGCGATGGCGTTGTCCGGAATGATCCAGCTGGTGACAAACCAGAACGCGATCAGCGACAGGATGCCCGCCACCGCCAGGCCCTTGTAGAGGGCCGGCATCACGTTGACCATGCCCGGCGAGGCCTTCACGAAGAAGCAGCCGACGATCGACGCGATGATCGACACGCCGCCCAATGCGAGCGGGTACAGCACCGCGTTGACCGGCGCCGCCGCCACCATGAGCGCGCCCAGCACCATGGTGGCGATGAGCGTGACCGCATAGGTCTCGAACAGGTCGGCCGCCATGCCGGCGCAGTCGCCGACGTTGTCGCCCACGTTGTCCGCAATCACGGCCGGGTTGCGGGGGTCGTCTTCCGGAATGCCGGCTTCGACCTTGCCCACCAGGTCGGCACCCACATCGGCGCCCTTGGTGAAGATGCCGCCGCCAAGCCGCGCGAAGATCGAGATCAGCGACGAGCCGAAGGCAAAGCCGATGAGCGGGTTGAGAATGGCCGAAAGGCTGCGGTCCGGCGTGAGATTGCCGTTGCCCGCCAGGAACCAGTAGAAGACCGAGACGCCCAGGAGGCCCAGCCCGACCACCAGCATGCCGGTGATGGCCCCGCCGCGAAACGCGACGTCAAGCGCCGGGCCGATGCCTTGCGTGGCCGCCTGCGCGGTACGCACGTTGGCGCGCACCGACACGTTCATGCCAATGAAGCCGCAGGCGCCCGAAAGCACCGCGCCCACCACGAAGCCCACGGCCGTGGTCGCATCCAGGAAGATGCCGATGAGGATGGCGAGGACGACGCCGACCACCGCAATGGTGGTGTACTGCTTGGCGAGGTAGGCCGATGCGCCGGCCTGGATGGCCGCCGCGATTTCCTGCATCCGGGCATTGCCCGGGTCCTTGGCGAGAATCCAACTTCGGGCCCAGAAACCGTAGCCGACGGCCACGAGGCCGCAGACGATGGCGAGTATCAGGGGGGTGTTGCCGATCATGCTTTGCTTCTCCATTCGTTCGTTGTGACTTGTGGAGACGGACAGCATGGGTCCTGCGCGCAACGCGTACGGGGCCCATGTTTTCCGTCGCGTTGCTTCCTCGAAGCTCGCTGCACCGAAGTGCGGAGCCGATTGGCCAACGGGTGCAATTTACAGGCAAAAACAGGAACGTGTGCGACCGGTCCGTGACACGGAAAGTAAACTCCGGGTTTGTCCCCATCTCTCCTCATACTTTTCAACTACTCGAAAACGTCATGTCCTTCGACAAAGTCTCCCCCGGCAAGAATATTCCCGACGCCTTCAATGTCGTGATCGAAATCCCGATGAATGCCGACCCGATCAAGTACGAAGTCGACAAGGAATCGGGCGCGATCTTCGTCGACCGCTTCATGACGACCGCGATGTATTACCCCGCCAACTACGGCTACGTGCCCCAGACGCTCTCGGGCGACGGCGACCCGGTCGACGTGCTGGTGATTGCACCGTACCCGCTCTTGCCCGGCGTGGTGGTGCCGTGCCGACCGCTCGGCATCCTGATGATGGAAGACGAAGCCGGCGTGGACGGCAAGGTGCTGGCGGTACCCACCGACAAGGTGCTGCCGATCTACAGCCACTGGAAGTCGGTCGACGACGTGAACCCGATGCGCCTGAAGGCCATCAGCCACTTCTTCGAGCACTACAAGGATCTGGAAGCCGGCAAGTGGGTCAAGGTGCTGGGCTGGGAAGGCATCGACGCCGCCAAGAAGGAAGTCGTCGACGGCATCGCTGCTTACAAGAAGTAAGCGGAGTAATTGAATAGTCGGTCCTGCCGAGGGGGCAGGGTGCCAGGCGGCGGGGCCTCAGCCCTGCGCCGCGTCGCTGGCCAGCCGCATCCACTCGCGATTGACGGAGCGTGCGTGCGAGTTCCAGTGGCGCGCGGCCTGCTGGAGTTCATTCCATTGGCGCTGTGCGCCGGCCATGTCGCCTTGCGTTGCCAGCCAGGCGATGTAGCGGGCACGGGCCTCGACCGTGTTGTACTGGCTCAGCGCGGCCTGGAAGGCTTCGCTGGCCTCCCCATGGCGCCCGTCGGCAGCAAGGGCGCGGGCGGTGAGCACGGCGACTTCGTCCTTTCGGTAGTCGTCACGAGAGCCGCGCAGGGCCTGGAGCGCCTGCAGCGCTTCGCGGCCCGAAGCCGCGCCGCCTGCGGCCAGCAGCGCGCTGGCCAGGCCGAATTGCAATTCAGGATCGGATGCGAGCGGGCCCTTCAGGGCGTCGCGGTAGTGCCCGACCGCATCGGCAGCCTGGCCCTTGTCGAGCGCGGCCTTGGCAAGACGCAGCTTGTTCTGCGCGGTGGGAGCGAGATCGTAGGCCTCGGTGGCCGCACGGTACTCGCGCTCGGGGTCGATAAAGCCTATGGCTGCGCTCGCCACTTTGCCCGCGGTGCGCTGCATGCGGGAGGCGGGCAGGTACTCGACCACAAAGTACACGACGCTGCCTAGCAGGGGGAAGCTGAAGAGAATGATGAGCCAGTACATCTGCTTGCCGTGGCGCATGGCATGCACGGCGAAGAACAGCGCAATGAGGATGTGCAGCCCCAGTCCGACGAACGGCATCTGTTTCTTTCTGTTATTGGATTGGGCGCGTTTATAGCAGCCCCGCATGGCGGCGGGCCGGCCGCGCCGCCGCGCCTCAGCTGGCCTTGAACGGGCTGCGTTCGCCCAGGTGGTCCATGTAGTTGCCGATGCCTTCTCCCTCGCGCTCGAGAAAGCGCTCGACCGCATCGGCAAACGCGGGGTGTGCCAGCCAATGGGCACTGGTGGTCTTGACCGGCATGAGCGCGCGCGCCATCTTGTGCTCGCCCTGTGCGCCGCCTTCGAATCGCCACACGCCATGCGCAATGCACCAGGCCAGCGGCTGGTAATAGCAGGCTTCGAAATGAAGGCAGTCGACGCGTTCCATGGCGCCCCAGTAGCGGCCATAGGCGACCAGCGCGCCGTCGTCATGCGTGGACAGCGCGATCAGGCTCGTGGCAATTGGTTTGCCTTCGCGCTCGGCAACGAACAGCAGCCACGCTTCGGGCATGGTCTCGGCCATGCGCTGGAAGAAGTCGCGCGAAAGATAGGGCGGATTGCCGTGCTCCCGATAGGTGCGCGCATAACAGCGATAGAAAAAGTCCCAGTCCGATGCCGCGATGTCGCCGCCGCGCGACCAGCGAAAGGTCACGCCCGCGTCGGCTACCTTGCGACGCTCCTGGCGGATCTTCTTGCGCTTGTCGTGCGAAAGGCTGGCAAGGAAGGACTCGAAGTCCGAATAAGGCTCGGCACCTTCAGCCCCGGCCGGGGCCGCATTGGTCCAGTGAAACTGCACCGTGTTGCGCAGCATCAGGCCCGCTTCGGTGCAAGCGGCAATATCGGCGTCGGCGCCGAACAGCAAATGCAACGACGAAAGTTCTTGCGTCTTGCACCAGGCCACCAAGGCCTGCACCAGCAGCGCGCGGGTTTGCGCATCGCGGGCCAGCAGACGTGCGCCGGGCACCGGCGTGAACGGCACCGCCACCACCGCCTTGGGGTAGTAGGCAAGCCCGTGCTGCTCGTAGGCGTTGGCCCAGGCCCAGTCGAAGACGTATTCGCCATAGGAGTGCGTCTTGATATAGACGGGACAGGCGCCCTGCAATTCGTCTTTGCACCAGAGCGTGACGAACTGCGGCGTCCATCCGCTCTCGGGCGAGGCGCTGCCGCTTTCGTGAAGCGCCGCAAGGTATTCGTAGCGCATGAAAGGCGACGGCTCGGCCTGGGCGTCGAGCAGCGCGTTCCATGCTTTCGGGTTCAGGTCCGACAGCGATGCCATCACCCGAATGACATAATCGTTCAAGCCTTTTTCTTCCTTCCGTATGACGCTCAAGCTCGCCGTCGCGCAACTCAATTTTGTGGTGGGCGACCTCGCCGGCAACGCGAAAAAAATTGTGGATGCCGCGCAGCAAGCCTACGCAGAGGGTGCGCGTCTTCTGCTGACGCCCGAACTCTCGATCGCTGGTTATGCGGCAGAGGATCTTTTCCTGCGGCCCGCTTTTACCGAAGCTTGCGATGATGCCGTGAAAGGCATTGCCGCTGCGCTCGCCGGTCTCAAAGACATGGTCGTGGTGGTGGGGCATCCGACGGGCGGGAGCCTCCGCAGCCGCTCGGTGGCGGTGCAGATGCGCTACAACGCCGCCAGCGTGATCAGGGAAGGGCGCATTCTTGAAACCTACGCCAAGCGCGAGCTGCCCAACTACCAGGTGTTCGACGAACGCCGCTATTTCACGCCGGGCCAGGGCACCTGCGTGTTCGAGGCCGGAGGCGTCTCGGTGGGCCTGCTCATCTGCGAGGACGCCTGGTTCGACGAGCCGGCCGAGCTGGCCCGCGCGGCCGGCGCCGAAGTTTTGGCGGTCATCAATGCGTCGCCGTACCACGTCGGCAAGGAAGGCGAGCGCGTGGCGCGAATGGCCGACCGAGCCCGCGCGGTTGGGCTGCCGCTCGTCTACGCGCACCTGGTCGGCGGCCAGGACGAAGTGGTTTTCGACGGAGCCTCGTTCGCGCTGCAGGCCGACGGCGCCCTGGCTGCGCAGGCCGAGAGCTTCAAGGAGCGCCTGGTTTTCATGCAACTGGAGCGGCCCGCGCAAGGCGGCGCAGGCATCGGCTTCGTGGCCGAGCCGCAAGCAATCGCGCCGCCGCGCGATGCCGAAGCCCAGCTGTGGGATGCACTGGTACTGGGCGTGCGGGACTACATCGGCAAAAACGGCTTTCCGGGGGCCGTCCTGGGGCTCTCTGGCGGCATCGATTCGGCACTGGTGCTTGCCATTGCAGTCGATGCGCTCGGCAAGGACAAGGTACGCGCGGTCATGATGCCTTCGCCCTACACGGCAGACATCAGCTGGATCGACGCGCGCGAGATGGCCAGCCGCCTGGGCGTGCGCTATGACGAAATTTCAATCAAGCACACCTTCGAATCGTTCACGGGCGCGCTGGCCGAGGAGTTCGAGGGCCTGCCCGAAGACACCGCCGAAGAGAACATCCAGGCCCGCATCCGCGGCACGCTCCTGATGGCGCTGTCGAACAAGTTCGGCTCGATTGTTCTCACCACCGGCAACAAGAGCGAAATGGCCACGGGCTACTGCACGCTGTACGGCGACATGGCGGGCGGGTTCGCGGTCATCAAGGACCTGCTGAAGACCACCGTGTTTGCGCTGGCCCGCTGGCGCAATGCCCATGACCCGTACGGCACCGGCGCCTCGCCGATTCCCGAACGGATCATCACGCGGCCGCCCAGCGCCGAACTGCGGCCCGACCAGACCGATCAGGACAGCCTGCCGCCGTACGACATCCTCGACGGCATCCTGGCACGCTACATGCAGGACGATGAGGGCATCGACGAGATCATTGCGGCGGGCTACGAACGCGCGGTGGTCGAGCGAGTTGCGCGGCTCATCAAGATCAATGAATACAAACGGCGCCAGGCGCCAGTGGGCATCCGGGTCACCCATCGCAGCTTCGGCAAAGATTGGCGTTACCCTATCACCAGCAAATTCAACGAAACCGCCGGAGCGCAAAAACCATGAAGCAGATCACCGCCATCGTCAAACCCTTCAAGCTCGAGGACGTGCGCGAAGCGCTGGCCGAAGTGGGGGTAACCGGCCTCACGGTGACCGAAGTCAAGGGCTTCGGCCGCCAGAAGGGGCACACGGAGCTCTATCGTGGTGCGGAATACGTAGTCGACTTCCTGCCGAAGATGAAAGTCGAAGTGGTCGTCAACGAGGGCGACGTGGAACGCTGCATCGAGGCCATCGTCAACTCGGCCCGCACGGGCAAGATCGGCGACGGGAAGATCTTCGTCACCGAAGTAGAGCGTATCGTGCGTATCCGCACCGGCGAAGAGAACGAAAATGCCGTTTGAACGGCGCACCGCCGGCTTGGCCCGAGGCTAGAGGTTTTCAGCCAGGCGATCGCCGCGGGGATGCAGCGGCACCTGGGCGCGCAGTGCGGTGAGCAGTTCGGTGGGGTTGGTGCCCGTACGGATGAGCTCCATCTGCCACTCGCCCATGAAGCCCTCGCGCACGCTGTGGGCCAGGAAGCCCAGCAGGCCGTCGTAGTAGCCGGCCGTGTTCAGGATGCCGGTCGGCTTGTCGTGATAGCCGAGCTGGCGCCAGGTCCAGATCTCGAACAGTTCCTCAAAGGTGCCGATGCCGCCCGGAAGAGCGATGAAGGCGTCGGCGCGCTCGCCCATCATGGCCTTGCGTTCATGCATGGTGTCGACCACGTGGAGCTCGTCGCAAAGCGTGTTGGCCAGCTCCCGGTCGACCAGCGCCTTTGGAATGATGCCGACCACGCGGCCGCCGGCATTGCGAGTGGCCTCGGCCACGGTGCCCATCAGGCCGGTGCGCCCGCCGCCGTAGATGAGTTGGCCGCGGTGCTGGCCAATCCACTGGCCGACCGCTTCGGCCGCCTTGGAGAACTCAGGGCGCTCGCCAGGGCGCGAGCCGCAATACACACAGATCGAAAATTCAGGATTCATCCCGCCATCATGCCTCGTGCGGGGGGTGCTTTCATGACGCGAAGCGCTGCCACAACGCCGCCAGCCAGATGCCTCCGCACAACATGAGAGACAGCAGAACGGCGGCGCTTCCCATGTCCTTGGCGCGCTTGGAAAGGTCGTGCCATTCGGGGCCGATGCGGTCGATCGCGGCTTCGACCGCCGTGTTGAGCAGCTCGACGATCATGACCAGAATGGCACTCCCGGCGAGCAGGGCGACTTCGAGCCAGCTGCGGCCGAGCCAGAAGGCGGCCGGGATCATCACGATCGCCATGATGGCTTCCTGGCGGAAGGCCGGCTCTCTCCAGCCCGCGCGAAGGCCGTGCAGCGAAATCAGCGTGGCGTGCCACACGCGCTCGAAACCCTTGCGCGCCTTTTGCGGATTGACGGCGGGGTCGGGAAGCTTGGGCAGGGCACTCATCGGCGGCTCATCGGCTTGGAGGTTATGAGCCGTGTGCCGGCCCAGGCGTCATGCCAGAACTGGCGCTCGGGGTGAAAGCGAGCCAGCACGGCCCACACGGCAATCCAGCCGAACAGCAGGACCAGCGTTTCGACAACCGGCACGCCCAGCAACGGATGCAATGCCAGCGGCGGCAGCAGCCAGACCCAACTCAGCACGTAGCGCAAGAAGGCCCGCGGCTGGGTGACGGGGCGGCCTTGCTTGTCCACGATCCGAATGTTCCAGGTTTTCATGCCCAGTGTCTGGCCCTTGGACCAGAACCAGACGAAGTACACGCCGAACACCACGAAGAGATAGGCCAGCAGCAGCGGGCGGCGCGTGTCGTCCATGGCGTTGCGCATCTGGCTCAGAGCGCTGAACAGCCAGGCCGACATCATGGCCACGGCGAACAGCAGCATGCCTTCGTAGAGCCAGCATGCCATTCGCCTCCACAGGCCTGGCACTATCGAAAGAGGAGCGCTGGTCGACGAGTCTGCGGGAGAGGATGAGGAATTCGATTCCGAAACTTCAGGGGAAGGTGAAACCATCGAAATCTTGTTCAGGGGGGCGACGGCTGCTCGGCCGGCCGTCCTGCGGCGGCGGAGGGCGCGGCAGAAGAGGGGGCCGGCACTTGCGCTTCGGCAGGGATGGGAGCGGACGGCGGCGAACCGGGAGCAGAAGCGGGAGCGACGGTCACGACGCCCGGCACCCGCTCCGGCGGCGATGCCACCATGACGGCCGCGGGTGCGGTGGCCGGCGTTGCCACTGCGGTCGCCGACGCGGGCGGCGCCAGCAAGATACGCGGCGTGTGCTGTCCAGAGGGCGTCACTGCGGGAACCATAACCAGCTTCTGGGCGGGAACGGGGCGCACCGGAACGGCGGCGCCGCGTGGCCTGGCGGGAGCGCGTTCCGCAAGCCGGCGCTTCTCTTCTTCGCTCAGTGCCTGGTATTGCTCCCATTTGGCCTTGCGCTCGTCGGCGGGCACGCTCTTGACTTCGGCGAAGTTGAGGCGTGCCTGCGCCCGCTGCTGGTTGCTCAGGGCGGCCCATTCGATCATGCGGCTGTGCAGGGTTGTTCGGTCATCGGCCGACATGTTCGCGTAGTTGCGTGACAGTGCCAGCCATTTGCGCTTTTGCCCCATGCTCAAAGTGTGCCAATGCGATGCGAGAGGCTGCAGCGCCTGCTGCTGCTCGGCCGTGAGCTCGCTCCAGGCCGGCTTGGTTGCCGCGGCAACTTTCGAGGAGGAGTGGTGCAATGCCGATGCTGGCCCACCCTGCGTGGATTCGGCAGCCTGCTTGAGCGATTCGGAGCGAGTTTGAGCGCTCGCGAGGCTCAGGCCGCCCAAGGCACCGAGACCGAAAAACGCCATGGCGAGCGCACCCGCCCAAATGACTGCGCCCGACGTTTGCGGGCGCATCAGGCGAGGTGTGGAAGCCCAGGAAACGGGGAGAGGTCGCATTGGTTCGTTCGGCAGGACTCAGTCGGAAGCGCCGTCCGACTTGAGAAACTGGGCGAACCCGGGGTCGGTGTAGGCGGCCGGGGGCAGGTCGTCCGTGAGCAGGGCGGAATCGACGTCCGCCAGTTCGCTGGCGCGGTCTTCGTCCTGCATGACGCTGATGGTGATCAGCCCGGCTACGAGCGCGATCAACGGGATCACCGAGCCGATGCGCGTCCACCAGCTACCGCCCATCGTGGCCACATTGCCGGACTGGATGACCGTGGACGCTGCACGCAACTGGGGCGCCTGCTTGCGCATTGCAACGGCCTGCGCCCGCGCCACGCGCAGCCGCTCGCCGATGTCGTGCGGCAGCTCCTGGCTGCCAGCCGACAGCCGCGCAGCCACGCGCTGGCCGAATTGATCTTCGGCGGCAAAAGAAGAGGTAGGAACCTTAGTGTTCATAGCGAAATTCCCTTGGCTTTGAGCGCCTTGCTCAAGGCGTGCACGGCCCGTGAACAATGGGTTTTGACGCTGCCTTCGGAGCAGCCCATTGCAGCGGCCGTCTCCGCCACATCCATTTCTTCCCAGTAACGCATCAGGAAAGCCTCTCGTTGACGACCCGGCAAAGCTGCGATCTGTTCTTCGATCTCGTGAAAGACCTGGGCGCGGCGGGTCGTGTCCTCGGCGCTCTCCGTTTCCCTAGAGTCGGTCGGGGAGACGAAGTTCTCCAGAAGATCGAAATCTCCGTCGTCGCCGGCCGCTTCGAAATCGCCGAGGTTCGAGAACAGGGCGCGCCGGGTTTTTTGCCGGCGGAACCAGTCGAGCGTGCAGTTCGACAGAATGCGCTGGAACAGCATCGGCAGCTCTTCCGGCGGCTTGTCTCCGTAATGCTGCGCCAGCTTCATCATGCTGTCCTGCACGATGTCGAGAGCCGCTTCCTCGTCCCTCACGTGATAGACCGAGCGCTTGAAAGCGCGCCGTTCGACGCTCTTCAGAAAGTCGGAAAGTTCTTGTTCAGTGGCCAAGCGAGAGGGGGCGCCGTGGGGCGCCGCGTGGGAATGGGGTGTCTGGAAGCGCTTATGTTTTCCGCCGCGGATTATGCCTTCCTGCCTTTCGTCGCGGTTTTCGCGCGAAGGCCGGCGCATCGATGTCATAATTCGCGTTGCAAGTCAAAAGGCAAACGGGTCACGGTCCGGCGGAACATCAGTCCGCTCATGGCTTTGGCCTCAAGTCCTGGCGCGACCCCACAAGGGTTGGCAAGGGGCACCCAAGGTTTTTCGTTCCCGAAAAAACTCCAAAGGTTGATCATGGAAATCTCGAAGGCGGAACTCGCTTCCGCAGCAGCCGCGTCCTCTGGCGCCGGCAATCAAACGCAAGAGCTCATGGGCGCTGAAGTGCTGGTCAAGGCACTGCAGGCCGAAGGCGTCCAGTACATCTGGGGCTATCCGGGCGGCGCGGTTCTGTACATCTACGACGCGTTCTACAAGCAGGACACCATCCAGCATGTGCTGGTGCGCCACGAGCAGGCAGCCGTCCACGCGGCCGACGGCTATGCGCGCGCCACGGGCGAGGTGGGCGTGGCGCTGGTTACCTCCGGCCCCGGGCTGACCAATGCGGTCACCGGCATTGCCACCGCGTACATGGACTCCATCCCGATGGTGATCATCTCGGGCCAGGTACCCACCGCCGCCATCGGTCTGGACGCCTTCCAGGAGTGCGACACCGTCGGCATCACGCGCCCCATCGTGAAGCACAACTTCCTCGTCAAGGACCCGAAAGACCTGGCCCTGACGATGAAAAAGGCCTTCCACATCGCACGCAGCGGCCGTCCGGGCCCGGTGGTGGTGGACGTGCCCAAGGACGTCTCGTTCAAGAAGACTCCTTATTCAGGCTATCCCGACAAGGTCGAGATGCGCTCGTACAACCCCGTGCGCAAGGGTCACGGCGGCCAGATCCGCAAGGCGCTGAACCTGCTGCTGAACGCCAAGCGCCCGTACATCTACACGGGCGGCGGCGTGCTGCTGGGCAACGCCACCAACGAACTGCGCACGCTGGTCGACATGCTCGGCTATCCGGTCACCAACACGCTGATGGGCCTTGGCGCCTACCCGGCGAGCGACCGCAAGTTTCTGGGCATGCTGGGCATGCACGGCACCATCGAAGCCAACAACGCCATGCAGAACTGCGACGTGCTGCTGGCCGTGGGAGCGCGCTTCGACGACCGCGTGATCGGCAACCCGAAGCACTTTGCGATGAACGATCGCAAGATCATCCACGTCGACATCGACCCCTCGAGCATCTCCAAGCGCGTGAAGGTCGACATTCCGATCGTGGGCGACGTGAAGGACGTGCTCACCGAACTGATCTCGATGATCCGCGAGAGCACCACCAAGCCCGACGCCGGCGCGCTGTCCGACTGGTGGAAGACCATCGAGGCCTGGCGCTCGCGCGACTGCCTCAAGTACGACCGCGACAACAAGGACGTCATCAAGCCGCAGTACGTGGTCGAAACCCTCTGGAACATGACCAAGGACGCCGACACGTACATCACGTCGGACGTCGGCCAGCACCAGATGTGGGCCGCGCAGTACTACCGCTTCGACGAGCCGCGCCGCTGGATCAACTCGGGTGGCTTGGGCACCATGGGCGTCGGTATTCCGTACGCCATGGGCATCAAGCTCGCCAAGCCCGACTCGGAAGTGTTCACCATCACCGGCGAAGGCTCGGTGCAGATGTGCATCCAGGAACTCTCCACCTGCCTGCAATACAACACGCCGATCAAGATCTGCTCGCTCAACAACCGCTACCTGGGCATGGTGCGCCAGTGGCAGGAGATCGAATACTCCGGCCGCTACAGCCACAGCTACATGGATGCGCTGCCCAACTTCGTGAAGCTGGCCGAGGCCTATGGCCACGTCGGCATGCTGATCGAGCGTCCACAAGACGTGGAGCCGGCGCTGCGCGAAGCGCGCAAGCTCAAGGACCGCACCGTGTTCATGGATTTCCGTACCGACCCCACCGAGAACGTGTTCCCGATGGTCAAGGCCGGCATGGGCATTACCGAAATGCTGTTGGGCTCCGAAGATCTCTGATCGCCGGCGCGTTCGCTCTTAACTTTACTGACGACGAATCTATTGCCCGCCAAGCCCGCGCATTACCGTGCACGGGGGAGGGCGGCGAAAAGAGGAGTCGCGCAAACATGAAACACATCATTGCAGTGCTGCTGGAAAACGAGCCCGGTGCTCTTTCCCGCGTGGTGGGCCTTTTTTCGGCCCGCGGCTACAACATCGAATCGCTCACCGTCGCGCCGACCGAGGACGCCAGCCTTTCGCGCATGACCATCGTCACCGCCGGCTCCGACGACGTGATCGAGCAGATCACCAAGCACCTGAACCGCCTGATCGAAGTGGTCAAGGTCGTCGACCTGACCGAAGGTGCCTATACCGAGCGCGAGCTCATGATGGTCAAGGTGCGCGCCGTGGGCAAGGAACGCGAAGAAATGATGCGCATGGCCGAGATCTTTCGTGGCCGCATCATCGACGTCACCGACAAGAGCTACACCATCGAACTCACCGGCGACCACGGCAAGAACGATGCTTTCTTGGAAGCAATCGACCGTAGCGCTATCCTCGAGACTGTCCGCACCGGCGCCAGCGGCATCGGGCGCGGCGAGCGCATCCTGCGCGTGTAGGGGGTGAAGATCCCCTCAGTTCCAATGTTCTAAACCAACACATGAGGAGAAGGTAATGCAAGATTTGCTGGGTTTCGAGAAGATGGTGACACCGATCATCATTCGGATTCTGTACTTCCTCGGGTTGCTGGGCGTGCTCGCTGCAACGGTCGTTTCGTTGTTCCAGGGGCGCTTCCTCGCTGCCATCGGCATCCTCGTTTTCGGCGCGATCATGGTTCGCGTCTACAGCGAACTGCTGATCCTGCTGTTCCGCATTCACGACAACCTCGTGTCGATCAACCATCAAATGAAGGACCGGAATCCCTCCGGCCAACTGTGAGTGAAAGCACCCCCGCCCTGGGGGTGCTCGAGATTAAATAGGAAAGACGCATCATGAAGGTTTACTACGACAAGGACGCCGACCTCAGCCTCATCAAGGGCAAGACGGTCGCAATCATCGGTTACGGGTCGCAAGGTCACGCGCACGCGCAGAACCTGAACGACAGCGGCGTCAAGGTCGTGGTCGGCCTGCGCAAGGGTGGCGCTTCGTGGGACAAGGTCGGCAAGGCCGGCCTGCAGGTCGCCGAAGTGGCCGACGCGGTGAAAGCCGCCGACGTCGTCATGATCCTGCTGCCCGACGAGCAGATTGCCAACGTCTACAAGAACGACGTGGCCCCGCACATCAAGGAAGGCGCTTCGCTCGTCTTCGCGCACGGCTTCAACGTGCACTACGGTTTCGTGCAGCCGCGCGCCGACCTCGACGTGTGGATGGTGGCTCCCAAGGCCCCCGGCCACACCGTTCGCAGCACCTACACGCAGGGCGGCGGCGTGCCCCACCTCGTGGCCGTGCACCAGGACAAGACCGGCAAGGCGCGTGACCTCGCGCTGAGCTACGCCACCGCCAACGGCGGCGGCAAGGCCGGCATCATCGAGACCAACTTCCGCGAAGAAACCGAGACCGATCTTTTCGGCGAACAAGCGGTTCTGTGCGGCGGCACGGTCGAGCTGATCAAGGCTGGTTTCGAAACGCTGGTGGAAGCCGGCTACGCGCCCGAAATGGCGTACTTCGAATGCCTGCACGAGCTCAAGCTCATCGTCGACCTGATCTATGAAGGCGGCATCGCCAACATGAACTACTCGATCTCGAACAATGCCGAATACGGCGAATATGTCACGGGCCCTCGCATCGTGACCGACGAGACCAAGAAGGTCATGAAGCAAGTGCTGCGGGACATCCAGACGGGCGAATACGCCAAGAGCTTCGTGCTCGAAGCCGCTGCCGGCCAGCCCGCGCTGATCAGCCGCCGTCGCCTGAACGCAGAGCACCAGATCGAAGTCGTGGGCGAAAAGCTGCGCGCGATGATGCCCTGGATCAAGAAGAACAAGCTGGTCGACCAGACCCGCAACTGATCCACAAAATGAAGCGGGCGCCGCGGCGCCTGTTTTCCGAGGGCCACCCGCTGGGGTGGCCTTTTTCATGTGGGGCGCACCATGCCCCTGAACTACACTGCGAACCCATGCGATTCACAGATCAAGATGCTATCGAATGGGTAGCCGTTCGCGCAGTGCCCATGAGGGACGGAGGCAAACTCAATGCATGACGACACGGTTCCCGACGAAGTGCCGCCGCGCAAGCGCCGCAAGGGCATCTACATTCTGCCGAACCTGTTCACGCTCGCCGCGCTGTTCGGCGGCTTCTATTCGGTCGTGATGGCAATGAACGGGCGCTTCGATCTTGCGGCGCTCGGCGTGTTTGCCGCCATGATTCTCGACAGCCTGGACGGCCGCGTGGCCCGCATGACCAACACGCAAAGCGCGTTCGGCGAGCAGATGGATTCGCTGTCCGACATGGTGTCGTTCGGTGCGGCGCCCGCGCTCATCGCCTACGAGTGGTCGCTCAAGGGCCTGGGACGCTGGGGCTGGATTGCGGCTTTTGTGTATTGCGCCTGCGCGGCGCTGCGGCTCGCACGCTTCAACGTCAACACCGGTGTGGTGGACAAGCGCTGGTTCCAGGGGCTTCCGTCGCCGGCCGCGGCCGCGCTGGTGGCCGGGTTCATCTGGCTCATGACCGAATGGGGCAAGCGAGGCGGCGAGGTGCTGTACCTCTCTTGGACGCAGATCACATGGATCACCTTCGCGTTCACGCTCTACGCCGGTCTTTCGATGGTCACCAACGCGCCGTTCTACAGCTTCAAGGACGTGCAGATGAAAAAGAGCGTGCCGTTCGTGGTGATCGTGCTGATCGCCCTGGGCATTGCGGTCATCAACATCCACCCGCCCACGGTGCTGTTCGGATTGTTCGTTGCCTACGGCCTGAGCGGCTACGTGGTTTATGCGTGGCGCAAGGCCAAGGGACAGCAGGCCAGCGTGATCAGCACCTCGACCGAAGAGCCGGACGAGCGGGGCTTGCATAACTGACCGCGGCTTGTGCTACATTCGCAATCCTCATGACCAAGATTTCGCTGCTGGCCCTACTAGCCCTCCCTCACGGGCGGAGACGGTAGCGCACGCGCAAATCCCTCACCACGGCCCGTTCGCACCAGCAACGGGCCGTTTGTTTTTGGGGTTGCTGGTTGATTCCCAACCATCCAGAGAAATCGACATGCTCAAGCAACCTCAAGCCAAATACCGCGCATTCGCCCCGATCGGCCTCAAGGACCGCACCTGGCCCGATGCCGTGCTGACCAAGGCGCCCATCTGGCTGTCGACGGACCTGCGCGATGGCAACCAGGCCTTGGTGGAGCCGATGGACATTGCGCGCAAGATGCGCATGTTCGAGACGCTCGTGGCCATCGGTTTCAAGGAAATCGAAGTCGGCTTTCCGTCTGCTTCGCAAGTCGAATTCGACTTCGTACGCAAGCTCATCGAGGAAGACCGCATTCCCGACGACGTGACGATCCAGGTGCTGACGCAGGCGCGCGACCACCTCGTTGCGCGCACCTTCGAATCGCTGCAAGGCGCGCCGCGCGCCATCGTTCACCTCTACAACGCAGTGGCCCCGGTGATGCGCCGCGTGGTGCTCGGCATGGACGAAGACCAGATCGTCGAGCTGGCCAGCAGCCACGCGCGCATGTTCAACGAATTTGCCGCGAAGCAGCCCGCAACCAAGTGGACCTTTCAGTACTCGCCCGAAATGTTCTCGGGCACCGATGTCGTGTTTTCCAAGCGCGTGGTCGATGCGGTCACCGAAGTCTGGGCGCCGACGCCCGAGCACAAGTGCATCGTCAACCTGCCCACCACAGTGGAGCATTCCACGCCGAACATCTTTGCGGACATGATCGAGTGGATGCACCGCAACCTTGCACGCCGCGATTCCATCGTGCTGTGCGTGCACCCGCACAACGACCGCGGCACCGGCACCGCAGCCGGTGAGCTGGCGCTGATGGCCGGTGCCGAGCGCATCGAAGGCTGCCTTTTCGGCAACGGCGAGCGCACCGGCAACCTCGACCTCGTGAACGTTGCGCTCAATCTCTACACACAAGGCGTTTCGCCTGAACTCGATTTCTCGAACATCGACGAGATCCGCGCGACGGTCGAGCACTGCAACCAGATCCCGGTGCATCCGCGCCACCCGTATGTGGGCGACCTCGTCTACACCTCGTTCTCGGGTTCGCACCAGGACGCGATCAAGAAGGCCTTTGCAGCGCGCAAGGAGGGCGACATCTGGGACATGCCGTACCTCCCCATCGATCCGAAGGACGTGGGACGCAGCTACGAGGCCGTGATTCGCGTCAACAGCCAGTCGGGCAAGGGCGGCATGGCCTATCTGCTCGAGAGCGAATACGGCATCGAGATGCCGCGCCGCCTGCAGATGGAGTTCATGCAGGCCGTCCAGCGCGTGATGGACGTGGCCGGCAAGGAACTCACTGCGGCAGACCTCTGGCAGCTGTTCGTTCGCGAATACGGCATCGAGGCCGCGCATTCGCTGCAGCACCGCGTGCTCGAGGAAGAAGGCGAGGGCGCCAGTGCTTCGGTGGTGCTGCGCGGCAACCTGCCGTGGGAGGGTGAAGTCCGCGCCATCGAAGGCCGCGGCAACGGGCCGATCGATGCTTTCACCCAGGCGCTGAGCAAGGCCACTGGCCATACCGTGCGTGTGATGGACTATCACCAGCATGCGATCGGTGCGGGTGCCGATGCCAGGTCGGTGGCGTACCTCGAACTGCGCGTGGACGAAGCCCAGACACTCTTCGGCGTGGGCATCGACGCGGACGTGATCTCCGCCTCGCTCAAGGCCATTGTCTCGGGCGTGCAGCGCGCACGGAGCCGGGGCGCGCACAGCGCACAATCGGTGGTTGAGCTCGCCTGACGCTGTCCGCCGCCGTGCGCGCAGGGTGCGAAACGACCAAAAGGAACAAAGGAGTCCACGATGACCGACCAACTGATTATTTTCGACACCACCCTGCGCGACGGCGAGCAGTCGCCCGGCGCCTCGATGACGCGCGACGAGAAGCTGCGCATCGCCAAGCAACTCGAGCGACTGAAGGTGGATGTCATCGAGGCCGGTTTTCCGGCCAGCTCGAACGGCGACTTCGAAGCGGTCAAGGCCATTGCCAACGCCATCAAGGATTCGACGATTTGCGGCCTCTCGCGCGCCAACGATCGCGACATTTCGCGTGCGGCCGAAGCGCTCAAGGGCGCTGCGCGCGGGCGCATCCACACCTTCATCGCAACGTCGCCGCTTCACATGGAAAAGAAGCTGCGCATGTCGCCGGACGAGGTGCATGAGCAAGCCAGGCTTGCTGTGCGCTTTGCGCGCAACCTCGTGGGAGACGTGGAGTTCAGCCCCGAAGACGGCTACCGCAGCGACCCCGACTTTCTCTGCCGCGTGCTCGAAACCGTGATCAACGAGGGCGCCACCACCATCAACGTGCCCGACACCGTGGGCTACGCCATTCCCGAGCTGTACGGCAACTTCATCAAGATGCTGCGCGAGCGCGTGCCCAACAGCGACAAGGCCATCTGGTCGGTGCATTGCCACAACGACCTCGGAATGGCCGTGGCCAACTCGCTGGCCGGCGTGAAGATCGGCGGCGCACGCCAGGTCGAGTGCACCATCAACGGCCTGGGCGAGCGGGCGGGCAACTGCTCGCTCGAAGAAATCGTCATGGCCGTGAAGACCCGCAAGGACTACTTCGGGCTCGAACTGAATGTCGACGCCCGGCACATCGTGGCCGCGAGCCGCATGGTGAGCCAGACCACGGGCTTCGTGGTGCAGCCCAACAAGGCCGTGGTGGGCGCCAATGCCTTTGCGCATGCTTCGGGCATTCACCAGGACGGCGTGCTCAAGGCGCGCGACACCTACGAGATCATGCGGGCCGAAGACGTGGGCTGGACGGCCAACAAGATCGTGCTGGGCAAGCTCAGCGGGCGCAACGCATTCAAGCAGCGCCTGCAAGACCTGGGCGTGACCATGGGCAGCGAAGCCGACATCAATGCCGCGTTCCTGCGCTTCAAGGAGCTGGCCGACCGCAAGTCGGAGATTTTTGACGAGGACATCCTCGCGCTCGTCAGCGCAGAAGAATTGGCGCACGTTGATGAACAGTTCGCTTTTGTGTCGCTTTCCCAGCACAGCGAAACGGGCGAGCGCCCCCAGGCCAAGGTCGTCTTTACCGTTCGGGGCAAGGAAGTCACCGGCGAATCCGACGGCAATGGCCCGGTTGATGCTTCTCTGAAGGCCATTGAATCGCTTGTCAAGAGCGGCGCCGAGATGGTGCTTTACTCGGTTAATGCGATTAGTGGCTCGACAGAAAGCCAAGGGGAAGTTACAGTTCGGTTACAAAATGCAGGGCGGGTAGTGAATGGAGTAGGCGCGGACCCCGACATCGTGGTCGCATCGGCCAAGGCTTATTTGAGTGCGCTCAATAAGTTACAGAGCCAAGCTGAGAGAGTGGCGGCACAAGGTTAGTTTTACGAGTGATCCTTGGATTCGAGTGAAGAAAAGGACGCAAGTAACTGATATTGCGTGCCTTTTTTGATTTCGATACACTGCGGTTCTCATTTTGCCGCTGGAGATTTATTAATGCCCGAAACCCGCCCCCGCCGAGTTTCCAGCCAGCGGTTCTTGCCCGCAGTCAAATTCGTCGCCGTCGCGCTTTGCGCCACGGCGTTTTTGCTGTCCGGTGCACAGGCCGCCAAGAAGGAAAAAACAACTGTCGCGAAGACGTCCACGGCCAAGAAAGCCGCAGGACCCGTGCCAGTGGAAGTCAAGCGTTCGGCCAAGACGCCGCGCGCTGCCGTGGTCGCCAAGCGCAGCGGCAAGGCCGACCGAAGCGAAAAGGTCGTCCGTGGTGGCCGCAACGTGGTGGCCTCCATTCGCCAAAAGAACGGCAAGACCGTGGTTGCCGTGCAACGCCGTTCGGTCGTTCGCGTCGAAACGCCGGCACGCCAGTCGTTCGGCCAACTGGCCGGCTTGCACGGAACCGAAGACGTGCTCGACCTGAAGTCGAGCGTTGCACTGGTGATCGACCAGGACACGCATGAAGTGCTGTTCAGCAAGAACGATCATGCGGTGCTCCCGATTGCATCGCTCACCAAGCTGATGACCGGCTTGCTGATCAGCGAAGCCCATCTCCCGAACGACGAACTGATTACCATCACCCAGGACGACGTCGACACCGAAAAGGGCAGCCGTTCGCGCCTTACCGTGGGCACCACGCTGTCGCGCGGCGAGCTTCTGCACCTGGCCCTGATGTCGAGCGAAAACCGCGCAGCGCATGCGCTGGGTCGCACCTATCCGGGTGGCCTTGCAACCTTCGTGAGCATCATGAACGCCAAGGCAAAGATGCTCGGCATGAAGGACACGCGCTACGTGGAGCCCACCGGCCTCTCGAGCCGCAACCAGTCGAGCGCACAAGATCTGGCGCTGCTCGTCAATGCCGCTTATTCCGACGCCACCGTGCGTTCGCTGTCGACCTCGCCTGAATACCAGGTCGAAGTTGGCAACCGCGTGCTGCAGTTCAACACCACCAACCGTCTCGTGAAGAGCCCAGACTGGGAAATCGGCCTGCAGAAGACGGGCTACATCTCCGAAGCGGGCCAGTGCCTCGTGATGCAGGCCAAGGTGGCCGGGCGCAAGCTCATCATGGTGTTCCTGGACTCGGCCGGCAAGTACAGCCGTATCGCCGATGCGGAGCGGGTTCGCCGCTGGGTCGAGGCAGCACATGCCTCCACCGGCTCGCCGGCAGCCTCGCGCAGCAACGCGACCTACCAGGTCGCCGGCTGAACGACTCAGGCAGCGGCTGAAGAGCCGTTGCCGCTTGCGCCTGGGGCAGCAGCAGACGCCGAGGCGGCGTCCTTGTAGCCCAACGCCCCCGAAATTTCATTGGCCGTGGCCTGCAGCTTGGGCAGCCAGCCCTCGTCCAGCCGGTCTGCCGGCGCGGAAATAGACAGGCCCGCCACCAGTTTGCCCTGGTCGTCGTAAATGCCGGCGGCCATGCATCGCACCCCCAGCTCCAGCTCTTCGTTGTCGCGTGCAATGCCGTACTGGCGTGCTTTCGAGAGCTCGCGCTCCAGGACGGGCAATTGCGTAATGCTGTTGCGTGTGTGGCCGGCCAAGCCGGTTCGCGTGGCATAGCTGCGCACGCGCTGCGGATCGTCCGCCGCCAGGAACAGCTTGCCGGTCGAGGTCAGGTGCAGGGCGGCCCGGCCGCCGATGGCACGCACCACCTGCATGCCCGAACGCTCGCTGTACGAGCGCTCGATGTAGACGATTTCGTCGCCTTGCCGCATGCTGAGGTTCACCGGCTGCTGCGTGAGCTTGTGCAGCTCGCGCATCGGCCCCAAGGCGGCATCACGCACGTTCAGCCGGCCCTTGACGAGGTTGCCAAGCTCCAGCAGCCGCATGCCGAGCCGGTAGCTGCCGGCCTCGGGCCGGTCGACAAATCGGCCGACCGCCAGGTCGTTGAGGATTCGGTGCGTGGTGGAGGGATGCAGCCCGGTCTTCTCGCTGATTTCCTTCAACGAAATCGCCTCCTCGCGGGAGGCGAGCACGTCGATGAGCGCGAACATGCGCTCGATCACCTGGATGACTGGAACGGCAGGAACGTCGGATTGATTTTTTCTCATGGCGCGATGCGGTGTGGACCGGGCGCCATTTTACCTTGTGAAATCGTCTGGCGCCTGCCAGTGTCCGTCGATCAGCAGTTCATGGGGGCTGAAACGCGCCTTGTAGTTCATCTTGGCGCTGCCCTCGATCCAGTAGCCGAGGTAGACATGCGGCAGCCCGAGTTTTCGGGCCTGTTCGATCTGCCACAGCACGCTGTAGGTGCCGTAGCCCGCGCTGTCGTCCGGCTCGTAGAAGGTATAGACGGCCGAAATGCCGTCGTTCAGCACGTCGAGTATCGACACCATCTTCAGCGCGCCCGCGCTGCCGTCGGGCAGCGTCTCGCGGAACTCGACCAGCCGCGAATTGACCCGGCTCTGCAGCAGGAACTGGGTGTACTGGTCGATGCTGTCGTGGTCCATGCCGCCACCGGCGTGGCGGCCGTTCTGGTAGCGAAGATAGAGCTGGTAGTGCTCGGGCACGAAGCACAGCTTGAGCACGCGCGACTGCAGGTTCTTGTGCTGCTTCACGGCGCGGCGCTGGCTGCGGGTGGGATGAAAGCTGTTGACCAGCACGCGCAGCGGGATGCAGGCGCGGCAGCCATCGCAATAAGGCCTGTAGGTGAACATTCCGCTGCGCCGGAAGCCGCTGAGCACCAGGTCGGAGTAGGCGTCGTTGTGGATCAGGTGGCTGGGCGTGGCCACCTGCGACCGGGCCTGGCGGTCGGGCAGATAGCTGCAGGGGTAGGGCGCCGTCGCGTAGAACTGCAGCGTGTGAAGCGGAAGATCCTTGAGGTGCGTCACGTCGATTGAGAAGGTCGCGTGGAAAGGAGTTCTGTCCAGTATACGGGCTCGAAATGCCACTGTGGGCCCTCTTGCCGGCGGGCATTGGCCACATGCGCCACGAAAGCGCCGCGTGACATTTCGCGTGCTCCCAGGCTCGCCAGGTGAGCGGTGTTCTGCTGGCAGTCGATCATCTTCACCTGGAACCGGCGGCACAGGCACACCAGCGCCGCCAGCGCGATCTTCGAGGCGTCCGGGCGGCGGGTGAACATCGATTCGCCGAACACCGCGCGCCCAAGCGCCACGCAGTAGAGCCCGCCCGCAAGCTCGCCGTCGATCCAGGTTTCCACGCTGTGCGCGTGGCCGGCCCGGTGCAGCGCCAGGTAGGCTTTCACCATGTCCGGCACGATCCATGTGCCCGACTGACCGACACGCGGCGAATGCGAACAGGCCTTGATGACCGATGCGAAATCGTGGTCGATGCGCACTTCGCAGCCCGGCGCCTCTGCAAACCGCGCCAGGGTCTTGCGCAGCGACCGGTGGAGCTTGAAGTCGGCCACCTGCAGCACCATGCGCGGGTCCGGGCTCCACCAGAGAATCGGCTGGTCTTCGCTGAACCACGGAAATACGCAGCGGCCGTAGGCCTGCGTCAGGGTATCGACGTCGAGCGCTCCACCGGCTGCAAGCAGGCCGGGCACGGGGTCGGTTTCGCCCCACGCGGATGCGGGGTCGGGCAGCGCGTCGCCGGGTTCGAGCCAGGGCAGTTGTTGCATGCCGTAGGTATACACGGCTTCGTGGCGGGCTTCATCCGGATGGGAGAAAATGGCCGCTCTCCAGTGGATTGCAAACGATTGCGGTCTGCAAGCCACAGGCTCTGCGTGCAAAGCGCACAGGAATATCCGGAGCCCATATAGTGCTTGCTGCTTCCATTCGCGCCCCACGGACGCAACCCCACAGACCCACAGCGGACCCTCCAGGCCGGCATTGCCTCGCGGAGGCCAGCACAAGAGGACAACGTTGACCACTGAATCCAACCCCACGCGTTTCGGTAGCGGCCAGGCGGTTCGCCGTCTGGAGGACGAGAGCCTGCTGGCCGGCGCAGGCCGCTACACCGACGACGTCACGCTCCCCGGACAGGCGCATCTCGTCTTTCTCCGCTCTCCCTATCCGCATGCACGCATCGTGTCGATCGACACGGTCGCGGCCGCCGCAATGCCCGGCGTGCTGCGCGTGATCACGGGCACCGAAATGGCCGAAGCAGGCGTGAAGCCCATGCCCGGCGCTGCCGGCTTCAAGCGCGCCGATGGGGGCGACTGCGCCAGCCCGCCGCGCCTTGCCATGGCGCACGAGCGCGTGCGCTTTGTCGGCGAGGCGGTGGCGGCGGTGGTGGCCGAAACCGTGCAGCAGGCACGCGATGCCGCCGAGGTGGTGATGGTCGACTACGACGAGCTCCCGATGGTGGTCGATCTCGCGAGCGCCACCGCCGACGGCGCGCCGCAGTTGTGCGCCGAAGCCACAGGCAACATCGCCGCCGAAATGAAGCACGGCAGCAGCGAAGCCGCGACAGCGGCCTTTGCCAAGGCCAGCCATGTGGTTGCGCTGGACGTGGTCAACCAGCGCGTCGTCGCCCTGACTATCGAGCCGCGCTCGGTGCTTGCGGCCTACGACGGCGAATCCGACCGACTCACCATCCGCATGAGCACGCAAATGCCCTCGGGTGTGCGCGACTCCGTGTGCGGCGCCATCGGGCTCGCGAAAGAGAAGGTGCGCGTGGTGGTGGGCGATGTCGGCGGCGGTTTCGGCATGAAGACCGGCGCCTACCCTGAAGACATTGCCGTTGCTTTTGCCGCGCTGCAGGTCAAGCGCCCCTTGAAGTGGGTGGCCGAGCGCAGCGAAGAATTTCTTTCCAGTGCGCACGGCCGCGACATCGAGGCCCGGGCCGAACTCGCGCTCGATGCCGACGGGAAGATCCTCGCGCTGCGCATCAAGACGCTGGCCAACGTGGGCGCCTATGCCACCGGCACCGGCGTTGCCATCCAGCTGCTGATCGGCCCCTGGGTGCAAACCAGCGTCTACGACATCCAGACCATCGACTTTCACTTCAAGGCGGTGCTCACCAACACCGCGCCCACCGGCGCCTACCGCGGCGCGGGCCGCCCAGAAGCCATCTTCACCATCGAGCGCCTGATGGACGAGGCCGCGCGCCAGACCGGAATCGACCGCGTCGAGCTGCGCCGCCGCAACTTCATCCGCCCTGAGCAGATGCCCTACAAGAACCCGATGGCGCAGACCTACGACACCGGCAAGTTCGAGTCGGTGATGGACCAGGCCCTGGCGCTGGCCGACTGGCAAGGCTTCGAGACCCGCGCGGCCGAGTCGGCCCGGCAAGGCAAGCACCGCGGCCTGGGCATTGCCACCTTTCTCGAATGGACGGGGGGCAACGTGTTCGAGGAGCGCGTCACGGTTTCGGTGCAGGCCGATGGCGTAATCGAAGTGTTCTCGGCCGTCAACGCGATGGGGCAGGGCATTGCCACGTCGCTGGCGCAGCTGGCGGTCGATGCCTTCGGCGTGCCGATCGAGAAGGTGCGCGTCGTGCTTGGCGACACCGACCGCGGCGACGGTTTCGGCAGCGCCGGCTCGCGCTCGCTGTTCACCGGCGGCTCGGCCGTTCGCATTGGCGCCGAGCGCACCATCGACAAGGCGCGCGAGCTCGCGGCGCAGGAGTTCGAAGCCTCCGTCGACGACATCGTCTACAGCCGCGGTGTGTTCAATGTGGCCGGCACCGATCTCGAGCTCGACCTGTTCGCCCTGGCGGGCAAGCAGCCCGAGGGTGAAATCTTCGTCGACTCAACCAGCACAGTGGCCGGCCCGACCTGGCCCAACGGCTGCCATATCTGCGAGATCGAAATCGATCCGCCGACGGGCGAGATCAGCGTGGTGGCCTACAGTTCAGTCAACGACGTAGGCCGTGTGATCAACCCGATGATCGTGCGCGGCCAGCTTGAAGGCGGCGCGGTGCAGGGCATTGGCCAGGCGCTCTACGAGCAGGTGGTGTACGACCACGATACAGGCCAGCCCGTGACCGGCAGCCTCATGGACTACGCCGCGCCGCGCGCCGATATCGTGCAGACCATGTTCCACATGGAAATGGACGAGTCGACGCCCTGCATCAACAATCCGCTGGGCGTGAAAGGCGTGGGCGAACTCGGCACCATCGGTGCCACGCCGGCCATCGTCAACGCCGTGGCCGACGCCTTTGCGCGCAACGGCTTTGCGGCCAGCGCACCGCGCCTGCACATGCCGCTGAGTCCGGCGCGCGTGTGGCAGGCCATGCACACGGTGGATTGAAGAACCATGGCAACGATCTACAAAGAATTCATCGTCGAGGCCGATGCGGCGCAGGTCTGGGATGCACTGCGCGACTTCGGCGCCGTGCACACGCGCCTCGCGCCCGGCTTTCTGACCGACGCCAAGCTCGACGGGCAGGGGGCCCGCATCGTGAGCTTTGCCAACGGCCTGGTGGCACGCGAGCTGCTCGTGGGCATCGACGAGCCGAACCGCCGCCTGGCCTACACCATCACCGGCGGCAAGGCGAGCCACCACTATGCATCGGCACAGGTGTTCGCGCATGGCGAAGGGCGCTCGCGCTTCGTGTGGATCACCGATGTGCTGCCCGACGAATTTGCCGCCTACATTGCGCCGATGATGGACCAGGGCGGCGCTGCGATGAAGAAGACGCTCGAAAAGTAAAGCCTGCCGTCCGCTTAGAAGTCTTCGAGCGGCAGGCCCACGTAGTTCTCGGCCAGCGAGGTGGAGGCGGCGTGCGAGTGCACCAGGTAATCGAGCTCGGCCTCCTGGATCTTCTGGCCGAAGGCGCCGGTTTCCGGAAAACGGTGCATCAGCGAGGTGAACCACCACGAGAAACGCTCCGCCTTCCACACACGGCGCAGGCAAAGGTCTGAATAGCGGTCGAGCGCGGAGGGCGTTTTCTCGCCGTAAAAGATCTCGAGCGCACGCGAGAGATACCCCACGTCGGCCGTCGCAAGGTTGAGACCCTTGGCTCCGGTGGGCGGCACGATGTGCGCGGCATCGCCGGCCAGAAACAGCGAGCCGAAGCGCATCGGTTCGGCCACGAAGCTGCGCAGTGGCGCAATGCTCTTTTCCAGCGAAGGCCCGGTCACCAGCCGCTCGCGCGCCTCAGGGTCGAGCCGTGCGCGCAGCTCGTTCCAGAAGGCCTCGTCGCTCCAGTTTTCAACGCGCTCTTCGGTCGGCACCTGCACGTAGTAGCGGCTGCGCGTGGCGCTGCGCATGCTGCACAAGGCAAAGCCGCGCTCGGTGTTGGCGTAGATGAGTTCATGCGACACCGGCGGCACATCGGCCAGCACGCCGAGCCAGCCGAAGGGATAGATCTTTTCGTAGGTCTGAATTGCGTCCGCGGGCGCGCTGGCCCGGCTCACGCCGTGATAACCGTCGCAACCGGCGATGAAGTCGCATTCGATCTCGTGCGTTTGACCGTCTTGCTCGTAGCGCACACGGGGACGCTGCGAATCGAAGTCATGAAGGCTCACGTTGGCCGCGCTGTAGATGGTGGCCAGGCCTTCGGCCGAGCGTGCTTCCATCAGGTCGCGCGTCACCTCCGTCTGGCCGTACACCGTAACCTGCTTTCCGCCCGTGAGGCCGTGCATGTCGATACGGTGCCGCGCCCCCTTGAACAGCAGCTCGATGCCTTCGTGCGGCAACCCCTCGGCCTTGGCGCGTGCGTCGACACCGGCGCGCGCCAGGAGATCCATGGTGACCTGCTCGAGCACGCCCGCGCGGATGCGCCCGAGCACGTAATCGCCGCTCTGGCGCTCGACGATGATGTTGTCGATGCCGGCCTTGAAAAGCAGTTGGCCGAGCAGCAGGCCGGCTGGGCCCGCGCCGATGATGGCGACCTGTGTGCGCATGTTCGTGTCTCCGATGGGGTTTTCCGGAGCGTAGGGCGTGCACGGCATGCTGGCGCAGCGTTTTGCGAGGCTCTGTGCGATCATGCGAGCGGCTGCGCGATCATCGCGCAACACTTCTCACACCGACCAGATGACCATTGCCAAAGCCGACTTCATCGAGGGCATCGCCAAGGGAATGGCCGTGCTCGAAAGCTTCGATACCGAGCGCCAGCGCCTCAACGCCACCCTGGCTGCCGAGCGTGCGGGCCTCACGCGTGCCGCCGCCCGCCGCCACCTGCTGACGCTGGCTCACCTGGGCTATCTGGAGACGGATGGCAGCTATTTCTGGATGGCGCCCAAGGTGCTGCGCTTCTCGGGCAGCTATCTTGCTTCGTCGCGGCTGCCGCGCGCGCTGCAGCCCACCCTGAACCGCCTTGCGGCACAAACGGGGGAGTCGTTCTCGGCCGTGGTGCTCGACGGCGAAGAGGCGGTCATCATCGCGCGCAGCGGCGCCTACGGCACGCCGACCCGAGTGCTCGCCTATGGCCTGCATCTTGGCGCCCGGCTTCCCGCTCATGCAACATCGACCGGACGGGTACTGCTCGCGGCCATGGCGCCGGTGCAGTTCACGCAATGGCTCAAGGGGCGCCACCTTGCGCGGCTCACGCCGCACACCACCACCCAGGCACGCGGCTTGCGCCAGCTGATCTCCCGCGTGCGCAAGGACGACTACTGCTTTGCCAGCGAAGAGCACGAGCTCGGCGTGCAGGCGCTCGCCGTGCCGCTGCGCGACATGCAGGGCCGCACCGTGGCCGCACTCAATGTGGTGCTCTCCGGCACGCGCTATCAGGAAGAGACCCTCCAGCGCGAGATGCTGCCTCTGCTCTTCGAGGCCGCGCGCGAGGTCAGGTCGTTGCTGTAGCCTGAACTTTCCGCGCCGCCGCTGCCTCGAACCCGAAACGGAACACAACGACCATGCGACTGCTGCTCCTGGAAGACGATGTGATGATCGGCGAAGCCGTGCTCGACTTGCTTCGGGCCGAGCAATACGCCGTGGACTGGGTGAAAGACGGCGATGCGGCCGAATCCGCATTGCGCACCCAGCAATACGACCTGGTGCTGCTCGACCTGGGCGTGCCCCGCCGCGACGGGCTCGAGGTGCTGCGCAGCCTGCGCGCCCGCAAGCAGCGCATGCCCGTGCTGATTGCCACCGCGCGCGACTCTGTGCAGCAACGCATCGAAGGGCTCGACGCGGGCGCCGACGACTACGTGCTCAAGCCCTACGACCTCGACGAGTTGCTTGCCCGCATCCGGGCACTGCTGCGCCGCGCGGCAGGGCGTGCCGAGCCGGTGTACGAGCACATGGGCGTGAGCATCAATTCCGCCACGCGCGAGGTTTCGGTGGCAGGGCAGCCGGTGATACTTTCGGCCCGCGAATGGGCGGTGCTCGAACCGCTGATCGCAAGGCCCGGCATGGTGCTGTCGCGCGCGCAACTCGAAGAAAAACTCTACAGCTGGAAAGACGAAATCAGCAGCAACGCCGTAGAGGTGTACGTGCACGGCCTGCGCAAGAAGCTGGGCGCGGAGCTGATCCGCAACGTGCGCGGCGTTGGCTACATGGTGCCCAAGGCATGATCCGCGCGCTGACGGGGTCGCTGCGCGCGCGCCTGCTTTGGTTTCTGCTTGCGGCCATTGTGCTGGCCGCCGGCGCGCAGGCGGTGGTGGCCTACCGCACGGTGCTGAAGGAGGCCGACGACATCTTCGACTACCACATGCAGCAGATGGCGCTCTCGCTGCGTGCCGGCTTGCCGCCGAGTGCGGCGGTCGGCGGCATCGGCAGCGGCGAGCAGAACTTCGAGTTCGTGGTGCAGGTGTGGACGGCCGACGGCGTGCGCATTTTCGAGTCGGCCGAGCAGGCCGCGCTGCCGCAACTGGCGGTGCTGGGTTTTGCCGACGTGCGTGCGCGCGGCACCACCTACCGGGTGTTCTCGATGCAGACCAGCGCGCTGGTCATCCAGGTGGCACAAGACATGGCGGCGCGGCGCAACATGGCCGGCGCGCTGGCCTTGCGCACCATTGCGCCCGTGGCGCTCATGGCGCCGCTGCTCATGCTCATCGTCTGGTGGGTGGTGAGCCTTTCGCTCGCGCCCGTGGCGCGCGTGCGCACGCAGGTTGCATCGCGGCAAGCCGACGATCTTTCCGCCGTGAGCGAGGAAGGCCTGCCCGACGAAGTACGCCCACTGGTGCAAGAACTCAACCTGCTGTTCGACCGGGTGCGCCACGCCTTCGATGCGCAAAAGCACTTTGTGGCCGATGCCGCGCATGAGCTTCGTTCGCCGCTTGCCGCACTGAAGCTGCAGGTGCAGGGCCTGCAGCGCGCACCCGATGCGGCGGCGCGCGAGGTGGCCGTGAGCAGGCTCGTGGCGGGTATCGATCGCGCGACGCGGCTGGTCGAGCAGATGCTCGCGCTGGCCCGGCACGAGGCCAGCATGGCCGCAGGTGCCAAGCCCGAACCGGTCGACCTTGCCGAGACCGCGCGGCTCGCCATTTCGGACGCGGTCGCGGCCGCGCAGGCACGGCGCATCGACATCGGCATCTCGCATGCGGACGACGCCGCCGTGGTGAACGGCCAGCCCGAGGCGCTGCGCATGCTGCTGCGCAACCTGGTCGACAACGCCGTGAAGTACACGCCTGAAGGCGGGCGCGTGGACGTGGGCATTGCGGTGCAAGGCGAGGGCGTGGAGCTCAGTGTGGACGACAGCGGGCCCGGCCTGCCCGAAGAGGAGCGCGGGCGGGTGCTCGACCGTTTCTATCGCTCTGGCGAGCCGCAGGCGCCGGGCAGCGGGCTGGGGCTGGCCATCGTCAAGTCGATTGCCGACCTGCATGGCGCCACGGTGGCGCTCGCCGCATCGCCGAGCCTGGGCGGCCTGCGGGCGGTGGTGCGCTTTGCAGCCAAGGCCTGAGCTCTCTCGAATTCGGGTCGCGCTTTAAGGCGCGCTTAAGTCAGCGGGCCGACATTCCTCTCATCGTGTTTGCGTGCAGACGCATTGAAAGGAAAGCTAGAAATGAACACCCGCCTGACTTCTCCCTCCGCCCTGGTTCTTGCCCTGGCAACCGCCGGGGTGATCGGCGCCGTTGGTGCCGGCGCCTACACCAGTGCCGTGAGCGCCCCGACCAACGCCACGCCCGTCGCCGCAGCCCCCGCAATGGTCACGCTGCCCGACTTCTCCACCATCACCACGCGAGACGGCCCTGCGGTGGTCAACATCAGCGTGACCGGTACCGCCAAGGAGTCGGACGCCGAAGCCGCGGCCGAGATGCAGGGCATCGACCCGGAAGATCCGATGTTCCAGTTCTTCCGCCGCTTCCAGGGCCAGATGGGCCCGCGCGCACAGCAGCGCGATGTGCCGGTGCGGGCGCAGGGCTCGGGTTTCATCGTGAGCCCCGACGGCCTCATCATGACCAACGCGCACGTCGTGAAAGGCGCGAAGGAGGTTACCGTCAAGCTGACCGACCGCCGCGAATACCGCGCCAAAGTGCTCGGCGCCGACGCCAAGACCGACATCGCCGTGCTCAAGATCGACGCGAAGAACCTGCCCACGCTTGCCTTGGGCAACACCAAGGACCTGAAGGTCGGCGAATGGGTGCTGGCCATCGGCTCGCCCTTCGGCTTCGAGAACACGGTAACGGCGGGCGTGGTGAGCGCCAAGGGCCGCTCGTTGCCCGACGACAGCTACGTGCCGTTCATCCAGACCGACGTGGCGGTGAACCCCGGCAACTCGGGCGGGCCGCTTCTCAACACGCGCGGCGAGGTGGTCGGCATCAACTCGCAGATCTACAGCCGCAGCGGCGGCTACCAGGGTGTGTCGTTCGCCATTCCCATCGATGTGGCCGTGCAGGTGAAGGATCAGATCGTTGCCACCGGCAAGGCCACGCATGCGCGCCTGGGCGTGGCGGTGCAGGAGGTGAACCAGGCCTTTGCCGATTCGTTCAAGCTCGACAAGCCCGAGGGTGCGCTGGTCTCCAACATCGAGAAGGGCGGCCCCGGCGACAAGGCCGGCCTGAAGGCGGGCGATGTGATCCGCAAGGTCGACGGCCAGCCCATCGTCTCGTCTGGCGATCTGCCCGCCGTCATCGGTCAGCAGACGCCGGGCAAGAAGGTCACGCTCGAAGTGTGGCGCCAAGGCGAGCGCCAGGAGCTTTCCGCCAAGCTCGGCGACGCGAGCGACAAGCCCACGCAGGTCGCAAAGGCCGACAGCGCCGCGGGGCAGGGCAAGCTCGGCCTTGCACTGCGGCCGCTGCAGCCGCAGGAAAAGCGCGAGGCCGCCATCGAGAACGGCCTGCTGGTCGAAGACGTTGCTGGTCCGTCGGCCATGGCCGGCGTACAGGCGGGCGACGTGCTGCTGGCCATCAACGGCACGCCAGCCAAGAGTCTGGAGCAGGTGCGCGAAGTGGTGGCCAAGGCCGACAAGTCGGTCGCGCTTCTGATCCAGCGCGGCGAAGACAAGATCTTCGTGCCGGTTCGCATCGGCTGAGCTTCGCCGTCAGGCTTTTGCGCAGAACATGAGCTCATCGTCCGGAGGCCTTTCGGCGCACATCCTGCCCACGTCGGCCACCATGATCGGCGTGTGCATGACGGTGATGTCGATCGGCCACCTGGGCCCGCGCGACGACCTGCGGCTGGTCATCGATCGCATGCTGGCCATCGACGCACTGGTCTTCCTGGCCAGTGCGCTCTTGTCATTCATCTCGATGCGGTCGCGCAAATCAGGCGCCCGCCTGGAAGCTTGGGGCGAGGTGGTCTTCATTGCCGGGCTTGCGCTGCTGGCGCTGGGCGCCGTGACGCTGGCGTTTGCCTTGCGCTGACGCGGTCGCCGGACGCTGCCGGCGCCGCGCCGCGAGCGCGCTTCAGGACTCTTTGTTGCCCGCGTCTTTTTGGGGGACTTGCGCGTCGAGCTCGTCCTTGATGCCCTTGTCCCCGCGCAGGGCCATGTAGAGCACCGCCCCCAAGCCGATCACCGCGACGGAGATCAGAGCGAAGAGGCCTCCACCAAAGGCCCACCACCAGAACAAACCGCTTGCAACAAGAAGCAGCGCAACCAAGAGTAGGGAATTCAAGTGCATGGACCAAGCCGATAGTACATTGGCGGTAATGTACGCGGCGTTACTGTTTAGCGGCTGACTCGCGCTCTGGGATTGCCCTCTTTTTGCGATATTTCGCGTGTGCGGTGTGCCCTCTGCGGGCTTCACGGCTTGCGTGGCGGTTCGATGTCATAGGCCTCGCGCAAGTTTTCAAGCTGCTCCTTTGCCACGCGAAAGCACTCCTGAAGCTGCTCCGGCGTCGGCTCCGGATAGCCCGGCGGCGGCTGCAGCGCATTGCCCAGACGTTCCCACGCCGCTTCCCAGGCGAGCTTCGAGAGGGCGCGCGCATCCGAAGACCTCGACATCATCTTCCCCCGGTTTTTTTGATGGGATCAATGATGCGGGCACGCTGGCAGGATTCAAGTGGGGTGGGGTAGCCCTCCAGGCTTCAGCAAAGGCCTCCGGCAGCAGCTGAAAATCGACTTGGCCGACGGCCATGGCCGCGCGCTCGCGCTGCACGGCAAGGTGCAGCAGCGCGAGCGTGCAAATCACCGCCGCCATTGCGGCAATCACCCACCAAAGAGCCCTTGTCGCTTGCGAATCGGGGCCGGTTCTCTTGTCGCGATCTTCCATCTCAACCTCCTAATCGAGAACGGAAGATCGAGTTGTTTCAAAATCGCAGATGTCAGACAAAGCCGCGACTGTTTGTAACGCGGCTGCCGCGCAAAGGCTCGCCTGGAAGCGGGCCCGGCGTGTGCCGCCGAGCCCGCAAGGTCGTTCAGCTTCCGCCGAATACTTCGATCTCCACGCGGCGGTTGGGCGCCAGGCAGTCGATGAGCTCCGCGCGCCTGGTTTGCGCGCATTGCACCTTCGGTTCGGATTCGCCCTTGCCTTGCACCTGCACGGTCTGTGCCGGCACGCCGGACTGCGCCAGGTAGTTGCGAACGGTGTTGGCACGCGCCAGTGAAAGGGCGTTGTTGTAGGTGCTGCTGCCCAGGCGGTCGGTGTGGCCCGTCACGCTGACGGCATCCACCGACTTGACGCTGCTCTTGATCTCGCCAGCCAGGGTCTCGAGCTTGCGCCGGCCCTCGGGCAGCAGGTCGGCCAGCGAGCCGCCGTCGAAGCGGAAGAGCCCGTCGGCACCCAGCGTGATCTTGCGCGGCGCAGCCGGGGCCGCAGCGGCCGGCCGTTCGGCCACGGGCGCCGCACGCGCCGCCAGCACGTCGCCGCAGCCGGCGGGCAGCCAGTGGAAGGTCTGCGCCTTGTAGTCCTTGTCGAAGATCACCTTGTACTGGCAGGTGGTCACGCCGCCGCCCGGCTTGCGAAAGTGAAAGATGTAGTCCCACTCGCGCGGGCTCGCCACACCTTCGCGAAAGTGCGGGCGGCCGAGCAGATCGAACAGCTGGTCTTTGGTGACGCCCGGCGCCACTGCACGCAGGTTGTCCAGGTTGGGGAACGTGCCTTCCTTCAGCCAGGCGTCGTTCTCCACGCTGGGGAAGATCACCTCGGTGGCCTTGCCGTCATCGGTGATGCCCTTGCTCACGTAGGAGCTGCAGCCCTGCAGAACCAGAATGGCGGCGGCCCCGAGTGCGACGGCCGAGAAGCGGTGGATTTGCGTTTTTTTCGTCATGATGATGTTGTTCCTCTTGTTTCGGGCCGTCGGCTTACCAATGGAAGCCCGCACCGGCCGCCACGCCAACCTTGCCGCGCGAGTTGGCCGAGCCGCTGAACTTGACGACCCAGCGGCCGTTGTCCGAGAGCTTCGACACGCCGAGGGCGAGGGCGGCCTGGCCGTCGAAGCCCGCGACACCCGCGGACACCATGCTCTTGCCCGGGATGTAGGCCTGCGGCATGTTGGCCATTGCCATGGCACCCGCGGCACCGGCGCTGGCGTCCTTGGCAATGCTGCGGATCTCGCCGCCCAGTGAGTTCACGCGCGCATCGGTGTAGGCGTTGGCGCCTGCGATGCCGGCGTTCAGCTGGTTCACGTTGACCGCGTCGGTGCCGGCCACACCGGGCGCCACGTTGTGCACCGTGACCGGGCCCGTCGCGCCGCTGCCGCCCATGCTCACGCTGTTGTAGTTGATCGAGCCGTCCGGGTTGGTGTCGTACTTGACCGTCGACTGGTCGATCGCCGCCACCACGCCTTGCACCCCGCGCAGCTGCGACACGTTGACCGCATCGCTGTCGGCCGAGCCCGCCGCCACGCCGGTGATCTGGCGGAACTGCCCGTTGGCCGCATCGCCCACCGACACCGCCGCCAGCGTGCTGGTCGTCGCGCCAATGGCAATGCGCTGTGCATCGGTGGCCGTGGGTGGCACAAAGCCCGCCACGCCCGCCGCGGTGGAGGCCACCGAGCCGGCACCCAGTGCTACGCCGCCCGCTTGCGTGACGCTGCTGCCCGCGCCCAGTGCCACGCCCTGAACCCCGGCAGCCGACGCGTTGGTGCCCATTGCGATCGAATCCGCCAGATGCGAAGTAGCGCCTTGGCCAATGGCAATGCCGCCCGGCGCGCTTTGCTGCACGATGGCGCCGTTGCCGATGCCCACGCCGTTGTTGCCGTTGACCACCGTCTGCGGTCCGACCGCCACCGATTCGGCACCGATGGCCAGCGAGTCCGCCGCCGTGGAGTTGGCGTGGAAGTACTGGATGGGCGTGATCGCAAAGGATTGCAGCGCACCCGACAGCTGCCGCACCGTGACCGCGTCCTGCGACTGCGTGCCGTCGGCCACGTTGGTGATCTGGCGGTACGTGGTCGCGCTGCCGACTGACAGAGCACCCAGCAGCGTGCGGTCGGTGGTGTTGTATTCGATCAGGCTGCTGCCGGCCGGAATGCTGCCGGTCGAGGGCGCCACGAAGCGGTCGGCAGTGGTGCCCGAACCGAGCGCAATCGAGCCATCGATGGTGGCAACCGCGTTCGGGCCGATGGCAACCGAATCGGTGCCCAGCGCCTGCGAGTCAGGCAGGGTGGAGTTGGCATGAAAGTACTTGATGCCCAAGCCGTTGCTGATGTTGGCGATATCGTTCGTGTTCGCCGTCACCTGCTGGTTCGTGGTGTACAGCTGACTGCCCGTGACCGCATCGGTCGATGTCGCCGAAAGCATGCCTGCGGCCACGTTGGTGATCGCCGTGTTGCCGGCATTGATGCCCGTGTTCGTCACGCTCGGCCCGCCGGCGATGGTCAGGCCGGCATTGTTGATGGTCGTGGCGCCCGTGGTGAGGCTTGTTGCCACCAGGTCGGGGTTGGTCGCAATGGTCAGGTTCGTACCGCTCTGCGTGATGCCGATGTTGTTGCCTGCCGTCGTCGTCATGGTGGCGCCAGGTGCCATGTTGGCCACGCTGGTGCCGCTCACCGTGCCGGTGCCGCTGGCCGCCGTGGTGACGTTCCAGCCCTGGCCGGCCACTGCGCTGACCGCGTTGAGCTGGTTCATGTTCGCCGCATCGGTGCCGGCGGTACCCGGGGCCACGTTCGTGATCCGCGTGTTGTTGGCGTTGATGCCCGCGGTCGTCACGCTCGGGCCGCCGAGGATGGTCAGGCCGTTGTTGTTGAGCGTGCTGTTGCCGGTGGTCACACTGGTGAACACCGGTGCGTCCGTCATCTGCAATTGCACCTGGTTCCCGACCACGGTCGTGCGCAGGTTGGCGCCGCCGTAGGTGCCAGCCGTGGTGCCCAGCCCGGTGATGGACAGGCTCTCGCCCAACCTTCTGCCCACCGAGCCGGTGTTGCCGGTGAAGGTCAGCGGCAGGTTGGCCGTCGAGGACACCGCTTCGATCGCGCTGTTCGTCCTGAAGAGCTGCGAACCATTGATCGCATCGGTGCTGGTGGCGGTGATTTGCCCCGCCGCCACGTTGGTGATCGTGCGCTCAGCGCCCGGCGCGCCTACGCTGACCGTGCTGGCCGGCGTCGTGCCCGCGAAGGGGTAGGTCACGCCGTTGATGGTCGTGCCAGTGGTTGCCACGGGCGCAGCGGTTACCGAACCCGCGCCCAGCGCCACTGCGCCTGCATTGTTGGCCACGGCGTTCGCGCCCAGCGCGATGGTGTTCAGCCCGGTTGCATTGGCTTGCTGGCCCAACGCGATGGCGCTGGAGCCGTTGGCGACGTTGCGGTCGCCAATGGCCACGGCGCCCTGGCCGATCACGGTGTTCTGGTAGCCGATGCCGACCGCGCCCTGCGCCGCCGTGCCGGCGACGCTGACCGCCTGGCCGCCGCCGCCCACCATGTTGGTGTTGCCCATTGCCACGGAACCGTTGCCGGTGGCCGTGTTGTCCATGCCGTTCGCAACCGCGCCGTCGCCGGTCGCGGTGTTCGGATCGCCGATGGCGACCGCGCCGTTTCCGTTGGCCACGTTGCCGGAGCCGATGGAAACCGAGCGGCCGCCCGTGGCGGTAGCGTTGGTGCCGATTGCAACCGCTTCGGCCGAATCGGCCCGGGCATTCCTGCCGACCGCAATGGTGTTCGCAGCCGAGGCGGTGGCCAGTCGGCCGACCGCAATCGCTTCCGTCTGGGTGGCGGACGACTCGCCGCCAATGGCGATGGCATCGGCGGCTGCGGCGTTGGCGCCCGCGGTCGCGTTGCCGCCCAGTGCCAGAGAACCGGCAGCCGAAGCGCGCACGGCGGTCGCGGCATTGGTGCCGCCCGAGCCGAGCGCGGTGGCATTGGCGGCGGTCGCGGCGGTCCGGGTACCCATTGCGACGGCATCGGCACCGGCAGCGCGCGTTGCGGCACCCATTGCGACTGCGCGGTCCTGAGACGCTTCCACGTCCGTGCCGACAGCGATTGCACCTTCTGCAGTGGCGCCTGCGGCTGGAGCCGTGCGCGCGCCAAGATTGATGGAATTTATCTTGGAGGCGATCGATTGGAAGCCGATTGCGATGCCGTTCCGGCCGGCTGCGCTGGCGTTGGTGCCTTGCGAGATGGCATCCAGTGCGGAAGCAGTGGCATTGTTACCTATGGCGATCGCCCTCTCTAGGCTCGCATTCGCGTTCACACCGATCGACGTCGTCGCACTGGCCGCGACGCCGATACCTGCATTGGTGCCGATGGCGATATTGTCGTCGCCGCTGACCAAGCTGCCTGCCGCAGCCTTCAAGGTGCCGTCGTAGGCGACCGAGCCGTCGCCTGTGCCGAAGGCCACGTTGCGCGTGCCCGTGACGCCCGAACCTGCGCCCCGCATCACGCTCGCAGTGCCGCCGCCTATGGCTGTGTTCAGTGCACCGGTGACCAGTGCCCCGGATGCGATACCCAATGCGACTGAACCGGTATTGCCAGCCGTCGAACCCGCACCGGCACCCTGGCCGACCGCAACCGTACTGGTACCCATCGCGAGCGCTTGCGCCCCGAGCGCAAGCGAACTATTTCCTACCGCGCGAGCGGCGTTGCCGACCGCGGTGGCCGCGTCGCTGGTTGCCTCTGACTGGTTGCCTAGCGCGACGGTGCGAAGCCCAAGCGCTTTGCTGCTCCATCCCCCGGCAAATGCAAAGTCGGCCCCGGCCGTGGCGCTGACTCCGACCGCAGTGGAGTTCGCTCCCGAGGCATTGGCGAAGGTGCCCAACGCGCTGGCGCCAGCTGCGGTGGCGGTGGCGGCAGCGCCCAGCGCGACCGCATTGATGTTGCTAGCGACCGTGCTGGTACCTACCGCGACTGCAGATGTCGAGGTCGCATTCGCGTTCAGGCCGATCGACGTCGTCCCGCTGACCGTGACGCCGATGCCGGCGTTGGTGCCGATGGCGATATTGTCGTTGCCGCTGACAAGGCTGCCTGCCGAAGCCTTCAAGGTCCCGGCGTAGGTTACCGAGCCGTCGCCCGTGCCGAAGGCGACGTTGCGCGTTCCCGTGACGCCCGAACCCGCGCCCCGGGTCACGCTCTCAACGCCACCGCCAATGGCGGTGTTCTGCGCGCCGGAGACAAATTGTCCCGCGGCAATACCCACGGCGACCGAGCCCGTATTGGAACTCGTCGAGGCCGCACCGGCCGCTTGGCCGATCGCAACCGTGCCGTCCCCGATCGCCCGAGAGGTCGCCCCGAGAGCGGTGGCTGATGCGCCGGTGGCCGCGGCTTGGATGCCAACGGCAACGGCACCCGGCCCACTGGAAGTCACGTCTGTTCCGATTGCAATGGCGCTCTCGGCCAATGCACCCGTCCCAGGGGCAGTGCGCGAACCCAGGTAGATGGCATTGGTCGCAGAGGCAATGGCGTTGATGCCGAGGCTCGTCGCATTTATCCCCGTACTCGAGGCGTTGAAACCTATTGCAGTGGCTCCGCCGAGAGTCGCCTGCGACTGTTGGCCGGCGCACGTCAGGCTGCCGCTGTAGGAGTAGTAGGGCGCCCCAGCGCAGCTCACCTGCGCCTCTGCCCAAGAACTCCACCCCAACCCGCTCATCGCCAGCAGCGCGGTCAGAACACCCCTGCGCAAGCGTCGCGGCGGAAGCGATGCAAGTGCGCTACCCCCAGCGGAACCTGCCACGCAACTTCCACTGCGCTTACCTCGAGCACTGGTGGTCTCCGGCGCCGCAACCCAGGCCCCGAGGGAGTCGTTCCAAAGCGAGCGATAAGTAGTGTTCATTTGCCCCATCCATGCATATAAAAGTGTTAATGAGCGACCTTGGTTGCTCACAATCTGCAAAATTGTGAAATATCGTTTTGCAAACAAATCTTAGAAGAGGGAGGCAGCGTTACAGCCCTTAAATGTCTCGTTTTAGAGTCATCTTATTGGTCGATAAAAAACTTCAATGGCGGTTTATTTACTGGTAGTAATATCAAGTTACTATTGGAATTAATTGCCACGCACCATTGCGGCGCTTGCAAATCGGGGTTTAAAGGCGAAACTTCTTGGTGCACGTGGTGCCGAAGAGCAGGCGCCCGGGCTGGTTGTCTGCCGTATACGAGCTTTCCAGTGGCACTGGACCGCAGCGAGCGCCAGCAAGGGAAAGGAGGCTTCGCCGCGAGCCGCGACTGATAGTCAAAAACAGATTGATGAATTGCAATTGCGCAATCGATATGCAGCCGCGCCGCGTGTTTTTGCATTATTTGTATTTCTTGGCGCCTACCAGGGTCTAAAACATGCTAAGGATGAGTTGTGCGTGCACATCGGAAGCAGCTCAGCCTTCCACTGTTTGAGAGCGGCTTCTGAAGTGAGAGCTTTTAATTGCAATCTCCCCCCGGCATAGAGCAAAAACCCAGCAATTACTGAGTCGGTAAAGTGGGCTGCACGCGTGCCGTGGATTTGTCACATGCAGTGGCAGTGTGGCGCGAGCCCAGACGATGGCTCCGTTGCATTCAAGAGGCAGCTTCTTGAGCGGATTGAAACTGTACAAACATACAGTATGATTGCCGGGCCGGTTTCCGGCCCTCAAGTCGGCCATGTCCGACAACCGGGCCGCCACTCCAAACCTAATTTGCCGTTGCCCCGATCCTTGGTTCTTCCTCTCGGGGCCCTTGACGTGGCGACATCGTCAGGGCTTCCGCCCAGCCTTCGGGCTGGGCTTTTTTTTGCTTGGCAGGGAAATGAGATCTCCCACCCTCCGCGAAGAGCCTGCCGTCGCGCACAAAGCGGCCGTCTTCCAGCGCTGCCGTCCTCGAAGAGGTATGAATGCCTGATGGAGCTCGCCGTGCCGCCGTGTAGGTGTCGGTACCCTCAGCACCTGTGCCCCTCCCGCGAGCACGAAGCTGCCCGTGCCTGCGATGGCGTCGTTGAAGGTGTCTGTGGCCGCGGTTAGCGTGAGCCTTGCCGCCGAGCGTGACGGCTCCACTGCCCGAGAGGGGCTGCACGCCGGTGCCTGCCGCGCTCACGCCAGATACTGGTCATGTAGGCGGCAATTTTCATCGTCGTGAATTTCTGCCCGGATGGGGGTTGATCGACGCACGCGCGAAGTCAGAGCGCTCACTCGTGGCTTGCAGCTCGACGGCGTCGGCGTTACGAGAGCCGAGCCGAACTCTTGTGCATTCGAACCGAAGGTTGGCAGCCTGCTTGCGTAGACATACGGACTCCGCGATCAATTGGTTCGCGACGGCGTTGACCGCTGCAATCCTCCGTGCCAGATCCAAACTGCTTTCGCGCATGCCTGCGTTACGAATCCAACGCGCTTTTAGATCGGGCTCTGGCGCATGGCTGCCGTTTGAAACTCGATGAAGAGGGCGCACGGCGAGTTCCTCGCGTAAGTGCCTAGGTGCCTACGGTCGGATCACGATCTGAGGCTGTATGACGACAGTGGGCGGCGCCACCGGCTGGGGCGCCGCGTAGTAGGGGCCGTCATATTGCCGAGGGCGTGCCGAGCGCTCCTTGCACTTTCGCTCCTCTTTGTATTCGCCGCCTTTTCCCCACTTGCGCTCGACCTTGCAGCCGCCGTCCCAATACGCTTCCTTGTGTTCGCGCTTTCCGTGGCGGCCCTTGCCATAGCCGTGGCCGCTTTCGTCTTTGTGAGGGTCTGCCAGGGCAGGAGCGACGAGGCCGCCGGCCAGAAGGGCGGCAAGGGCCAAGGGGCGTAGCAGGCATTTCATGGTGAGCTCCAAAAATGTGAATTCTTCCCAGATCCTACCCGCTTCCGGACTGCTGTCTGACAGGGCGGGCAGGGCGCCGCGATACCTTCGAGTCCTCCGTGAAGGAGCGACGCGGGCAAGTGTCAGCGCCGAAGAAAAAAACGCATTCAACGAGGTTCAGCCATGCCGTTGTTCTACTTGCTAAGCCTGCAGACCGCCTTGCTGCCCAAGGTGGTGACGAGACCCGAAGATGTTCAGTATGTGAGCGTGTTGAAAGCCACCGGGCTTGTCGAAGCGGACATCGCGCCGGCGTCCGATGCAGGTGGCAAGTACCACATTGCCCGCACAGCCACGGTGACGCGCATCACCGAAGACGGCCTGGCGGAAATCAACAAGATGCTGCATGAACCCCGGCGAATGGCGAGGACGCTGCAGATCGCCAGGAACAAGATGAGGCGTTCTTCGATGGCTTGAACGCATTGCCTATTTGGCGATGCCAAATAAGCCGCCTGAAAAGAAAATGCCCCGCTACCTTTTGAGTAGCGGGGCATCCAGTTGCCTTGCGGCTTGTAGTGGCTCCTCGACCTGGGCTCGAACCAGGGACCTACGGATTAACAGTCCGGCGCTCTACCAACTGAGCTATCGAGGAACAAGCCTCAGATTATAGCGTGATTTTTTGGGCCTTTCGAACCCGCGCATGCGACCGCAATAAATTTCTGAAGATTTTTTGAGCGTCGCTCACAGCGACACGCTCAGACCAAGGCGCAGCGTGCGCGGCGCTCCGGGAAACAGGTACACATGGCCGAACTGGTAGGGCGATTCTTTCCAGTAGCGGCGGTCGAACAGGTTGTCGACGGCAAGGCTCCAACTTGTCTGAACACCGCGCAGTTTGGTGTCGTAGCGCAGCACCGCATCGACGCGGGTCCATGAGGGCAGGGCGATGGAACCGTCGGGCAGCACGTTGCGCCGGCCTTCATGCGAAAGCTGCCCCAGCATCTCGAGGCCAGGCACCGATGCGACGCGGTACGCAGCCTGCGCGCGCAGCACCTGCTTGGGCACGTTGGTGGGCCACTGGCCGTTGACGGCGGGCTCTGCGGTGCTGCCGCGGCGCTTGGCATCCATCAGCGTGACGCTGCCGCCAAAGCGCCAGGGGCCGGTGTTCCATTGCGCGCCTGCCTCGAGGCCGCGGTGCACCGCACTGCCGTCGTAGCGGCCGTCGCACGGCGTGGTGCCAAGCCGGTTGCAGGCGTCGAGGTTTGTCATAGGGCGCTTGATGTCGAACCACGCAAGCTGCCAGTTGAAGACATCGCTGCCGCCCTTGAGCCCAAGCTCCCACTGGCGCGAGGTGAGCGCGGGCAGCGCCTCGCCGGCGTTGGTGTACTGCGAGCTCTTGTTCGGCACGATCTGCGACTCCACGCCCTTGCCCCAGCTTGCATAGGCCAGCAGCCCGGGCTGGATGGCGTAGCTGGCCGCAATCCATGGCGTGGTGATGCCGTCCTTGTAGCCGGTGGGGCGCGAGCCGTCGGTGCGAATGCTGTCGCGGTCGAGCCGCGTGTGGCGCAGGCCGACCCAGGTGGTGAAGCGGCTGTTCCAGCGAATGGCGTCTTGCACCGAAAGCTCGGTCGAGCGCTCGTCGCGGTTGGTGTTGGCGTCTGTGAGCGTCGGGTCTGGCGGCACGATGGCGGTGGCCCAGATGTTGCCGGTGCCGACGTAGTTGTAGGCCTGGTCCTGGAAGCGGTTGCGCACGCGGCTTGCGAGCACGCTAAAGCCGAGCTCATGCCGCACGCTGCCGGTCATCACGTTGCCTTTGAGGTTCAGGCTGCCGGCAGTTTGCGTGCGCCGCTCGTTCTCGCTGCGAAAGTCGTAGAAGTCGAAGGTGCCGTCGGAGCAGTAGCGGTCGTAGTTGCCTTCGGCGCCGCAGCCGAAGGCATAGGCCAGGCGGTCATCGGTCTTGAGCCGCTGCTGGCCGATTTGCGCGCTCCACCGCCAGTCGGCATTGATCGCCTGGCTGAAGCGCACGCTGCCGGTGAGCGCGTTGAACTCCGAAGGCTGCGACCACGGCTGGTTGTTGAGGTTGATCTTCGGATCGACCGGGGCGGGCAGCGCATTGCCCAGCAGGCTGAAGCCGTTCTGGCTCGGCTGCGTCTTGTGGCTGCGCTCGATTTCGAATTCGAGCACCGAGTCGCGCGTGATGCGCCAGTCGCCGGCCAGCGAAAACATGTTGCGGTTGCCGTCGATGTTGTGCGTGAGCGGCTTGAGGTTTTCGTTCACCACGTTCAGCCGGTAGCCGAACTCGCGGTTCGCGCCAAAGCGCCCGCCAAGATCGAGCGCGCCGAGCACGCTGCCGCGGCTGGTGGTTTCCAGGCGCAGCATGCGCAAGTCTTGCTCGGTGGGCCGCTTGACCACGTAGTTGACCAAGCCGCCGGGCGCGCTGGTGCCGGCCTGGATCCCGCTGGTGCCGCGCAAGATTTCAACGCGCTCCTTGTTGTCGAGCGGAATCGATGTCTCGGCGCTGATCGGCAAGCCCTCGCGCCGGTAGTTGAAGCGGTTGTCCAGCACAAAGCCGCGCACGGTCAGGTAGTCCCAGTAGCCGGCTGAGTTGTAGGCATCGGTCACCGACGAATCGAACTGCGTGAGGTCCGCCAGCCTGCGCGCACCGCTCGCGCGAAGCTGCGTGCTGTCGATGACCGTGGCCGAAAGCGGCAGCTCGCGCACCGGCACGTCGCCGAAGCCGCTCACGTCGGCTTGCGGCGCCGCATTGCTTTCGTTCACCGTGATGGCGGGCAGCTCTGTTGGCTGCTGGGCCTGCGCGCCGCCGGCCGCCAGAAGGAAGGCGACAGCCGCTGCGCGCGACACGGGCGACAGCGGCCATGCGGGGAAAAGAAATTGCTTCTCTGTCATTCTTGTCTTGTTCATGCGGCGGCTGCGCTCATGGCCGCCATCCATTGAGCGGCCGTGGCCTCCGGGTTATCTGCGGTGACAAGCGCGCGCACCACGGCAACGGAGCCCACGCCGGTGGCCAGCACCTCGGGCAGGCGCACCGCATCGATGCCGCCGATGCCCACTTGCGGATAGCCGCGCAGGAGGCGTGCATACGCTGCAAGCCGCGCCACGCCCTGCGGAGCCGTCGCCATCTTCTTGAGGGTGGTCGGGTACACCGCGCCCATCGCGATGTAGCTGGGGCTCACCGCATCGGCGCGCACCATCTCGGCGTAGCCGTGGGTGCTCACGCCAAGGCGCAAACCGGCATCGCGTATTTGCCGCACCTGCGTTGGCGAGAGCGCGTCCAGGTCTTCCTGGCCAAGGTGCACGCCGTAGGCACGGGCGGCAATGGCCGTCTGCCAATGGTCGTTGATGAAGAGCAGCGCGCCGGTGCCGCGCACCGCGTCGACGGCGGCCTGCACCTCATGCTCGATGGTTGCGACGTCGTCCGACTTGAAGCGCAGCTGCACGGTGGGCACGCCGGCGCGCGCCATGCGGCCGACCCATTGCTCATCTGGCAACACCGCGTACAGGCCGAGTCGTTCGGGGCAGGGCGCAAAGGCATCGTCGCGTGCCGCGGGCGGAAACGCGCGCATGCCGAAATCGGCCGGCGTCTCGGGCCATTGGCTCGCGTCGAATGCGCCGGTGCGCACTGTCTGTGCCTGCCAGGCGAGCGCAAGGCATTCGGCGTCGATTTCGATGAAGCCGAGCGCCGCGCAGGCCTGCTTGGCGCCGCGGTACACCGGGTCGTCCGACGAAAAGCTGCCGGCCGAAATGGCCGCGGCCGTGATGGCGCCGAAGCGCAAGCCATGCGCCGCTACGATGGCGTGGGCAACAGCCCGGTGGTCGTTCAGTGCGGTCATGCGGTGTGATGCCAGAAGGGCGTGCCGAGCACCGGCGTGCTCGGCTGCGCGGAGTCTTGCGCGGCCATGGCGCCGGAGCGGTAGGCCGCGCGGCCGGCCTGCACCGCGTCTGCAAAGGCTCCGGCCATCGACACCGGGTCTTGCGCGAGCGCGACTGCCGTGTTGAGCAGCACGCCGTCGTAACCCCATTCCATCACCTGGCAGGCATGCGAGGGCAGGCCCAGGCCCGCATCGACCAGCATCGGCACGCTCAGCCGCTCGCGCAGCAATTGCAGCGCATAGGGGTTTACCGGGCCGCGGCCGGTGCCGATGGGTGCGGCCCATGGCATGACGGCCTGGCAGCCCACGTCGACGAGGCGCTGGCACAGCACCAGGTCTTCGGTGCAGTAGGGCAGCACCTGGAAGCCGTCGCGGATCAGCTGCGATGCGGCATCGACGAGATTCAGCGTGTCCGGCTGCAGCGTGTAGTCGTCGCCGATGAGTTCGAGCTTGATCCAGGGCGTGTCGAAAAGCTCGCGCGCCATCTGCGCCGTGGCAATCACTTCTTGCACGCTGTGGCAGCCGGCGGTATTGGGCAGCACGGGCACCGCGAGCCGGCGCAGCAGTTCCCAGAAACCGTTGCCGCTGTCGCTTGCGCCGGGGCTTGCGGACTGGCGCCGCAGCGAGGCGGTCAGCATGGCGGGCCTGGCGCGCTTCACGGCGGCTTCGAGCAGGTCCGGCGAAGGGTAGCGCGCGGTGCCCAGCAGCAGGCGGCTGTGAAAGGTCTGGCCGTACAGAACCAGCGGATCGCCGTCTGGCGCTGAAGAAGTGGAAGAGGTGGTGGTCATGGTGTGTGTTGTCTCCGTCGCTATGTCGTTCGTTCAGCCGCCGGTCACGGGGCGGATCACTTCGATGCGGTCTTGGGGTTGCAGTGCGCGCGCCGCATAGGCCGAGCGCGGCACGAATTCGCGGTTCACCGCCACTGCAAAAGGCGGCACGGCGTTCAGCGCGGCCAGCGCGTCCACCAGCGTGGCGCTTTCGGGCAGCGCAAATGGCTTGTCGTTGATCAGCACGTCGATCGTCATGTGTCGGAAATCTCCAGGCCAAGGCTTTGCGCGAGCTGGGAGCGGCCATGCACCAGCAGCTCCATGGCTGCGTCGAGCACGGCGGGCGCGATCATGAAACCGTGGCGGTACAGGCCGTTGATCTGCAGCACGCGCGGGTGCGGCTGGCGGATGGCGGGCAGGTTGTCGGGCAGCGTCGGGCGGCATTGCGTCGCAATTTCCAGAATGCGGGCTTCGGCAAAGCCGCTGTGCACCGCATAGGCGGCGCTCAGCAGCTCGAGCGTGGAGCGCACGCTGGCGGGCGACATGTCGTCCGATTCGATTTCGGTCGCGCCAATCACGAACACGCCGCCGGGCTTGGGCGCGATGTAGAGCGGATAGCGTGGATGCACCAGCCGCGTCGGCCGCTGCAATGCCACCTCGGGCGCATGCACGCGAATGACTTCGCCGCGCACGCCGCGCAGTGCATTCCACTGGGGCTTGGCGCCAAGCCCTCTGCAGTCGATCACGCGGTCGGGCTGGCCGGGTGCGCCCGGAGAAAAATCGCTTGGTGCGCGAGGGGATTGCCAGTGCAGTTGCACGTTGGGGCTGTTCTCCAGCGTGGCGAGCAGTGCAGAAAGCAGCGCGCGGTTGTCGAGCTGGCCTTCTCCGGGGAGCAAAAGCCCCTGTGCGAAGCGCTGCCCCAATGAAGGCTCGAGTGCGGCAATGCCGCTACCGTCGAGCGTTTGCATGGGGGCCAGTTCGGGCACCTGCTGCGTCGTGCGGGCCAGCACGCGCGCGAGCCGCGCAGCCTCTGCTGCATCTTGCCGGTGCCACAGCACCAGCGTGCCTTCGCGCTGAAAGAACACAGGCTGTGCGAGCGGCGCCAGCAGTTCGGGCCAGCGCGTCAATGCGTAGTGGCCCATGCGCACCACTGAAGCTGGGGCTACTGCGGATTCAGCCAGCGGCGCGAGCATGGCGGCCGCCACGCGCGCCGCCGCGCCGTCGGCCGTGGGACTGGCGGCATCGAACAGATCGACATTGCAGCCGGCCCGCGCCAGCGTGACCGCGAGCAAGCGCCCCATCAGCCCCGCGCCGAGGATGGCGGCCGATTGAAACGGAAGGCTCATGGCTTTGTTCCTTCCCCTGCTGGGGGAAGGCCGGGATGGGGGCGGGCAGGGCGCCCAACTCGCCGATAATTTTCAGCATGACCCAAGCTGCACACTCCGACGCGCACCAAGCGCCCCAGCGCTACGTGCGCGTGCTCTCGATTGCCGGCTCCGACAGCGGCGGCGGTGCGGGCATCCAGGCCGACCTGAAGACTTTCGCGGCGCTCGGCTGCTACGGCATGACGGCGATCACTGCGCTCACTGCGCAGAACACGCGCGGCGTGTCGGGCATTCACGGCGTGCCGCCTGCTTTTCTCAAGGCGCAGATCCAGGCGGTGGTCGAGGACATCGGTGTCGATGCGGTCAAGCTCGGCATGCTGCACGCGCCCGAGGTGGTCGACGTGGTGGCCTGGGCCATCGATCACTACCGGCTGCCCAACGTGGTGCTCGATCCGGTTATGGTCGCGACCAGCGGCGACCGGCTGATTGCCGCCGAGACGGTGCAGGTGCTGGTGCGCGAGCTGTTTCCGCGCGCCGTGGTGGTGACGCCCAACCTCGACGAAGCGGCCTTGCTCATCGGCCATACCATCGACGGCATCGATGCGCTCGACCAGGCGGCCGAAGAACTGCTGGCGCTTGGCGCACAGGCCGTGCTGCTCAAGGGCGGTCACTTGCCCGGCGACGACGTCGTCGATGTGCTGCTGGGGCGCGGCGGCGTGCGCAAGCGCCTGGCCTCGGCCCGCATTGCAAGCCGCAACCTGCATGGCACCGGCTGCACGCTGTCGTCCGCGATTGCCGCGCACCTGGCGCTGGGCCTGGCGTTGCCCGAGGCCGTGGAGCGCGCGCGTGCCTACGTACTCGGCGCCATGGCCGCCGGTGCGGACGTGCGCATCGGCGAGGGACACGGTCCGCTCAACCACGGTTTTGCGCCAGTGCCGATGCACCGCCTGCCGTTGTTGTAGATGCCGGCTTGGGCCGGCTGATCCACGCCAGCAGGAAGGTGGCCGCCAGCGTCGGCAACGCGGAGCCGAACTGGGGCGCCCACTTGGCACAGGCGTGATAGGCCGCAATGCCGGCAATCCAGATCAGCGCCGCGCCAAGGTCGACGCGGCGGTTGCCGACTGATGCAATGGCCCGGCCCGTGCCCAGCCGCCCCAGGATCACGCCGTAAAGCGGCACGAACACAGAGCTCAGCATCAGCAGAAACGGCTCGAGCGTGTGCATGGGCAGCACCAGCGCCAGCGCGGTGCACAGCGCCGCCATCAGCAGGCCCCAGCGGCGCACGCTCCAGCGCGGCAGCAGGCTGTGGGTGGACACCGCGCCCGAATACACGTCGCCATACGCGTTGTCGAGCTCGTCGATGAGGATGAGGCCGAGCGCCACCAGGCCGCCTTGCGCGAGCAGCAGCGCAGTGACAAGCCCGGTGCCCGGCTCCGCCACGCTCACCACCATGACGCCGAGCGCATAGCACCAGATGTTGGCCAGCGCGTAGCCGAGCCAGGTGCCGGTGAATGCGCTGCCAAGGCCACCCCGTCCGTTGGCATTGCGCTTGCCGTGCCGCGCGTAGTCGGCCACCAGCGGCAGCCACGACACCGGCATGGCAATCACCAGATCGAGCGCACTGAACATGCCCATGCCGCCGGCGCCCGGCCGTGCCCAGAAGGCGTCCAGCCCCTTGGCCTCGAGCCGCGTTGCGAACTGCCAGGTGAGCCACAGCAGCGAGAGCACCACCAGCGGCAGGCCGAAGCGGCTGACGAAGCGCCGCACCAGCTTGACCATGGAGCCCGCGAGCAGCGCCAGCAGCACCGCGCCCCAGAGCAGGGTGGTAAGGGCGCCGCCCAGCGGGCCTGTGAGCGTGAGGCCGAACGCCTGCTGGCCGATGGCTTGCGTGCCCTCGCGCATGATCACCAGTTCGAAGGTGGTCCAGCCCACCAGCTGCACGATGTTGAGCAACACCGGCAGCCGCGCGAAGGCGCTGCCGTAGGTGGCGTGCATCAGCCCGGCGCTTGCCAGACCGGTTTCGCAGCCCAGCCGCGCGGTCCAGGCCAGGAGGCCCGCGCCGAGCAGCGAGCCCAGCACAATGGCAATGGCCGCATCGCGCGTGCCCACCGCCGGCACCAGGTAGGCGCCGATCTGCATTACCAGCAGCCCCACACCCAGGCTGAACCAGAGCGATGCATGGTCGTGCCAGCCGAACACGCGCTGCGACGCGGGCAAAGGCGTCAGCGCCTCGTTGGCGGAAGAAAAACTATCGTCGTGTGCCATCCAGTTGCTCCAGTGCAAAAGGTTTGGCAGGTGGGCGAGGCTCCGGCGGCGCAGCCATCGCGCGAGACAACGCGACAGGCCGCCGGACCAGCTTCCCTGCGCGAGGATTACCTCAGTCAGGTTCAAAGGGACTCTCTCAGTCAGCCCCGGAACGGATTCCGGTTCGACACCCCTAGCGGTGGTGCTCCGCGCCGTGGCGCAAAGCGGAAACTATTGTACGAGCCTCGGCGCGAAGCATCCAGACGGCGGAGGGCCATTCGGCCCACCGTCTGTTTCAGCGGTTTTTAGCGGCGAGCGGCGGCCACGCCCAGCAGCTCATGCAGCCGCGTGCTGGTGGTCGTGTACTGCAGCGGAATCGCCTTGCCCGGAAACACCAGGGCGGCGGCGCCCCAGGCTGCCAGCGTGGCCTCGTGGAACCCGCAGACGATGAGCTTCTTCTTGCCTGGGTAGGTGTTGATGTCGCCCACCGCGAACACGCCGCGCTCGCGGGTTTCGTACTTCTCGGTGTCGACCGGCACCTGCTTGCGCTCGAGCTCCAGGCCCCAGTCGGCGATGGGCCCGAGGCGCGGCGAAATGCCGAGGCAGGCGACCAGCGCATCGAGCGGCAGGTCGACCGTGGTCGCGTCGGGCGTGGCGATCTGCAGTTGCTTGCCGTCGAATGCGGTGGGCTGGCCCACCTTGAACGCCAGCCTGCCTTCGGCGACCAGCGCGCGCATCGAAGCGACGAGTCCTTCGTCGGCCTGGAAGCCATCGCGCCGGTGCACCAGCGTGACCTGATTGGCAATGGCCGTGAGCGCGATGGCGGTTTGCAGCGCAATCTCGTCGCCGCCATTCACCACCACCGTTTGTCCCGCGAAGCGGTCCAGCGAATCGGGGTGATAGAAAAGCGAGCTGCCTTCGAACTGCGCAATACCTTCGACGGCGATGCGCTTGGGCACGAAGGCGCCGACGCCTGCGGCAATGAACACCGTCCTGGCCAGGAAGGCTTTGCCCGCCGACGTTGTCAGCAGCAAGCGATCGTCGACCTGGCGGGCAAGGGTGGCGACCTGCTCGCCGAAGTGGAACTGCGGCTTGAACGGCGCAACCTGCTGCAGCAGCGATTGCGCAAGATCGCGCCCGCTGGTAACCGGCGTACCCGGAATGTCGTAGATCGGCTTGTCGCCATAGAGCGCCACGCACTGGCCGCCGGCGGCGGGCAGCGCATCGACGACGTGGCAGGAGATTTCAAGCAGGCCGAGCTGGAAGGCCTGGAACAGCCCGACCGGACCGGCGCCGATGATGAGCGCGTCGGTCTCGATGGGGGCTGGGCCTGCCGGGTTCAACGGATCAGTTCGCCGATCTTGTCGGTCTTGTCTTTCCACTCTTCAGCGTCGGGCAGTGCCGGCTTGCGTTTGGTGATGCTCTTCCAGCCGTCGGCCAGCGCGAGCTCGGCGTTGAGCTTGATGAAGGCGATCTGGTTGGCCGGGAGGTCTTCCTCGGCGTAGATCGCATTGACCGGGCATTCGGGGATGCAGACTGCGCAATCGATGCACTCGTCCGGGTCGATCACCAGCATGTTGGGGCCTTCGCGGAAGCAATCCACGGGGCATACGTCCACGCAGTCGGTGTATTTGCAGCGGATGCAGGCTTCAGAGACGACGTGGGTCATTTGTCTTCTAACGTCAGTATGTGGGTCGGGAAAACCCGAGATTTTAGGCCTTTGCGGCGGCAGGCTGCACGAGCACGGCGGCGGCGGTCTTGTGGGTGGCCGTATCGACCAGCACCAGCGAGCCCAATGCGCGCGATTGCGTGAAGGGCAGAACCGCCAGCGGCTGCTGCAGCGCAAGCACCACGTCGCCGATGGAATTGGCCTCCAGCTGCGCCGTTGGCTCCGATTCGAGCGTGGTGATGTTCACCCGGTCGACGATGCGCGCCACCTTGGCCTTGACCCAGCGATGGCCCTGCAGCGCCCAGTAGACGCGGCCCGCAACCAGCGGCTCGTCGTCGAGCCAGGCGACCGTGGCGGTAATTTCGCGCACCGGCTCGAAGGCCCCGGGTGCCAGCAGCCAGTCGCCGCGCGACACGTCCACCTCGCGGTCGAGCACGACGCCGGCGCTGTGGCCCGCATGCACCGTCTTCGGCTGGCGCGTGTGGCTCAGCACCTGGGCGACCGTGGCCGTCTGGTTGCTGGGCAGCACGGTCACGCGCTGGCCGGGCTCCACATGCCCCGAAGCCACGCGGCCCCAGAACACGCGGCGGCCCTGCGAGGTGTCGGCCGAGGAAGAGAACTTTTCGACCCACTGCACCGGAAAGGCGAAGGGCACGGCCTCGTCCTGCACGGTGACCGGCAGTTCCTCGAGCAGCTCGAGCAGGCTCGGGCCTTCGTAGCCGACCCAGTCGGCGTGGCGGGTGGCCACGTTCCAGCCCTTGAGGGCCGAGATCGGCACGATGGCGGCCACCTGCACGCCGGCCGCTTCGGCAAAGGCGTTCAGGGCGGTCGAAATGCGTTCGAAGGCCAGGGCGGCATCGTCGATGGCGTCGAGCTTGTTGACCGCGAACACGATCGACTGCACGCGCAGCAGATGAGTCAGCAGCGTGTGGCGGCGGGTTTGCGGCAGCAACTCGCGCTTGACCACGGTGCCGTCTTCCACCTCGGCGGCCCAGGCCAGCTTGGTGGCATCGACCAGCACCACGGCGGCATCGGCGGCCGAGGCGGCCGTGACCATGTTGCGGGTGTACTGCTCATGCCCCGGCGCGTCGCCGATGATGAACTTGCGCTTGGCGGTCGAGAAGTAGCGGTAGGCCACGTCGATCGTGATGCCCTGTTCGCGCTCGGCCGAGAGGCCGTCGGTGAGCAGCGCCAGGTCGGTTTCGCCGCCGCGCTGCACGCCGGCAAGCTGGTCTTGCAGCACGGTCTTGCTGTCGACCAGCAGGCGGCCGATGAGCGTGCTCTTGCCGTCGTCCACCGAGCCGCAGGTGATGAAGCGCAGGGCGGTGCCGGTGTCGCCTTGCAGGGCGTTGCTATCGAGGGTTGCCGTCGTCGTGCTCATCAGAAATATCCGTCTTTCTTGCGCTTCTCCATCGAAGCTTCCGAAGTCATGTCGTCCATGCGCGTGGCGCCGCGCTCGCTCACATCGACCGACAGCGTCTCGAGCACCACGTCGCCCGCATCGGCGGCCAGGCTTTCGACCGGGCAGGTGGTCGTGATGTCGCCCACGGTGCGAAAGCGCACATCGCGCACCTGCACAGTTTCGCCGTCGCGCGGCGGGGTGAGCTCGGTCACCGGCACCAGCAGGCCGCGACGCTCGACCACTTCGCGCTTGTGCGTGTAGTAGATCGACGGCAGGCCGACGTGCTCGCGCTCGATGTATTGCCACACGTCGAGTTCGGTCCAGTTCGAAATAGGGAACACGCGGAAATGCTCGCCCGGGGCCAGGCGCGTGTTGAACAGCGTCCAGAGTTCGGGGCGCTGGTCTTTGGGCTGCCATTGGCCGAATGAATCGCGGTGCGAAAAGATGCGCTCCTTGGCGCGCGCTTTTTCCTCGTCGCGGCGGGCGCCGCCAATCAGCGCGTCGAAGCGAAATTCTTCAATGGCTTCGAGCAGCGTGACCGACTGGTGCGCGTTGCGCGATTCGCCGGGGTGCGCCAGGCGCACGGTACCGCGTGCCATCGAGTCTTCGACGCTGCGCACGATGAGCTCGGCGCCCAGTTCCTCGGCGCGCTGGTCGCGATAGGCCGTCACTTCAGGAAAGTTGTGGCCCGTGTCGATCATCAGCAGCGGGTAGGGAATGCGGCCGACGCCGAAGGCCTTTTCTGCGCACTTCAGCAGCACCAGCGAATCCTTGCCGCCCGAAAACAGCAGGGTGGGGCGCTCGAAGGCGGCCGCGACTTCACGCAGGATGAAGATGGTCTCTTCCTCGAGCGCATCGAGGTGCGTGTTGGACAGGTGCGCAGGGGAATGCATCGAGGGCTGCAAAAGTTCGGCTTCGGTTCGGGCGTTCATCGGATGGGGTCCTGGATGCGGAGATCGATCGTTCAGTGCGAAAGATGCAGGCCGCATTCGCGGTTGTCTTCGCCCTTGGTCGGGTCCACATAGTCGAAGTTGTTGGGCAGGCCGTTCGCTTCGCAGTATTCGTACAAATCCTTGGACGACCAGTGCAGCAGCGGCGCAACCTTGATCAGGCCGTCGGGGTTGACGCTGACCGGGTCCATCTGCGCACGCACGGCGGTGTCGGTGGCGCGCAGCGCGGTAAACCACACCTTGGGCGCCGTTTCGCGCAGCGCACGGGTAAAGGGTTCCAGCTTCACTTCTTCGGTGAAAGCGGCATGGCGCGGATCATCGAGCGCCGGGGTGGGGCCTTCCACCGCTTCACGGTGCGCACGCGAGCGGCGCGGCAGGTAGATATGAAGATCCAGGCCCAGCTGCTTGGTCACTTCGTCGGCAAAGCGGTAGGTGGCCTCGGTGTTGTAGCCGTTGTCCATCCAGATCACCGGAACATCGCGCTTGGCGCGCGTGACCATGTGCAGGATCACGGCCTCGAACGGCCGGAAATTGGTGGTGACGATCGCCCGTTGGCCGAGGCCGATTGCCCAGTCCACCAACCCCTCGGCGTTGCGGCCGAGTTCGGTGTTGATGCGTGCGAAGTCGATGTCCGTGGCAATGCTCATGTCGAAGTTTCCTGTGCGGACTCAGTTGCTGGCCGCGAAGTGCGGCGCCGGCTGCACCGCGTCGCCCTGGTAGAAGGCGGCAAAGCGGTCGAACTGGCGCTGCGCGTCGGAGGCGTCCACGCCTTCCTTGAGCACGGCGCTTGAAAAACCGGTGCGTTCCATTTGCACCAGCTGGTCGATCAGCACGTCGCCCGTGGCGCGAATGTCGCCCTTGAAGCCGAGGCGCCGACGCAGCAGAAAGGCCTGGCTGTAGGCGCGGCCGTCGGTGAACTTCGGAAAGTTCAGGTCGATGCGCTCGATGTCTTCCAGGCACACCTCGATGGCGAGCGGATCGGCATCGTTCGGCAGTTGCAGCACCTTCGGGTCGCCGTCATCGATGTGTTCTTCGGCGGCCAGGATGTTCAGCTTGCGGTTCATGCTGCTTCCTCCACCTTGAAGCGCGCACTGTTGGCGGCGGCCTTGAACGGGTCGTGGCCCACGCGGCGCAGCGTGTCGATGAAGGTCTCGCCGTTTTGGCGGGTGTCGCGATAGGTGGTGAGCACGGCCTCGATCACGCCCGGCACTTCGGCCGCCGAGAACGAGGGGCCGACCACCTTGCCGGCCTGCGGCGTGCCGCTGAGCACGGACCCGTCGGAGCCGCCCAGGGTGACCTGGTACCACTCCTTGCCGTCCTTGTCGACGCCCAGGATGCCGATGTGGCCGCTGTGGTGATGGCCGCAGGAGTTGATGCAGCCGCTGATGTGCAGGTCGATCTCGCCCAAGTCGTCGAGCTCGTCCAGGTCCTGGTAGCGCTCGGTGATGGCTTCGGCAATGGGAATGGAGCGCGCATTGGCCAGCGCGCAGAAGTCGCCGCCGGGGCAGGCGATCATGTCGGTCAGCAGGTGCACGTTGGCGCTGGCAAAGCCGGCCGCGCGGGCGGCGAGCCACAGCGCATGCAGGTCTTCGGCATGCACCCAGGGCAACACGATGTTCTGGTCGTGCGTCACGCGGGCTTCGCCGGCCGAGAAGCGGTCGGCCAGCACGGCGAGCGTGTCGAGCTGGTCGGCCGAGGCATCGCCGGGCGCCTGCTTCAGGCGCTTGAACGACAAGGTGACGGCACGCAGCGCGGGGTTCTTGTGCGGGGCCACGTTGCGGGCCAGCCAGCGGGCAAACTGCACGTCGTCCGCAGCGTGGGCGCGCAGCTCGGCGTCGGTTTTTTCGGCGCTTTGCAGCACGCGCGTTGCGAGCGTCGGCGGCACGAAGGAGGCGGCCACGCGGTCGTACTCTTCCTGCGTGATGGTGTGCGGTGCACCGTCGTGCTCGATGATCTGCTTGTACTCGGCTTCCACATCGTCGATATAGCGCTGGCCTTCGGCCTTCACCAAAATCTTGATGCGCGCCTTGTAGATGTTGTCGCGGCGGCCATAGCGGTTGTAGACACGAATCACCGCTTCGAGGTAATTCATGATCTGCTGCCAGGGCAGGAACTCGCGCAACACGGTGCCGATGATGGGCGTGCGGCCCATGCCGCCGCCCACTTGCACGCGAAAGCCGATTTCGCCGGCCTCGTTCTTCACCACGTGCAGGCCCACGTCATGCCAGCCAGTGGCGGCGCGGTCTTCAGTGGCGCCGGTAATGGCAATCTTGAACTTGCGCGGCAGGAATGCGAACTCGGGGTGCAGCGTGCTCCATTGGCGCATGATTTCCGCGAACGGGCGCGGATCGGCAATTTCGTCGACGGCAATGCCGGCGCGCTCGTCGCTGGTGATGTTGCGAATGCAATTGCCGCTGGTCTGGATGCCGTGCATGTCGACGGAGGCCAGCAGGTCCATCACGTCGGCCGACTTGGAAAGAGGAATCCAGTTGTACTGAACGTTCTGGCGCGTCGAGAAGTGGGCGTAGTGCGTGGGCAGCTTGTGGCTGCCGAGCAGGCCTTGCGTCTCGATGGCCTTCCTGTAGACCTCGGCCTCTGGCTCATCGTACTCGCGCGCAATGCGGGCCAGCACGCGCAGCTGGCGGCTCGAAAGCTCACCATACGGCACGGCCACGCGCAGCATGGGCGCATAGCGTTGCACGTACCAGCCGTTTTGCAGCCGCAGCGGGCGGAACTCGTCTTCGGCGAGCTTGCCCTTTTGCCAGCGCTCGAGCTGGTCTCTGTATTGGGCTGCCCGTTGGTGGACGAACTGGCGATCGAAATCTGTGTATTGGTACATCGTGAGTCTTGAAGAAGTGCGGTGCCGCACGTCCAACGGGGCGCCCCAGCAAGAAGCCGAGATTCTGAAAGCACGCCTTATGGAAGCAAACTATTTTTTGGTTCGCGCCTTATGCGGATAAGCTTATTCTCCAGTGCCCATGCGGGTTGCCGGGCGGTTGAATGCTTATTCTGGATAAGGGTGCGGGTGTTCTGCAGGCCTAGGATAAGGCCCATTGGCATTGCGCGTTTTGTCCACGCCCGCCTCGGGGAGAGTGCAGGTGCTGCTTCAGCGCAGCATGGCGGACATGGCCGAGCAGCAGTTCAGCATGCGAACCGCGGCTTCCACCGAGTCGGCGGTGAAACGCAAGGTCACACCATCGACGCGCTCGAACGACGGCCATTGGCAGAAAAGGTCGGCCATGGCGGGCGACTGGGTGCGTAGCGTGATCACCTGCGGGCCCTTGAAGACCAAGGGCGCTGCGCTGGCTCGGGCCGCCAGGCCCTGAATGACCCCTGCGTGGATGGCCGCGCGCGACTGTTCGGGCGAAAGCGACACGCCGCTGCTGAACCCCGTGGCGCGCTTGGTCTGCACGAAAACCGCATGCGGAAAGACCGGCTGGTTTTCGGCGATGAACACATCGTCTCCGCTGGCCATGACCACCGGCACGCCGTATTCACCTGCCAGTGCCCCATAGAGCCCGGCCTCGCCCAGTTCGCGGTCGCCGAGCCAGATGCCCGCAAACGCAAAGCTGTTGATGGTGTGGGCAAGGATGCCGCGCCCCTGCGCGCGCGAGTGGTAGCCCACCATGCAGACGGCTTGCACACCTTCTTCTTCCACGCCTGCCACCATGCTCAGATAACGCGGCTTGCCTTGGACCACGCGGGCGCGCGGTTCGAGCACGTCCGGCGGCATGTTGCGAAAGCCACCGTGCGAATCGTTGACCAGCACCTCGGTGGCGCCGGCCTCGAAGGCGCCGGCAATGGCCGCATTGGCCTCTTGCGCCATCAGCAGGCGTGCACGCTCGAACTCCGGATTGCCGGGGCGCACCTGTTCCTGGTGGTAGACGCCGGCAACGCCTTCGATGTCGGTGGAGATCAGAACTTTCATGCGGGGCAAGACCTGCGATTCAAGAGAAAAAGGAAGAGGGCGGCAGCAGCTCCGAAAGCGCCCGGCGGTGGTGACCATCCCGGCCGCTCACCGCGGTGGCACGCCACAGCGCGTGGACGATGGCCTGTTCGGTGCTGTCGGCCGCGGCCTGGAAGATATCGTCAAGCAGGCTGTCGTGCAGCATGGCGACCGCAGGCATAGGCCGCTCGGCCCGGTCGGGCACGGTGTAGGCAGTCGAAAAAGCCAGCGCGATGTCGCCGCTGCCGTGACCGAACACCGAGCCGGTGCGCGCCAGCCCGGCACCCGCGCGCAGCGCCAGGCGGCGCAACTGCCGTGCGTCCATCGGGGCGTCGGTGGCAATGAGCATGATGATCGAGCCCTTTTCCGGCTCGGCCGCCGTGTTTGCCTGCACGGCCGCGTCTTGTGAAGCCAGCTGCGTGGCGAGTTGCGCACCCACCGCCCGGCCGGCCAGCACCAGTTGCGGCAGCCGGCCGTAGTTGGCCAGCACCAGCGCGCCCACGGTGTGCACGCCGCCTTGGCGCGAGGGCACGCAGCGCGACGCACTGCCGATGCCGCCCTTGAACTGGAAGCTCGACATGCCACGGCCCGCGCCCACCGAGCCCTGCTCGAAATCGGCGCCCGCGCTTTCCAGTGCCCGCAGGTAGTCGGCCTCGGCCACGGCCAGCCGCTGGATGTCGTTGAGGAAACCGTCGTTGCACTCGAAGACCAGCGGATTGACAGTGGGCATCGACCGGCCCGATTCCGGATTGGCCGCCACGCAGTCGCGGATCTGCGCCGTTGCAATCGTGCCGACCGAGAAGGTGTTGGTCAGCGCAATCGGCGTTTCGAGCACACCCAGCTCTTCGACCTGCACCAGGCCCACGCTCTTGCCGAAGCCATTGAGCACCACGGCCGCGGCCGGCACCTTGTCGCGGAAAGGGTCGCCACCGTGCGGGCGTACAACGGTTACGCCGGTCTGCACGCCGTCGTCGTCGAGCGTGCGGTGGCCGACTGAAACGCCTCGCACGTCGGTGATGGCGTTGCGCTTGCCTGCGGGCAGGCTGCCGATGTGCGGAATCGAAGGCATGCGAGGCCCCGGTTTACTGGCGGTCGATCTTCGGGTCGAGCGCGTCGCGCAGCGCATCGCCCAGCAGGTTGAACGCCAGCACGGTAAAGAAGATGGCCAGGCTCGGGAACAGCGCCACGTGCGGCGAGGTCACCATGTCGGCGCGCGCTTCGCTGAGCATGGCGCCCCATTCGGGCGTTGGCGGTTGCGCGCCCATGCCCAGGAACGAAAGGCTGGCCGCGGTGATGATCGACGTGCCCACGCGCATCGAAAAATACACCACGATCGACGAGATGGTGCCCGGCAGGATGTGCCGCACGATGATGGTCCAGTCCGATGCGCCAATGCTGCGCTCGGCCTCGATGTAGGTCTGCTGCTTGAGCACCAGTGTGTTGCCGCGCACCAGCCGCGCGAACGCCGGCACGCTGAACACCGACACCGCCACCACGACGTTGGTCATGCTGCTGCCCAGGATGGCGACGACGCCCAGCGCCAGAAGAATGCCGGGGAAGGCGAACAGCACGTCGGAGATGCGCATCACGATGCGGTCCCACCAGCCTTCGTAGTAGCCCGCGAGCAGGCCGAAGGCCGTGCCTACGAAACCGCCCACCAGCACCGAAAGAAAACCCGCCATCAGCGAAATGCGCGCACCCATCAGGATGCGGCTGAAGATGTCACGCCCCAGCGGATCGACGCCGAACCAGTGCGTGGCCGAGGGGCCCGTGTTCAACATGTCGTAGTCGAAGAAGTTCTCCGCGTCGAAGGGCACGATCCACGGCGCGAACACTGCCACGAACACCAGCAGCAGCACGAACACCGCCGCAACGATGCCCACAGGTTGCTTCTTGAAGCGGCGCCAGCATTCGCCCCAGGGCGTGCGGACCTTGCCCGCGGTTTGAACCGCCACCACGGGCGGAACGGTGATTTCGGCAGACACGCCGGTAGCTTGCGTCATGTCGGCTGCCTCACTTGTAGCGAATGGTGGGGTTGATGTAGCCGTACAGCACATCGACCACCAGGTTGATCAGAATGAACTCGAGCGAGAACAGCAGCACCAGCGTCTGGATGACGGGGTAGTCGCGCATCTGCACGGCGTCGACCAGCAGGCGGCCGAGGCCGGGCCAGTTGAACACCGCCTCGACAAGAATCGAGCCGCCCAGCAGAAAGCCGAACTGCAGGCCCATCATGGTCACGACCGGAATGAGCGCGTTGCGCAGGCAGTGCTTGATGATGACGGTGCGCTCGCGCACGCCCTTGGCGCGTGCCGTGCGAACAAAGTCTTCCTGGATCACTTCGACGAACGATGCGCGGGTGAAGCGCGCCATGACGGCGGCCACCGCCGCGCCCAGCGTGATCGAAGGCAGGATGTAGTGCTTCCAGCTGCTGGCTCCCACGGTGGGCAGCCAGCCGAGCTGAACCGAGAAGATCTGCATCAGCAGCATGCCCAATGCAAATGCGGGAAAAGAGATGCCCGACACGGCCAGCGTCATGCCCAGCCGGTCGGGCCATTGGTTGCGGAACACCGCGGAAACGATGCCGATGCCCATGCCGAAAATCACTGCCCACACCATGCTGGTGATGGTGAGCATCACCGTCGGGAAAAAGCGCTCGCCGATCTCCGTCGCAACCGGCCGCCGCGTGCGGATCGAGTTGCCGAAGTCGCCTTGCAGCATGTGAGTGAAGAAGCTCACGAATTGCTGCGGCAGCGGCTTGTCCAGGCCCAACTCCGCGCGCACCATGGCCACGGTCTGCTCGTCGGCTTCCTGGCCGGCGGCAAGGCGCGCCGGATCGCCCGGCAGCATGTGGACGAACAGGAACACCAGCACCGCCACGATGAGCAGCGTCGGGATCAGCCCCAACAGTCGTTTGAGAAAGTAATTCAGCATGGCATACAGACAATCAACCCTCGTTGAGGCCTCGGGGCCCATCGGGAGACACCGCGGAACCGGCTCCGCCGGGCCGCAGGTGTCGCCCCCTTGAGGGGGGCGGCTACACGAAGTGAGCCGCTTCGGGGGTGGGTCAATTAATCGAGATCGCGTCGATGTTGATGTTGCCGTCAGGCATCACGTGCACACCCGACAGGCGCTTGGAATGCGCCGACAGGTTCTGCTCGGTCACCAGCGGCACGCGCGGCAGGTCCTTGCGGATTTCGTCCTGCGCGGTCTTGTAGAGCGCGGCCTTTTCCTTGTCGTCCACCGTAATCAGCGCCTTGGCCAGCGCGTTGTCCACCACCTCGCTCTTGTAGAACGACATGTTGTTGAGCTTGGGCGCCCAGGCTTCAGAGGCGAACAGTGGGCGCAGGCCCCAGTCGGCTTCGCCGGTCGACGAAGACCAGCCCGTGTAGTACATGCGCACCTTGGCCGTCTTGGGATCGGGCCATGCATCGACCTGTTCGGTGCGCTGGCCCACTTCGAGCGCCTGCACCTGCAGCTTGATGCCCACTTGCGCGAGCTGCTGCTGCACGAACTGGATGGTCTTCTGGCTGGTCGTGTTGTTGTAGGCGCTCCACAGCACCGATTCGAAGCCGTTCGGGTAGCCGGCTTCGGCCAGCAGTTCCTTGGCCTTCTTCACGTCGTAGGGAATGGGTGCCATCTTCTCGGCAAACTTCACGCCCTGCGGCAGCACGCCCTGTGCGGGGAAGGCATAGCCGCCGAAAGCGACCTTGGCCAGGGCTTCCTTGTTGATGGCGTAGCCGATGGCTTCGCGCACCTTGGGGTTGTCATAGGGCTTCTGCAGCATGTTGAAAGCCAGGAAGCGCGTGATGATCGAAGGAATGGCCACCACTTCGAGCTTGTCGCTCTTCTTCAGCAGCTCGGCCTGCTCGTAGGGAATCGGGAACGCGAAATCGGCTTCGCCGGTCTGCAGCATGGCGGCGCGCGTGTTGTTCTCGAGCACCGGCTTCCACTGCACGGTGTCGACCTTGGGGTAGCCCTTCTTCCAGTAGCCGTCGAACTTCTTGGCCTTGACCGCTTCGGTCTGCTTCCACTCGACGAATTCGAACGGGCCGGTGCCCACGGGGTGGAAGGCGATGTCCTTGTTGCCCCACTTCTTCAGCGCGCTGGGCGAAATCATTGCGGCCGAGGCGTGGGCCAGCGAGTTGATGAAGGGGCCGAAGGGCTCCTTCAGCGTGATGCGCACAGTGCTGGCATTCACCGCTTCGACCTTGCTCACGCGGTTGAACTGGTTGTAGCGCAGCAGCTTGTTGTCCTGGTTCAGCACTCGGTCGAGCGTGAACTTGACGGCGTCGGCGTTGAAGTCGGTGCCGTCGTGGAACTTGACGCCCTGGCGCAGCTTGATGGTGTAGACCAGGCCGTCCTTCGACACTTCGTAGCCTTCGGCCAGCACGTTCTGAACCTTCAGGTCCTTGTCGAACTGGAACAGGCCTTCATAGAAGGTCTTGGTCACGGCCGTGGTGATGGTCGTGTTGGTGTTGTAGGGGTCGAGCGTCTCGGGCTGGTAGCCGATCGACAGCACCGCGTCTTTCGCGGCCATTGCCGTGCCGGTCATCGCCAGTGCGGCCAGGCCCAGCAGTGCCGATGCCCATCGCAGGGAGGAAGAAGATTGCTTCATGGAAAGAACTCCAGTCGGTTCGAGGAAAAAAGCAGGAGAGGGCCTGCGGGTTGAAAAATCAGAAGGCTCCGCCCACGGCGTGCCGTGCGACGAAATGGCCGGGCGCCACCTGCACCAGCGGCGGCACGTCGGGCTCGTCGCCCACGGCGCGAATGGGGCTGGGAATCTCGCCTTCGAGCAGCGCGCGCGGCTTGTGGCGGCGCGACGGGTCGGCCACCGGCACCGCCGCCATCAGCTTGCGGGTGTAGGGATGCTGGGGCGCCTCGAACACGGCGCGGCGCGGGCCGATCTCCACGATCTGCCCGAGGTACATCACGGCCACGCGGTGGCTGATGCGCTCCACCACGGCCATGTCGTGCGAGATGAAGAGAAACGCCACGCCCAGTTCGCGCTGCAGGTCGAGCATGAGGTTGACGATCTGCGCCTGGATGGAAACATCCAGCGCCGACACTGATTCGTCGGCTACCACCACCTTGGGGTTGAGCGCCAATGCGCGTGCAATCGCAATGCGTTGGCGCTGGCCACCTGAAAACTCGTGCGGATAGCGCTGCGCCACCTCGGGCGGCAGGCCCACCTTCTGCAGCAGCCAGTCGACGCGTTGCTGCGCCTCGGCGCCCTTGGCAATGCCGTGAATCAAGAGCGGCTCCATGATCGAGAAGCCGACCGTCACGCGCGGATCGAGCGACGCGAACGGGTCCTGAAAAATGAACTGGATATTGCGGCGCAGCGCCTGCAGCTCGCGCGTGGGCAACTCGCGGATGTTCCGGCCGCCGAACTCGATGGCGCCGCTCTGGCTTTCGACCAGGCGCAGCAGCGAGCGCCCGGTGGTCGACTTGCCGCAGCCCGATTCGCCCACCAGCGCCAGCGTTTCGCCCGGATACAGGTCGAAGCTGATCTTTTCCACCGCATGCACGCGGCGCTTCACGCGGCCGAAGAACCCGCTGCGCACATCGAAGCGCGTGACCAGGTCGCGCACGCGAAGGATAGGGCCTGCGTCGTCACGCACCGTGGTTTGCGGCTTGGTGTCGGTGACCGGCACGGTGTCGGGGCGGCCTTCGGTGCGCAGCAATTCGAACTTGGCGGGCAGGTCGGTGCCCTGCATGGCGCCGAGCTTGGGCACCGCGGACAGCAGCGCCTTGGTGTACGGGTGCTGGGGCGAGGCGAACACGGTGTCGGAACTGCCGGCCTCCACCTTGTCGCCGCGGTACATCACCAGCACGCGGTCGGCAATCTCGGCCACCACGCCCATGTCATGCGTGATGAAGAGCACGCCCATGCGCATCTCTTTCTGCAGCTCTCGAATGAGCTGCAGAATTTGCGCCTGGATCGTCACGTCGAGCGCAGTGGTGGGCTCGTCGGCAATCAGCAGCTGCGGCTTGCACGAAAGCGCCATTGCAATCATCACGCGCTGGCGCATGCCGCCCGACAGCTGGTGCGGAAAGCGGTCGAGCACGTTGCGCGCTTCAGGTATGCGCACCAATTCGAGCATGCGCAATGCCTCGGCGCGGGCGGCCGCATTGCTCTTGCCCTGGTGGATGCGAATCGCCTCGGCAATCTGCTCGCCGGCGGTGAACACCGGGTTGAGAGACGTCATCGGCTCCTGGAAGATCATCGCGATGTCCGCGCCGCGGATGTTGCGCATTTCGGCATCGCGCGCCTGCGCCAGGTCGAGCACCTCGCCGCTGCGGCGGCGAAACGCCATGCGCCCGCCGAGGATGCGGCCGCCGCCATGCTCCACCAGCCGCATCAGCGCGAGCGAGGTGACCGATTTGCCGGAGCCCGATTCGCCCACCACCGCAAGCGTTTCGCCGTGGTCGACGTGGAAGGACAGCTTCTTGACGGCATCGACCGTGCGCTCGGAAGTCGAGAAGCGAACGGTGAGGTCTTCGACGGCGAGAACGCGGCCGTCTGGCAGGGCGAGGGCAGGGGAGGACATGGGATGCGAAAAAAAGAGAGTGCGTGCGCCTCAGTCGAAGATGGCCGTCACAGGGGCTTCGTCGCCGCGGGCATGGCCGCGGTACATGCCTTCGCTGTTGAAGGCGAGGCTCAGGTTGCCGTGGCGGTCGATGGCGATCAGCCCGCCCGTGCCGCCGATGGCGGGCAGCGACTGGTGCACCACGGCACGGGTGGCGGCTTCGAGCGTGGCGCCCCCATAGGCCATGCGCGCGCAAACGTCGTAGGCGGCTGCCACGCGGATGAACATTTCACCGCTGCCGGTGCAAGAGACGGCGGCGGTGCGGTCGTCCGCATAGGTGCCGGCGCCGATCAGCGGGGTGTCGCCGATGCGGCCGACGCGCTTGTTGGTCATGCCGCCGGTCGAGGTGGCTGCGGCCAGGTGGCCGCGTATGTCGAGCGCCACGGCGCCCACGGTGCCGAACTTCTTGTCTTCGTCGAGCGGCGGCGTCATGGCCGCGCCTTCGTGGTCGGTCACCACGCGGCCGGTGTCGCGCACGCGGTAGAGCTGCTGGCGGCGCGCCTCGGTCGAGAAGAAAGAGGGCTCGACCATTTCGAGCCCGTGGTCACGCGCAAAGGCTTCGGCGCCCGCGCCGGCCAGCAGCACATGGGCGCCGTCTTCGAGCACGGCGCGCGCGGCGCGCACCGGGCGGCGAATGTGGCAGACCCCGGCAATCGCCCCCGCCGCCAGGGTTGCGCCGTCCATCACGGCCGCATCGAGTTCGTGGGTTTCGTCGTGCGTGAAAACCGCACCGTGGCCCGCGTTGAAGAGCGGGCACTCTTCGAGCATTTCGACCGCGAGGCAGGTGGCGTCGAGCGCGGATGCGCCCTTGAGCAGCGCTGCCTGCGCGGCACGCACGATGTTCTGCAGCGCGTCGTGATAGGCCTGCGCCTGCGCCGCGCTGGTGGTTGCGGCGCTGATGGTTCCGGCCCCGCCGTGAATGGCGATGACGGGGATGTTGCTGCTGTTCTTCATTGGGAGGATTTCTTCTTTTTCTTGCGTGCGCCGGCGGGAGCGGTGCTGGGCGGTTGTGCGGAGAGTTCCGCCCGCGCCAGGCCCTGTGCGCCATGCAGCCAGGGACGCACGGCTTGGAGAATGCGGCTCGCGGATTGCACGGCGCGAGGGGCACGCAGCGCCACCGCGCTGGTCAACGCCTCGATCAACGCCAGCACGCTGGTTTCGCAGTTCGGCCGGTAGCTGGTTTCAGTCTGGCAATAGAGCGCCACGTCGGCCAGCGGCGCCAGCGGCGAGCTCGGCCTGTCGGTCAGCGCCAGCACGGCGCAGCCCTGGCCGCGCGCAATTTGCGCGAGCGCCACGGTATCGGTGAGGTAGCGCGGAAAGGTGAGGCCGATGAACAGGTCCTGCGGCCCCGCGTGCATCAGCGTGCGCGCGGCATGCGTGACGCCGCTCACGCTGGAGAGCATTCGCACGTCGTTGCAGCTGCCGTCCAGGCCGTGCTGCAGCAGCCCAGCCAGCCATGCGCTGGCGCCAAAGCCGCCGATGTACACCGACCGCGCCTTCAGAATGCGCTGCACCGCGGCCTCGCAAGCAGCGTAGTCCAGCGACTGGCGCGTGGCTTCGATGTTGCGGCGGCTCTCGTCCAGCGCGGTGGCAAACACTTCGGCCACCGTGGTCGGATGCTCGAGGTTGCCGCGCAGGCGCTCCACCGGAGCCACCAGCGATTCGAAGCCACGCACGAGCTCGGCCCTGAAGGTGGCGTAGCCGTCGAAGTCCAATGCCCGGGCAAAGCGGTTGGCGGTGGCAACAGACACGCCCACCACCGCGGCGAGCTCGTCGATGGGTAGCGTGGCGACCTGCAGCGGGTGCTCCAGCACGTAGTCGGCCACTTGGCGGTGCGAACGCGTCAGCCGCGGCAGCGCCTGCGCAATGCGCTGGGCCACGGTGGTGCCGGTGGTGTCTGCGTTGGTGCTCATTCGTGGGGCCGTGCACTCCGAAGGGGAGCGTTTGATGAAAATCAGTTTACAACTGAAAGACAAAAAAGAAAATTTTCTGTCATTTTTTGATCGAATGAGCAAATTTCGGGCCCGCGAGGGGCCGGTGCGAGAGGGCGCGAAGATTGGCGGCCGGAGGCTAGGTGGCGCTTTTTTCCATGAACACGCTGAATGGATCGTCGGGGTAGCTCCCGAACGGCCCGCGCCTCAAGTAGCCCGCGCTGACGTAGAAAGCCAGCGCTTCCGGCTGGCTGATGCCGGTCTCGAGCGCGAATCGCGTGCATCCCTTGCCAAGCGCCTCGCCTTCCAGAAAGGCCAGCACCCTCGCGGCAACGCCTTGTCCGCGGTTTTCCGGCCGCACGAACATCCGCTTGAGCTCGCCGTAGGCGGGCTCCAGCACCATGGCGCCGCAGCCCACAGCCGCTCCGCGCTCGTCGCGCGCAACCGCAAACAGCACATGCGCCGCCGACAGCGCGGCAATGTCGATGCCGTAGTGGCACTCGGGCGGATAGAGCGGCTTCTGGTAGGCGTCGAGCGCTTCAATGAGCTGGACGACTTCGGGTTGATCGGGGTGTTCGAGGGCGATGTTCATGCGGAGATCTTGTGGCCCCTGAATCTTATGAGCCCTTTCCGCTCGCCCGAAGCGTTCCCGGTGCTATCGCGGATGCGCGACAGGGGCAGCGCTGTCGACGGCCGGCTTGCCGTCGGTTGCCAAAGTGGCGTTGAGCGCCGCAAGGGCATCGGCCGTGAGCGAGCCGTTCGCCTGGCGCAGGCGCAAGTCGCCCAGCAGCACGTTGTAGCGGGCCTGCGCAAGGTCGCGTTTGGTCTGGTACAGCTGGCTCTGCGCATTGAGCACGTCGATGTTGATGCGCACGCCAACCCGGTAGCCCATGCGATTGGCGTCCAGGGCCACCTGGCTCGACGCTTCGGCCGCCTCGAGCGCCTTCACCTGGCTGGCGCCCGACACGAGCCCGAGGAAGGCGGCACGGGTCGAGACAGAAACGCTGCGGCGCGCGTTTTCGAGCGCGGCGCGCGATTGGTCCTCGAGCGCCAGCGTCTCGCGCACGCGGTTCTCGGTCGCGAAACCGGCGTATAGCGGCATGTTGAAGACCACGCCGATGCTTGCGCCGGCTACACGCACCTTGTCTGTCGAGGCGCTGGGCGAGTTGCCTGGCGGGTTGGTGCTGACGTTGTAGCCCAGTTGCGCGTCGATCGTCGGCTTGTGCCCGGCCTCTGCCTTGCGCACTTCGAGCGTCGCAACCTCTACCGCGAGCGCCGCCTGAACGATGGCCGGATGCGCGGCCTCGGCTTGTGCAAGCCAGGTACCCACGTCGCCCGGTGCCAGCCCGGGGAGCACGACCGGTGCGGCGAGCGGCACCGGCACGCTGCCGGCCAGCCCGACGAGCTGGTCGAGAACGAGCTTCTTCACCTGCAGGTCGTTCTCGGCGGCAATCTCCTGCGCAATGACGAGGTCGTAGCGGGCCTGGGCTTCGCGCGCGTCCGTGATCGTCGACGTGCCGACTTCGAAATTGCGTTTCGCGAAGGCGAGCTGTTCGGCCACCGCCGCCTTTTGCGCCCGAACCAGCCCCAGGCTGTCCTGGCTGGCGAGCACATCGAAATAGGCTTGGCTCACGCGCACGACGAGGTCCTGCTCGGCCAGGGTGAGCTGTGCGCTTGCGATCTCCTCCTGCCGCTTGCCCTGCTCGTAGGCCGCCCAGTTGGCGGGCCGATACAGAGGCTGGATCAGGTTGATGCCCACGTTGCGCGAGCTGACCCCGCGCGTGAACGCGGCGTTGCCGGCCGACACGTCCTGTTCGGTGAAAGAGGCCCCCGCCGTGAGGTTGACGACCGGTAGCACCCCGGCGCGCGCCTGCGCCGCCCGGGCCACGCTGGCGTCGTACTGCGCTCGCGCACCTTGGTAGACGGCGTCATAGCTGCGCGCCGATTGATAGAGCGCGACCAGGCTCTGTGCTGCCGCGGGGCCCGCGGCCAGCGCCAAGAGCAGGGCCAACGGCTTGCTTGCCGATGCAGCGCGGCGTGAGGTGTTCATTTTTTTCTCCTCCGGACATTGATCTTCTGCGGACCTGCGTCACCGGCCGAAGTCCGCGTATGCGCGAGTGAGAGCGTGCGCGGGTTTCGGCGTGTGGCTTGAAATTACTACCAATTACTTAAGGAAATCTTAAGAGTCGAGGCAAAGACTCAACCCTGGCGAAAACAACGCTTTCAACCAGTCCCACCACACAGAGGAGCAGCGTCATGTCAGTCACTGTCAATCAAGCAGACCTCGAGTTCATCCTTGCCCAGATCAAGATCTCGGAGGCGCATGCCGCAGGGCAGCCGTTGTTCGGACCAGGAGGCCTGGTGCCCGCATACAACGTCAGCTGGGGTTTGCGTACGGTCGATGGCACGTACAACAACCTGCTTCATGAAACGTGGGGCGCGGCGGACCAGCAGTTCCCGTCGCTGATGGACCCGGTGTACCGGCCCGCCGATGGCACGCCGTTCGACCCCGACGGGCCCGGCCCCGCGCCCGCCATGCCGACGTCGCCGACCTATGCCCCGAGCAACAACCCGAACTCGCTGGTCTTCGACTCCAGCCTGCGCACCATCTCCAACCTGCTGGTCGACCAGACGCTGGGCAACCCGGCCGCGATCCTGACGGCGCTCGACCGTGCCGGTTCGGCGAACTCCATGGCCGACCTTGCGGCCGTCACCGTCATCTACAACGATTTCAAGCCCGCTTCCGATGCCGAATACCAGGCCCGCGTCATTGCGCAGAACGCCCGGGCCGATGCGGAGGAACTCGGTGATGGAGACCCCAACACGCCTCCGACGCCGGAAGAGCAGGCAGCCCTCGATGCGGCGGCCGACGCCGACGCGGCACATGCATTGACGGTCACCGCGCTGGAAGACGCCCGTGCAGTGCGCAACGCTGCCCTCGAGCCCTACGGCATCGCGATGGAAGGCGACAACGTCAGCCTGCCCAACATTTCGCCGGACGTCGGCCTCTCGGCCTCTTTCAATTCATGGTTCACGCTGTTCGGCCAGTTCTTCGATCACGGCCTGGACCTCGTCAACAAGGGCGGCAGCGGCACGGTCTTCATTCCCCTGCAGCCGGACGATCCGCTCTACGTTCCGGGCAGCAACACCAACTTCATGGTGCTGACGCGCGCCACTGTTTCCGCCGGGCAGGATGGCGTCATGGGAACGGCCGACGATGTCGGGCCGGTGAACACCACCACCGCCTTCGTCGACCAGAACCAGACCTACACCTCGCATTCATCGCACCAGGTGTTCCTGCGCCAGTACGAGTTGAACGACCAGGGCGCGCCCGTCGCCACCGGCAAGCTCATCGAAGGCGCGAACGGCGGCATGGCGACGTGGGGCGAAGTCAAGGCGCAAGCGCTGCTGCTTGGCATCCAGCTGACCGACTTCGATGTAGGCAGCGTACCGTTGCTCAGAACAGACCAGTACGGCAACTTCATCCCCGACCCTGTGACCGGCTTCGCGCAGGTCATTACCGGCATCGGCGTCGACGGCGTTCCGAACACGGCCGACGACATCGTGGTCTCCGGCACGCCGGCCAACCCCGTCAATCCGACGACCGCGCTTGCGCTTCGCACCGGCCATGCCTTCCTGGCCGACATCGCGCATGAAGCCGTTCCCATCGGCAAGATCGCCGACGGCGACATCACCATCGGCCTGGGCAATCCGGGCAACGGAGACACCGAGTACGACAACGAATTGCTCGACGCCCACTTCATCGCCGGCGACGGCCGCGTGAATGAGAACATTGGGCTGACCGCGGTTCACCATGTCTTCCATGCCGAGCACAACCGCATGGTCGAGCACAACAAGGTAGTCATTCTTTCGACCGCGGCGGGCGGGGACCTGGCGTTCCTGAACGAATGGCTGCTCGAAGACGTCGCGGCCGTGCCGGCGGACCTCAATACGCTGGTCTGGGACGGCGAGCGGCTGTTCCAATCCGCCAAGTTCACCACCGAAATGCAATACCAGCATTTGGTGTTCGAGGAGTTTGCGCGCAAGGTACAGCCGCAGATCAACCCGTTCGTTGTTCCGGACGGCTTCGACGTGACCATCGATCCTTCGATCGTTGCCGAGTTTGCGCATGTGGTGTATCGCTTCGGCCACTCGATGCTTACCGAGACCATCGATCGCTTCGACCCGAACTTCAACCCGCAAGACATCGGGCTGATCGAGGGCTTCCTCAATCCGGTGGCGTTCGACGCCGGGCACGCGATCACCGACGACATTGCCGCCGGCGCGATCATCCGCGGCATGACGCGGCAGGTGGGCAACGAGATCGACGAGTTCGTGACCAGCGCGCTGCGCAACAATTTGCTGGGCCTTCCGCTCGACCTGGCGACCATCAACCTTGCCCGGGGCCGCGACACGGGGGTGCCGTCGCTCAACGCCGCCCGGCGCGAGTTCTACAACGCAACCAACAACGCCGCCGAGCTGAGGCCCTACGACAGCTGGGTCGACTTTGCGGGCAATCTCAAGCACGAAGCGTCGATCATCAATTTCATTGCCGCCTACGGCACGCACCAGCTCATTACCGGCCAGACCACGATCGAGGGAAAGCGCGACGCAGCGCTGACGATCATCACGGGCGCTTCGGTCGGGGGAATGCTGGTGCCTGAGGACGCGGTCGACTTCCTCAACGGCACCGGCGCCTGGGCCAGCAACGCCAACGGAGTCACCATCACCGGCCTGGACAATGTCGACCTGTGGATCGGCGGCCTGGCAGAGAAGATTCTTCCGTTCGGCGGCATGCTCGGCTCGACCTTCAACTTCGTGTTCGAGAACCAGATGGAGAGCCTGCAGAACGGCGACCGCTTCTACTATCTGCAGCGGCTCGACGGCCTGCACCTGTTCGGCGAAATGGAGAACAACTCGTTCGCTGAAATGATCATGACCAACACGAACGCGACGCACCTGCCGTCGGACGTGTTCTCAACCCCGGGCCTGGCGCTCGAAGTGGACATAACCAGGCAGTTCAACGACCTGGACGGCGACGGAGACCTGGAGAGCACCGATCCGGTGGGCGGCGGCATCCTGACGCCGCTGGTGGTTCGCAACAACCCCGCAACCGTAGGGCCGGACACCAACTACCTGAAGTACACGGGCGACCAGCACGTGGTGCTGGGCGGTACCGAGGGCAACGACATCATCATTGCCAGCGAGGGCGACGACACCATTCACGGCGATGGCGGCAACGACAACCTGGAAGGCGGCGCCGGCAACGACATCATCAATGCGGGTTCGGGCGACGACATCGTCAGGGACCTGGGCGGCGACGACAACATCAAGGCGGGCGACGGCAACGACGTGGTCCACGGTGGGCCGGGCCTCGACCTGATCATGGGCGGCAAGGGTCAGGACTTCATCGTGCTGGGCACCGATGCGGGATCGGAAGTCTTCGCGGGCGAAGGCAACGACTTCATCCTCGGCAGCAAGAACGCTGAGCGCATTCTGGGCAACGAAGGCGATGACTGGATCGAGACCGGAACCTTCGATGGCGCGCCGGGGGACAGTTTCGATGAGATCTTTGCAAAAGACGGCATCGTCGGCCACGACGTGTTCCTGGGCGACGGCGGCTTCGACGAGTTCATTGCCGAGGGCGGCGACGACATCATGGTCGGGAGCCCCGGCCGCGGCAAGCTGGCCGGCATGTCGGGCTGGGACTGGGTGACCTACAAGGACAACGCAGCCTTTGTCGACGCCGACCTGACGCGTGGCATCGTGTTCGACGAAAACCCTGCGCCGCCCCAGAACGGAACGCTGGATGCCTACGAATCGGTCGAAGGCCTTTCGGGCACGCGCTTCAACGACGTGCTCACAGGCGCCGACACCATTGCCGACGAGCGGCTTCCGTTCGCACAAGGCGGCACCGAAGGCTACACCGGCAGCAGGCTCGACGCGGCAGGCATCGCACGCATCGCGGGCCTGCAGGCCGTGCTGGGCGCCGGAGTGACCAGCTTCATGGCGGGCGAGATCATCCTCGGCGGCGACGGCAGCGACCTCATCATGGGCCGCGGCGGTGACGACATCATCGACGGCGACAAGTGGCTCGACGTGCAGATCGGCGTTTATGCCGCCAATGACCCCAACCATACCGGCACCCCGATCTCGCTGCACAGCAGCATGAAGACGCTGGTCAACTCGATGTTCGCGGGCACCATCAACCCCGGCCAGCTGGCGATCGTCCGCTCGATCAAGTCCGACGCGGACGCTGTCGCCGACATCGACACGGTCGCCTACCTGGGGCCGCTGGCCAACTACGCCTTCGGTTCCACCGCCGACGGCAGGCTCACGGTCACCGACATCGGGAGCGACCCGATCGAAGGCACAGACACGCTGAGCGGCATCGAACGCCTGCAGTTCACGGATGCCACCCTCACGATCGTCGCCGGCACCAACGGCAATGACGTGCTCAACGGCGGCGAAGGTAACGACCTGCTGCTGGGCTTCGGTGGCAACGACACGTTGAACGGCAACGGCGGCAACGACGTGTTGATCGGCGGCGCCGGCACCGACACGCTCAACGGCGGCGCGGGCAACGATCAGCTGAACGGCGGCATCGGCAACGACGTGCTCAACGGCGGCCTGGGCGACGACACCTACACCTTCGGCCTTGCGGACGGCAGCGACACGATCAACGAAGGCGTCAGCGCGACGAGCGGCGGCACCGCCGACCGCATCGTGATCGTGCCGGGCGTGCTGGATCCTGTCGCCGGAACGTTCAACCCGATCACCGGGCTCAATGCCGCGGACAACAACACCGGCACCGCCAACGGTAGCCTGGTTCTCAACTTCAACGGCCAGACGGTCACTGTCGCCAACCACTTCACAGGCAACACGGCCGGCACCGGCGTGGAGCGCATCAACTTCGGCGATACCACCTTCGAGGGCTACCTGCTCGGCGCGGACGACTACCTGGTGAGCCGGCTCGACCCCACGGGCGGAGGGCGCACCATCAACCTGGCGGCCTCGATCGCCAACAACTTCATCGCGGGCGAAAACGAAACCGACGACGTCATCATTGGCGGCAGCGGCAACGACCTGATCTTCGGCGGCACCGGGGACAACAATCTCAGCGGCGGGATCGGCGACGACCTGCTGGTGGGTGGCTCGGGCGCTGGGGACAACGACGTGCTCGACGGCGGCGTCGACGCCGACACGATGGTCGGCCTGGGCGGCAACGACACGTACGTCGTCGATGACCTGGCCGACGTGGTCGTCGAAGCGGCGGGGGCCGGCACGGACGAAGTCGAGACCGAGATGGCAGCGTACTCGCTGGAGCTCGTCGCCAACGTGGAGAACCTGACGTACACCGGCATCGATGCCGACCCGTTCGTCGGAACCGGCAACGCCCTGAACAACGTCATCAGCGGCGGCGACCTGGCCGACACGCTGAGCGGGCTCGGCGGCAACGACACCTTGAACGGCGGCCTGGGCATCGATACGCTCCTGGGCGGTGACGGCAACGACACGCTCAACGGCGGGGACGACGACGACGTGCTGGCCGGCGGCATCGGCAACGACACGCTGAACGGCAATGACGGCAACGACACGCTGGACGGAGGCGTCGGCAATGACGCAATGAACGGCGGCGCGGGCGACGACACCTTCCTGGTGGACAGCGCAACCGATACCGTCATAGAGGGCGGGGGCGGCGGCACGGATACCGTGCAGTCGACCGTCACCTACACCATCACCGATGCGGAGGTCGAGAACCTCACCTTGCTCGGCACCGGCAACATCAACGGCACCGGCAACGGGTCGGCCAACGTGCTCACGGGCAACGCCGGAAACAACGTGCTGACGGGCGGCGGCGGCAACGACACGGCGAGCTATGCCACTGCGACGGCGGGAGTGACGGTGTCGCTGGCCATTGCCGCGGCGCAGGCCACCGGAGGGGCGGGCAGCGACACGCTCTCGAGCATCGAGAACCTGGTGGGCAGCGCCTTCGCGGATTCGCTCACGGCGAGCGGAACCGCAGGGCTCGGCGTCGCCAACCTGCTGAGCGGTGGAGCGGGCAACGACACCCTGAGCGCAACGGTCGACAACGTGCGCGACACGCTCGACGGCGGCGCGAACACCGACACCGCCAACTACTCGGCCTACACGGCGGCACTCACGGTAAACCTGGGCGGCGCGGCGCCGATCATCGTCGGAGGCTCGGGCAGCAATGCGGCCAACTCCGACGTGCTGGTGTCTGTCGAGAACTTCACCGGCGGCAGCGGCGCCGACAACATCTCCGGCAGCACGGCCGCCAATGTCCTGAACGGCGGCCTAGGTAACGACACTTTCACCTACGCGATCGGCGGCGGCGCCGACACCATCGACGGCGGCGGCGGCAACGACACGCTGAACATCACGGGCGTGGCGAACAACGATGTGCTGGATGTCGTCTACAACGGCACCATCACCGGATTCGAAGGCGCCACCGTCACGGGCGTGGAATCGATCAGCGCCAACCTCGGCGGCAACGCCGACACGCTGTCGTACGGGACCTCGGCGACGCCTGTCACGGTCAACCTGGCGACGGGTGCGGCGTCCGGCTTCACGTCGATCGCCAGCATCCTGAACGTGACCGGCGGATCGGGCAGCGACAACCTGACGGGCAATGCCGGAGCCAACACGCTGAATGGCGGAGCGGGCAACGACACCATCAACGGCGGTGCCGGAGGCGACATCTTCATTGGTGGAATCGGAGCCGACATCATCAACTCGGGGGCGGCGAACGACAACGTCCAGGACATCTTCAGGTTCAGCGCGGTCAACGAGTTCGGAGACGAGGTGAGCAACTTCGACGCCAACGGGCCTACCGCGGCGGGGGACGACCGCATCGAGTTCACCGGGGCGCTGAACACGGCCTGGGACGACGGCAACAGCAACGACAACTTCCTGTTCGCATCGGGCAACGGTTCCGGCGGCACGGTGAATGTCACGGTCGGACAGGGCAACGGCGACATCGAAGCCTTGCTGTTGACCGGCACCGGCGGTGAAGGTGTGACGACGGCGAACCTCGGCAACGCGGCAGCGGTTTCGGCGGCATTCAACGCCGAATTCGCCATCACCGCGGGCGCCGGAGAAGACGCGCTGCTGGTCATCAACGACACCAACGGCAACAGCTTCTCGCTGTGGCAATGGGTGCAGGCCGGAGGCGGGGAGACGTCGGCCGGGGAACTGACGCTGATCGGCACCTTCAGCGCCAATGCGGCGGTGGTGGCGGCCAACTTCGACTTCGCCTGAACGGCGTAGCAAGGCGCGGAGCGGGGCGCGCAAGCGCCTTGCTCCGCATACTGGAGGAGACAAGAACATGAAGCCGATCTGGGCCAAGATGAAGCCGCTGTTGTTCAACATGGCGCTCTTCTCGTTTGTCATCAATCTGCTGTACCTGGTGCCTGCGCTGTTCATGCTGCAGGTGTTCGACCGGGTGATTCCCACCAACAGCCGCGAGACGCTGTGGGTGTTGCTGGCGGGCGTAGGGGCTGCGCTCGCCATTCTGTTCGTGCTCGACTACGTGCGGCTGCGCTTGCAGCACCTCAGCGGTAACATCGTCGACGAGCGGCTCTCGCCGCCGGTGGTGCACGCGGTCGTCACCGCCATGGCCCGCTCGCCGCTGAACGCGCGGCCGGACGCGATGCGCGACATCGCGACCCTGCGCGGCTTGTTTTCGGCCAACGGATTGACGGCGCTGATGGACGCGCCGTGGATCGTGGTCTACGTGGCCGTCATCGCCTTCTTCCACCCGGCCCTGGGCCTGGGTGCCGCAGGCGCCGCCATCGTGATGATCGGCCTGGCGTGGCTCAACGACCGGATGAGCCGCAAGGCGCTGGACGCGGTGCAGAAGGAAACGCGCAGCGCGTCGCGCTACGTGGAGGGCTCGCTGCGCAACGCGGAAGTGCTGCAGGCCATGGGCATGACCGAGCGCCTGCTGGGCCGCTGGCGCAAGCAGCAGGACGAAGCGCTGGCGTTGCAAGGCGCTAGCAGCCATTCGAGCGTGATGTTCAGCGCCGCGTCGCGGTTCCTGCGCCAGGGCGTGCAGGTCATGATGATGTCGATCGGCGCCTACCTGGTCCTTACGCAGTCGGCTTCGGCGGGCGTGATGATCGCCACCACCGTCCTGCTCGGCCGCGCCTTGCAGCCGGTGGAGCAGATCGTCGGCAGCTGGCGCGTGCTGAACGAAGCGCGCTCCGCCTATCGCCGCTTGCGCGATCTGTGCGGCTACTTCGACAAGGGCGAGCCGCAGATGTCGCTACCCCGGCCGGTGGGCGAACTGCGTGTGGAGGGCGTATCGCTGCGTCTGCCGGGCACCGAAAAGCTGGCGCTGACCGGCGTTTCCCTGAACCTCGCCGCCGGCGAGGCACTGGCCATCATCGGGGCCAGCGCAGCGGGAAAATCCACGCTGGCGAGGCTTCTGACCGGCATCTGGCAGCCGACCATCGGAACCGTCAGGCTGGATGGCGCCGATCTCTCGTCATGGCCGCGCAGCGAACTGGGCCCATGGATCGGCTATGTGCCGCAGGACGTGGAGCTGTTCGACGGCACGGTCGCCGACAACATCGGCCGGCTCTCCAAGTCCGACCCCAAGGCGGTGATCGCGGCCGCCAAGCGGGCCAACGCGCACGACATGATCCTGCAACTGCCGAAGGGCTATGACACGCCCATCGGCGAGGCCGGAGCGCGCCTGTCGCCGGGGCAGCGCCAGCGCATTGCGCTTGCGCGCGCGATGTATGGCGATGTGCGCCTGGTGGTGCTCGACGAGCCGAATGCAAGCCTGGACGCGGAGGGCGAAATTGCGCTGGCGCACGCCCTCAGCAGCCTGCGCGCCGAGGGTGTGACCTCCATCGTGGTGACGCACCGCCCTTCGCTGGTCGCGCACGTGGACAAGATCCTCATCCTCGAGGCCGGACATGTGAAGCAGTTCGGTCCGGCCGGCGAGGTGATGAAGGCGATGCAGAAGCAATCGCAGGCCGCAGTCGCCGAACGTGAGCGCGAGCGTGAACGCGAGCGCTCGGCATAAGAACCGGAAAGGCAGGAACATATGACGCACGCACAAGCGCTCCCGCATGCCGGCAGGGCACCGAAACAAAAGACCAGCGAACAGCAGATCAGGCGTCTCATGAGCATGGGACTGTGGACGGTGTTGGGCATCGTCATTCCGTTGGGAGCGTGGGTCGGGCTCGCGCCGCTGGCAATGGCGGTGGTGGCACCGGCGCATGTCAAGGTGGACTTGAACCGGCGGCCCGTCCAGCATCTGGAAGGCGGCATCGTGAGGCAGGTTCTCGTTCGCGACGGACAAGTGGTCAAGGAAGGCGAGCCCCTTGTGGTCATCGGCGACGTGGGGGTGGACGCCGATCGCAACCGGCTCACCTATCGCCTCGCGGTAGAACGCACGGCATTGGAGCGGCTGGATGCGGAGCAGCGCCGCGCCGACAGGCTGGTGTTCTCTGAAGGCCTGCAGGCGGAAGCACGCAAGGACACGCGCCTGCAGGACGCAATGGACAAGGAATCGGCACTGTTCCATGCGCGCCGCCATTCGCTGCAGAGCGAGCTAGCGCTGATGCGGCAGTTGCGCCAGAGGGTGCAGCAGGAAATCGGGGCGCTGGAGGCGCAGGGCAGCAAGGCGCAGGAATCGCTGGCCCTGCAGCACCGCGACCTCGAGGCCAATCGCGGCCTGGTACAGGAAGGCTTCGTTTCATCGGCGCGGATCAACCAGATGGAAGCCTCGGTGGCCGACTACACCTCCAAGCTGGAGGAGCGCCGCTCCGAGCTCGCACGCGGCCATGGGCGGTTGATCGATGCCGACATCAAAAGCAATTCGATCGTCAACGAATACCTTCGCTCGGCAAGCGACCAGCTCAAGACGACGGTGGCGCGCGTGAGCGAGATCGAACAGGAACTGCGCAAGTCCGACGACGCGACCACGCGCCAGGTGGTGCTGGCGCCGGCGGCCGGCGAGATCATCGACCTGAAGTTCACCTCGCCGGGTTCGGTCGTGCGGCCAGGTGAAACCATTGCCGAGATCGTGCCGAGCAACACGGCGCTGATGATCGAGGCGCAGATTCGACCTGAAGAAGTGAACAACGTCCTGGTGGGGCAGCACGCCCGCATCAAGTTCACCGCGTTCAAGTACCGCAATGCCACGATGGTGGCGGGCAAGGTCACCTATGTATCGGGCGACCGGTTTACCGACAAGTCCACGCAGATGCCGTACTACAGCGTTTCGATCCTGGCCGACGCAGAGTCGGTGAAGGCGGTGGGCGATTTGAAGATGCAGGCGGGAATGCCAGCCGAGGTCTATATCGACGGTGGATTCCAGACCGCGCTTCAGTATCTTCTGGACCCCATCACGTCGACATTGCGCAGGGCGGCGAGGCAGATGTGAACCACTTCGCTCCGCTCGGGCGCCGATGTTCCCGAAGCTGCCGCGGGAAACCGGACCGAGGCCCGCAAGCCGCCCAGCGGCGACTCGAGCAGGCGCACCGGCGCGTGATGCGCCTCGGCCACCGCGTGCACGATCGACAGCCCGAGGCCGACGCCGTGCCCGTCGACGCGGCCGAGCCGATTGAAGCGCTGGAACGCCTCCGCGTGCCGGCTGGCGGGAATGCCGGGGCCGGAATCGTCGACGGTGAGCACAACCGTCTGGCGGCTTCGTGCGCTGCCGATCTCGATTCGCCCGCCGACCGGGGTGAAGCGGATCGCGTTGACGATCAGATTGCGCATGAGGAGGTGCACGCCGAGCTCTTCGGCCATCAGCTCCCGCACCTCGAACCGCGTTCGCAACGTAAGCTCGCGCTGGGCCGCCGCAGGACCGAGGTCGGCCATCACGTCTCTGTAGACCTCTTCCAGGTTCACCAGGTTCAGGGTGTGCGCCCCGGTCGCCGCAAGGCTGTCGATTCGCGCGAGGTCGAGCAGCTGATCGAGAAGGTAGCTGGCCTGATCGATACCCGACATCAGATGCCGCAAGGAAGCCGACAGTTCTTGCGGCGAATCCGCAAGCGTGGAGGCCAGTTGGGCTTGCGCGCGCAGGCCGGCCAGCGGGGTGCGCATCTCGTGCGCCGCAATCACGGTGAAGTCGCGTTCGACCGATAACGCCTTCCTGAAGCGGTCGAGCAATGCGTTGATCGAATCGACCATGGGTCTGAGTTCGGTAGGCGGGTCCACGGCATTCAGTTCCGTGAGGTCGAGCGCTTGGCGTTCCCGAAGCTGTGAAGCGTAGCCCTCGACGGATCGAAGTGCACGGTTGAGGAACCACCAGGCACTCACGAAGATCAGGATGAGCGGAATCGCCAGATAGGAAAGAAAGTACCTGGTGATGGTGCCGATTGCGCCCATGCGGTAGCCCACGCGCTCCGCGATCTGGACGACCATGCCGCCCTTTTTGGCTGCTTCGGAATAAGTCCGCACGCTCTCGCCATCCACGATTGCCTTGCCGAAGCCGCGCTCTGCCAGCGGCCGCATCGGGACGCCCGAGGGGGCCTTGTGGCTTTGAAGAAGCAGCCGTCCGCTGGGCGACCATATCTGGTAGTGATAGTGCGTGCCGAGCGTGTCGCCGGTTTCGTGCACACCGTCGTCGTGGCCCTCCGCGGAGATCTCGGCGATCTCGTGTTCGGCGAACGCCAGTGCCGTATGTGCCAGCGCCACCAGGCGGGCGTCGAGCACTTTCTTGTCGGAAAGGTGGTCGGCCCTGTACATGGCGGCGGCCGCGGCCAGCAGGGTGGCGGCACACACGAAGAACACGATCGCCGCCAGCCGGCGCCGCAAGGACCACGGGGCGCCCGACCGCTTATTCATTCCAGCTCTCGGGCCCGAGTTGGTAGCCGACGCCTCGCACCGTGAGAATGAGCTTGGGCGAGAACTTGCGCCGGAGGAAATGAACGTGGACCTCCACCGCGTTGCTCTCGACCTCGACGTCGTAGGTGTAGAGCGCTTCCTCGAGCTGAGCGCGAGAAAGCACCTGCTTCTTTCGGCGCACCAGAATCTCCAGGAGCCAGAACTCCTTGTTGGTCAGCGGCACGACATTGCCATGCAGCGTTGCCATGCGATGGGAGGGGTGCAGCTTCAGCGGGCCATGCTCCGGCTCGGCGGCGGTCGGCGTCTTGCCGTTGACCCGGCGCAGTACAGCCCTCACCCGGGAAGCCACTTCGTCCAAGTCGAGCGGCTTGACCATGTAGTCATCGGCACCCATGTCCAGCAGGCGCACCCGGTCCCGGATGCCGCAGCGCGCTGTGATCACGATTACCGAAATGGGAATGCCGCGCGTTCGGATGCTCTTGAGCAATATGTCTCCGGTGACATCGGGCAAACCAAGGTCAAGGAGCACACAGTCGTAGGTGCAGGAGGCGAGCGAGGGGAGAACGTCTTTTCCAAGGCGATTCCAGTCCACTGCGTAGCCCGTGCGAACCAGGCCTTTGTGAACCGCGCTTCCAAGCAGTTCGTTGTCTTCGACCAGGAGCAGGCGCATATGGCACCGTCTTGAGTCAAATGCCGTTCAGCGCGGGCGTGGGGCCGGATTCGACGAGGAGAGCTCGCGGCGAAAGGTTGCTTTCGATGCCATTCTTGTCTCCTACGCCGATTGATCTTGCTTTTCGACGCCGGAAGCTTCGCGGCGCCTTCTTGCGCGGGCGGCCGCGGGACCGGTGCGGTGTTGCGGTACGCAACCTGGGTATCAATGTATAGATGGGCACATGAAATAGCAACTTTTTTCGTATATCTTTTACTCAATCGGGCGTAAGGCCTAGCACCCAGCCCTTGAAGTGCTCCAGAGCGCCGGAGGCGGGAGGGCCTTCGGGATAGGCAAAGTAATAGCCCTGGCTCACGTCCAGGTGCCGGTCTATCGGCACCACGAGTTCGCCGGTTCGCAGTTCGCGCTCGATCAGGAGGCGGGGCGCCAGGCCGACTCCCATGCCGGCGGCCGCAGCGGCGGTGACCATGGTGAAGAGCTCATAGCGCGGCCCACGCGAGGCGTGCAGGGTGTACTCCCAACCCTGCTGCGCATACCAGTCGCGCCAGGCGTGTGCGCGGGTGCTCAGGTGCACATGGCGGCAACGCTCGAAGGCCGCTTCGTTCCATGGGCCATTGGCATCGCGGAACGCCGGGCTGCACACGGGGACCATCTCTCCTTCGGAAAAGATCAGCCCACCTTGTGTGCGGGGCCAGAACTGGTCGCCGAAATAAATGGCGGCGTCATAGGCGTTTTCCTGGAACGAGAAGGGCTGCGTGCGCACCGAGAGATTGACCGTGATGTTGGGGTGCTGCCGGCTGAAATCGGGTAGCCGCGGGATGAGCCATTGGGTGGCAAAGGTGGGCACCACCGCGACTTCGAGCACAAAGCCCATGTCGTGGCCGGCACTGATCTCGAGCGTGTCACGGCGGATCTGGTCCAGGTGGCGGCGGATGCGCGCGGCGTATTCGCGGCCGGTGTCGGTAAGCGTGAGCCGCCGGCGCACGCGCGAAAACAGGGGCACGCCCAGCCGCTGCTCCAGCGTGGCCACCTGGCGCCCGACGGCGCTTTGCGTCAGCGCCAGTTCGGCCGCCGCGCGGGTAAAGCTCCCCAGGCGCGCCGAGGCCTCGAAGGCCTGCAGTGCGCCCAGATTGGGAATGTCTTTTCTCATCGTTGCTATTCTGCGTGCGGGCCTCGCGGTTTTTCCCGGCGCTTGTAAGAATGGACCTGTGGACGAGCAGCAAGAAAGGGATTTCATGCGTCGTGTGGTGATCATCGGCGGCGGGGCCATCGGTTCCGCCATTGCCTATTTTCTGAACCAGGACCCGTCGGAGGAGCCGTTCGACGTGACCGTGGTCGAGCGCGATTTCTCGTACACGCAGGCGTCGTCGGCCTTGTCGGCGAGTTCGATCCGGCAGCAGTTCTCCACCGCCATCAACATCGAGATGTCGCTCTACGGCATCGAATTTTTTCGCCGGCTTGGCGAAACCCTGCGCGTGGGCGACAACGTGCCCGACATCGGCCTGGTCGAGCCCGGGTACCTGTACCTGGCCCCGTCGGAGGGCGTCGAGGTGCTGCGGGAGAACCATGCAACGCAGAAGGCGCATCGTGTCGATGTGGTCCTGATGACGCCCGAACAGCTGAAAGCCCGGTTTCCGTGGATTTCGACCGAAGGCATCGCGCTGGCTTCGCTGGGCCTTTCGGGCGAGGGCTGGTACGACGGCTACAGCCTGCTGCAGGCGTTTCGAAAGAAGGCCATTTCACAGGGCGCGCGCTATGTGCAGGCAAAGGCGACCGGGCTGCAGCGCAGCGGCCGCGCGCTCACTGGCGTGGAGCTGGACATCGGCGACCCACTCGAGGCCGACGTGGTGGTCAACGCGGCGGGCGCCTGGGCCGCCAAGGTGGCCGGCTGGGCCGGCATCGACTTGCCGGTGCGCGGGCGCCGCCGCATGGTGTTCAGCTTTTCGTGTCCCGACACCTTGCCGGGGTGTCCGCTGATCATCGACACCTCGGGCATCTGGCTGCGGCCCGAAGGCCGCCGCTTCATCTGCGGCTTTGCGCCGCCGCAGGACAGGGACCGCGACGATGCGCCGCTCGAGGTCGACTACCGCGTTTTCGAAGACTTCATCTGGCCGGCGCTGGCCGCGCGCGTGCCGGTGTTCGAGGCCATTCGCATGACAAGCGCGTGGGCCGGCTACTACGAGATGAACGTTTTCGACCACAACGCGATCCTCGGGCTGCACCCGGATTGCGACAACCTCTACTTTGCCAACGGCTTCTCAGGGCACGGGCTGCAGCAATGCCCCGCGGCGGGGCGGGGCGTGGCGGAGCTCATCCGCTACGGCGAGTACCGCAGCCTTGACCTGTCGCCGGTGTCGTTCGCGCGCATTCTCGAAAACAGGCCGCTGGTCGAGAAGAACGTGATCTAGCCGGAGGCCGGGCACAGGCGTACGATCATCCGCAAGCGAGGGCCACAGCATCATGACTGCACAGGCATTGATCGATACCGCACAGGCGCTGGTTGCCGGCGACAAGGGCTTGCTTGCCATGGACGAGAGCAACGCCACCTGCCACAAGCGCTTTGCGAAGCTCAACATTCCCCAGACCGAAGACGCGCGCCGCAGCTGGCGCGAACTGATCGTGACCGCGCCGGGCCTCGGAGCAAGCATCAGCGGCGCGATTCTTTTCGACGAAACCATCCGGCAGCGCACGAGCGGGGGCGCGACCTTTGTCTCGGCACTCGAGGCGGCGGGCATCATCCCGGGCATCAAGGTCGACACGGGGGCGAAGCCCCTGGCGGGCCACCCGGGAGAGACTGTGACCGAGGGCCTGGACGGCCTGCGCGAACGGCTGGCCGAATACGCCGGCATGGGGGCGCGCTTTGCCAAGTGGCGCGGCGTCATCACACCCGGTCCCGGCTTGCCCAGCCGAGCATGCATCGAGGTCAATGCCCATGCGCTGGCCCGCTATGCGGCGCTGTGCCAGGAAGCGGGGCTGGTTCCCATCGTCGAACCCGAAGTGCTGATGGACGGAGACCACTTCCTCGCAGGCTGCGCGGAAATCACCGAAGAAACCCTGCGTGGGGTTTTCGTTCAATTGCGTTTGCAGGGCGTGCTGCTGGAGGGCATGCTCTTGAAGCCCAACATGGTCTTGCCCGGCCAGGCCTGTCCGATTCAGGAGAGCGTGGACGAGGTGGCCGACGCCACGGTGACCTGCCTGCTGCGCACCGTGCCCGCGGCTGTGCCGGGCATCGCGTTCCTGTCGGGCGGCCAGTCGGCAGAGCTTGCTTCGGCACGGTTGAACGCCATGAACGCGCGGTTCGCATCGCGGTTGCCCTGGGCGCTGGCGTTCTCATATTCCCGCGCCGTTCAGCAGCCGGCACTGGACGAGTGGAAGGGTGACGCCTCCAATGTCGCTGTAGCGCAGAAGGCGCTTGTGCACCGCGCGCGTTGCAACCAGGCGGCGCGTCGCGGCAACTACGACGCGGTGGCGGACGCACCCAAGCCCGGCTGAGTTCAGCTGCCCTTTGCCGGGTTCACCAGCACGGGCGTCGACCGGTAGCTCTCCGGAAACAGCTTCTTCAGGTTCTCGATCTTCGGCATGTCGTGAATCACGATGTAGCCGTGCCGCGGATGGCGCGTGAGGAAGTCCTGGTGATAGGCCTCCGCCGCATAAAAGGGCTTCGACATTTCGATGGTGGTCGCCAGCGGCTTGCCGAAGGTCTTGGCCTGGTTCAGCTGCACGATGTAGTCCCTCGCAACGCGGGCCTGCTCGATGTTCTCGGCAAAAACGGTGGAGCGGTATTGAGGGCCCGTGTCGGGCCCTTGCCGGTTCAGTTCGGTCGGATCGTGCGCCACCGAGAAATAGATCTGCAGCAGCTTGCCGTAGCTGACCTGCTGCGGGTCGTAGGTGATGCGCACCGATTCGGCATGGCCGGTGCGGCCCGAGGCCACATTGTCATAGCGCGCCGTCTTGGCATCGCCGCCGGCAAAGCCAGACACGGCGTTGTTCACGCCCTTGACGCGCTGGAATATGCCCTGCACACCCCAGAAGCAACCGCCGGCGAACACGGCGGTTTCGTATTTGGTGGTGGGCGAGGCCATGACGTCGACCTTGGGCGCGGGCACGCGCCGGGCTGGCTCGGCGGCGAACGAAGACCCGGCAGGCCAGGCCAGCGCCGCGGCTGCCAGTGCGGCTGCGGTGAATGCGAGGGTTCTCATGTGCCGTCCCGTGCGAGTGAGTCTTCGATGTCAAGCCGATGGGAGCGACATTGCCGCCGATCGTGGCGTGCGTCAATGCCGCGTACCCGTGCCTCCTTTATCGACCCGCCGGTTCAGGCAGTCGACCGGCGCTTACACGCCGGCCAGAACCTTCGCGCTTTCTTACGGTGGGCAGGGGCGCGCCGCCGCCGCACCCGGACGCGTCGCCTGGCTGGTGGCGCTCTCGTCCACCGCGCCGAGGGGGCGAGTGAAAGTGCAGCCGTAAGCCGGGTTTGCCACCGTGGCAGCTGTGACCACGTCGTCACCCGCCGGCTTCACGCCGTCGCGCTCCCACTTGATCATGGCGTCGAAGGCTTCTGCCTGCTCGGCGATCGTGAAGTCGCAATGGGAGATGCCGCGCACGGCGCGCTGTACCAGCCAGTCGCTGTTGCCCTTGGCCGCGACGCGCTGGTGGTAGATCTGCTGCATGCTGAAGGGCACGTACAGGTCGCCCAGCGTGTGCAGCGAGACCACCGGGATCTTGAATTCGCCGTTTGCCTTGGGAATCCAGCGCAAGCCATCGGTGCGCAGCCGGTTGGCGTCGGGCGCCGCGGTGAGCTTGAGCACCGATGCGTTCAGCGCGGTCGTTCCCGGCACGTCGCCGTCGATGGTGTAGGTGAAGCGGTTGGTGTCGAGCGTGCTCTTGTTCAGGATGCCGTTGACTGTGCCGTCGCTGCCGAACACGCCCCAGACCGCCGCGAACGAGCCGCCCTGCGTGAACCCGAGATCGAACATCGGCCGCTCGCCGCCCGTGAGGTTCTTCACCACCGATCCGAACTTCAGGCCAGTGGCCGTGGGCGTGCCCGGAAACGCCGTGTAGAGCGTGCCCGTGACCTGCGTCCTGATGTCCAGCCAGTTGACGGTCGGGTACTTGGGCAGCCCGGCAAGAGCCTGGGCGGCGATCTGCGCGCCTGCAAAGTAGTCGAACAGCTCCGTGTCGCCGACCACGCCGCACATCGGCACTGCGCCGTTGTATTTGACCTTGTGGTTGGCCGTGGCAAAAGCCTCGTCCTCGATGGCCGCCGCGGTGATGTGGCCGCCCATCGAATGGCCCGTGATGTAGACCTTCGACGGCGCGGCAAGCTCGCGGCCGTTGGCCTTGGCAATGGCGTTGAACTCCAGGGCCAGCGCGTTGGTGTCTTCCACGCCGGCGCGCACGTCGTAGAAATTCTTGCTGTAGCTCGATGCAGCCCAGGCGTAGCCGTTCTGGATGAGGTAGCGGCGGATCGACGGGTTGCTCACGACCAGCAGGTTGACATCGCCGGCGTAGCCATGCGCATACATCACGAGCTTGCCGTTCCAGTTGGCGGGCACCTCGACGCGGTACTGCGCGCCGCCGAGCATGCCGGCCCAGCGGCTGGTGGTGGCGTTGTCGACGGCGTCGCTGGCGTCCGAGGCGAGCGCCGCGAAGGTGGTGGCTGAAGCATCGGCGGGCGCGAACGAGTTGCGGCTGTCCTGCAGGCGCGTCTCTTCGGGCGGCGGCGGGGGCGGTGGAGGAGGAGGGGGGGCGCGGGGGCCGGAGCGGGCGGGAGCGGGGTGAACGCGAAGCCGCCCCCACCGCCACCGCCGCCGCAGGACGCGACGGCAAGGCTGGCTGCAAGGGCAAGAAATGTGAGGCGCGCGGAATGCATGGATGTCTCTCTCCGTTCTTGTGGTGTTGGGAAGAAGAAGCCCGGCGCAGCGCTGCATCGCCAGGCCGTAGAGAACGACCGTGCTATTTCGCTGGACCGGCGGCGCAGCGTAGGGGCGTTGCCGGGCGCATCGGCCCGGGCTTTCCCGTAGCTGCTATCTCGTACGCGACACGACCGGGTGCGCGTTCGCCTCTTAAACAACTGGGCGAGATGCAGCGACGCCGAGATAATTGACCGGCCATATAGGCATACAAGAAACAGCACGCGGGAGGCGGCATGCGTAACAACTATCTGATGCGCCATTGGCGGGGCGAGATGTCGCTCGGCATTTCCTATTGGCTGAATGCAACGGTGTTAGGCGCCGGTGGCGCCACGTTGCTGAGTTCGCTGGCGAAGGAGACGCTTCGCAACGCCCACAACCTGCGACTGTCCTCGGCGGTCGGCCTCTCACTCACGGTGCTCGGCACCGTGATCTGGATTTGGGGAGCGGTTGGCATCTGGCGATCCGCGCGGCAGCATGCGTCGCGCGGCGGTTCTGCGGGATGGGCGGTTGTCGCCAAATTCATGGTGCTGATCGGCGCCATGTTCTGGGGAAGCCAATGGACACAGCGGCTGGGTCCGCAAGCATGGGAATTGGCTCAGGTTGCGGTTGGGCATGACCCGGTCCCTGCTGCCAAGATCAGCATCTCGCCTGACGGACGCTCGGCGGCATTGGACGGACCCATGGGCGAGGGCTCAGCCAAGGCATTGAGTGTTGCATTGGCCGGCGCGTCCGACGTCCGCCGACTCGAACTTCGTTCAGGAGGTGGGCGCATGCTCGAAGGCTCGGCGATTGCACAGATGGTGCGCGATCGCAAGCTCGACACTTATGTGCAGGTCCAATGCGAAAGTGCTTGCACGCTCGTGTTTCTCGCGGGGCGTGAGCGGGCAGCGACACGCAACGCCCGAATCGGGTTTCATCGGCCGAGCCTCGTCGCGTCCAACGTGAGAGACGAGACCACCATCACGGCGGAGACCATTGCGGCGTACAAGGCCGCCGGAATGCCCGAAAGATTCATCGAGAAGATCACCCAGACGTCGGCCCAATCGATGTGGTTTCCAACGCATGCGGAACTTCTCGCCGCGAACGCGGTGACCCGAACTGCAACCGGCGGCGAGACAGTGGGGCGTATCGATCGTTCCTCGCGGGGCAGCTTGCGTGAGATGTACGCTGCCGATCCGTTCTGGCTGGCGGTCGAGGCGCGCTTTCCCGAAACCATCGACAAGGCGGCGGATCGGGCATGGGCGGTCAGCCAGCGCGGAGCCCCGGATATCGACGTCGTCAAGAGCGGCAGTACGGTTTTGAGTGGCCTCACGGCGCGCTTGCTGCGCACGGCGAATGACGAGCAGCTCGACGAGTTCCTGATGTTGTTCAACAGCCAGCTTGCCGCGGTCCGGGCGACAAGCGCGCAGAACTGCTCAAACTATCTCGCTGGTGCCGAACTCGCGCCCGCCAGCCTGCCCGAGGCACTCGAGAAGCGCGAAGACCTTCTGATCCGCGCGATGCTGCAGGCCGAGCCTCGCCAGGATGTTCGGCCGCCGTCGCCCGAGGTCCTGCGCCGTGCGCTGGCGCCGGTCTTGGCGACGGTGCCTGCGGTGCAGGTGCAGATCGTCCAGAAGTTGCGGGCTCATGGCCACGAGCCCGACGCCCAATGCGAGGCGGCCCGCAACTTCTTCGGCGCGGTGGCGAAGCTTCCGGTGGCCAGCCGCCGGGTCGTTCTGCGTTCGATGTACCAGCGTCCAGCGCTCGCCGGAGCATCGCCGGCGCATGGCGGATAGGGGCTGTCCTTCGCGCGTCACTCCTTGCGGCGCGTGACCACCACTGTGGCCTCCAGCCCGTCGTAGGCCTCGGCGTCGCCATACCAGCTGCCCGAGATAGGCGCGGCCTGCGCCGGATCGCGCGTGACGCCGACACGGATCAGCTGGCCGCTGCCCATGAGGTTGTTGGTCGGGTCGAACGCGAGCCAGCCGACGCCCGGCAGGTAGGCCTGCAACCATGCGTGCGTGGTGCCGGCGCCGGTCATCGATTCGCCGGGCGACTGGGCTACGCGGTCGAGCGCGGCGTCGTAGATGTAGCCCGAGACGAAACGCGTGGCAATGCCCAGGCGGCGCGTGGCTTCCATCATCAGCAGTGCGTAGTCGCGGCAGCTGCCGCTGCCGAGTGCCAGCGTCTGGAGCGGCGTTTGCGTGCCTTCTTCGTCGCGTGCCTTGTATTCGAGGCTCTGGCCGATGTGCGCGTTCATGCGCGTGAGGACTTCGCGGGTGCTGTTGGGCTTGTCGGTATGCAGGAACTGATGGGCCCAGCGGATCAGCGTTCCGTTCGCATCGTCGTCGTGGTGCGGGCGCAGGTAGTGCTCCAGGTCGAGGCGCTCCTGCACCGAATAGGCAAAGGGAAGGAATTCGGCGGCCGGGTCCAGCGCGAGCTGGTCTTGCTGCGCCGGCACATGCTCGATGGTGAAGGAACACACGATGCGCAGCTCGGTGGCCTCGCCCATGGGCTGCACCAGCGCAACCGAGTTGGAATGCGGATCCTGGATGAGCCGGGTGAACGATTGCGGGCTCACCTGGAGGTCGGTGGCCAGCACCCGCAGGTCGTGGCTGTCGCGGGGGCGGAACATGACGCGGTGCAGCCCGAAGGTCACCGGTTTCTTGTAGCGGTAGACGGTGGTGTGCGTGATGTCGTACTGAATGGCCATGCGGTGCATTCTCACGTGTCGGCAGGGCCAGCGGGGGCTTTCCGTTTGGCTGCCTCGGTCCTATGCCGCAGAATCGGCGCCCGCCCGGCCTTCACCACACGCATCGACGCTCCATGTATTCCGCTACCTTCATCTTCGCCAAGAAGCAGTTCGACGACGAATTCCATCGTCTCGACCAGACCATTGCGGCCGCCGCGAAGTCGCTGCCTGGCTACCTGGGTGAAGAAACCTGGGAAAACGCGGGCAACGGGCTGGTGTCGAACGTCTACTACTGGGAATCGCTCGAAGCGCTGCAGGCGCTCATCCAGCACCCTGTGCACCAGCAGGCGAAGGCGGCGCAGGCAAACTGGCTCGACGGCTACAAGGTCGTCATTTCCGAAGTGGTGCGCGTCTACGGCGACAGCAAGATCGACCACATGCTGGCGTCGGCCGACGCCTCTGGCGCTTAGGGCGCTTAGGGCGCGGCTCTTTCGGTGCCAAGGGCCTTGGCCAGGTTGGCGGGCAGCGGCAGCGGCTCGCCGTGCCATTGCGCGGCCAGCAGTTCGGCGCACAGCGCAGCGAACGTGAGGCCGCGCGAACCCAGCGCGGTGCAGGCCCAGAGGCCGGCCTCGCCCAACGGCCCGACCAGCGGGCGGCGGTCGCCCGAGGCGCAACGGATACCCACCCAGTGTTGGGCGTCGCCGCTTTCGAAAGCCGGTGTCAGCGTTGCCGCGGCACCGGGGTGCAGGCGCTCCAGGCGTTCCCGGTTTGCCCGGGCATCGTGTGGCCGGGGCGCCAGGTTGGTGCTGTCGCGGTCGAAGGTGGCGCCGCAAAGCCAGAGCAGGGCGCCTTCATCTTCGGGCACATGGGCAATCAGGTGACCGTCGCCATTGACCGGCGTGGTGGGCAATGCGACGTCGTCCGCCATCCGACCCCACGCGACTTGGCCGCGCACCGGCTGAAGCGGAAGTGCGGGTGCAAAGCGGCCCGATTCGTAGCCCGCGGCGACGACCACGCGATCTACTTCGGCCAGCAGCCGGTCGGCCGCATCCGAGAGCTGCCAACCAGCCGCGCTGCGTGACAGGCGTGCGACCGGCGCGTTGCCGCGAAACTCGATGCCCGGCTCGCGCAGCCAGGCTTCGATCAGCCTCGATGGGCGAACCCATCCCGCGCGGGCATGCCAGAGCGCGGGGGCGTCAACGGGCAAGCCGGCATTCGCCAGTTGCGCAGCGCTGGCGGGCCACGATTCGTTCGGGCCGCTCTCGTTCCACCCGGTAGGCACGCGCGTGTCGCCTTCGGGCCGGCGCTCCAGCACGCCGGCGGCGCGCCAGTCGTGGCCTTCTTCCAGAAGGCGCTCCAACTCCAGCCATGTGGCGCGGATGCCCGCACGCGTGAGCCGCGAGAGCAGGGCATCGTCGGGCGAGACATGCGGCGCAAGCACGCCGACCGGCAGGCCGGAAGCGCCGGCGGCGGGGCGGTCGGCTGCATCGAGCACGGTGACTTTCCAACCGCGCCGTGCCAAGCTGGCGGCAACGGCCGCGCCGGCCAGTCCGGCACCGATGATTGCGCAGCGGCCCGGCGTTTCGACATGCTCGGGCGCGGGGCCGCGGCGGCGCACCGTCCAGGCGGGGGCGAACACGCCGATGAGCCCGTCGCGTCCGGGGGGCAGGCCCGGCCGTCTTTCGAGCTGGAAACCATTCTGCGAGAGCGCATCGTGCACAGCCCGGGCATCGGTCCGGGCGGCAATGCCGGTGCCCTGGCGGGCAAAGCGCGACACGGCCTTGAGCGTGTCCGGCGACCACATCGCGGGGTTCCGCTCGGGGCTGAAGCCGTCGAGAAAGATGCTGTCGGCGTCGAAGCGCTGCGCGCGCAGCATGGGTTGCACGTCGCCGATGCACAGTGTGAGCAGTACCCGGCCGGCTTCAAAGGCCAGCCGGTGAAAGCCCGGCAGCAGCCCGTGCCACTGCGCGGCCAGTTCCTCGGCCAACGGCACCAGTTCAGGGTAGGCGCCGGCGGCGCACAGCAGGTCTTCAGGCCCGACCGGATGCGCCTCGATCGAGACGAAGTGCAGCAGGCGCGGCCGGTTCGCATCCGCCCGCCACGCCTGCCAGGTTGTCAGAAAGTTGAGGCCCAGCCCGAAGCCGGTTTCGAGAACCAGCCATTTCGGGCGCTCCGACCACGCCTCGGGCAAGCCGCAGCCGCCCAGAAACACGTGGCGAGCCTGCGCCGGCGCTCCGGTTTCGGGGTGATAGATGTCGCCGAAGCGCTCGCTGTACGGCACGCCATCGGCGCGCCAGGCGACGGGCTTGGCGGCCAAGGCGGCTTTAGTTGGACGGGGGAACGTAGCCCTGGGCGACGTCGGCGCCTTCGCCGAAGAAGTGCTTTTCCATCTGGCGGGCCAGGTATTGGCGGGCCCGCAGATCGGCCAGATTCAGCCGGTTTTCATTGACCAGCATCGTCTGCTGCTTGAGCCAGGCGGCCCAGGCTTCCTTGCTGACGTTCTCCCACAGGCGCTTGCCCAGTTCCCCGGGATAGGGCGGGAAGTCGAGCCCTTCGGCCTCTTTGCCGAGCTTGATGCACTGAACCATGCGTGCCATTTTTGATTGCCTCTGGTGGGGAAAGCGGTTGCTTAGTTGATTTTGCTATTTAGAACTGAGAACTCGGTCGTTCCAGTTTCCATATGTCGTATTCAGAATACGTAGCTTCATCGATATGCCTTTTTGAGTAAGACACCATGAGCCTTCGCCGCGACTTTATCAAGCTTTCCCTGGGGGCCGGCGTGGCCGGTGCCATGGCCCTGACAGCATTGCCGTCGTTTGCGCAGGGCGCAGGCCCGGTGACGCTGCTCAACGTGTCGTACGACCCGACGCGCGAGCTGTATGTCGACTACAACCGCGCCTTCGCCAAATACTGGAAGGCCAAGACCGGCCAGGACGTGACCATCAAGCAGTCGCACGGCGGCTCGGGCAAGCAGGCGCGCTCGATCATCGACGGCATCGACGCCGACGTGGCCACGCTGGCGCTCGGCGGCGACATCGACGCACTGGTCAAGCATGGCGGGGTCGTCAAGGAAGGCTGGCAGAAGCGCCTGCCGCAGAACTCGGCGCCGTACACCTCGACCATTGTGTTCCTGGTGAAAAAGGGCAACCCCAAGGGCCTGAAGGACTGGAACGACCTGGTGAAGCCGGGCGTCCAGGTGATCACGCCCAACCCCAAGACCTCCGGCGGCGCCCGCTGGAACTACCTGGCCGCGTGGGAATTTGCCAAGCGCAAGTACGGCAGCGACGCCAAGGCCAAGGAATTCATCGGCAGCCTGTTCAAGAACGTGCCCGTGCTCGACACCGGCGCGCGCGGCTCGACCATCACCTTCGTGCAGCGCGGCGTGGGCGACGTGCTGCTGGCCTGGGAGAACGAGGCCTTCCTGGCGCTGAAGGAATTCGGCACCGACAAGTTCGAGATCGTGGTGCCTTCGGTCTCCATCCTGGCCGAGCCCACGGTGGCGGTCGTCGACAAGGTGGTCGACAAGAAGGGCACGCGTGCCGTGGCGGAGGAATACCTCAAGTACCTGTACTCCGACGAGGGCCAGGACATTGCGGGCCGCAACTTCTACCGCCCGACCTCGGAAAAGGCCAAGGCCAAGTACGACAAGCAGTTTCCCAAGCTCACGCTGGTGACCATCGACGAGGCGTTCGGCGGCTGGGCCAACGCGGACAAGGCGCACTTTGCCGACGGCGGCTCGTTCGACCAGATCTACAAGTAAGACAACAAAGAAAGCCTCTCGTGTCCGTTCTTTTGATTGCTGGCAGCCCTTCGGCACCGTCGCGTTCCACCGCCTTGCTCGAGGCCGTGGGCGAACGGCTCGCCGGCCGCAATGCGCGCGTCGAGCGGCTCGCAGTCCGCGACCTGCCGGCAGAGGCGCTGCTGCTGGCCGACTGGAATCATCCGGCCATCGAGCGCGCCATTGCGCAGGTGGCGCAGGCGCGGGTGGTGGTCGTGGCCACGCCGGTCTACAAGGCGGCTTACAGCGGCGTGCTGAAGGTCTTTCTCGACCTGCTGGCGCAGAACGCGCTCAAGGGCAAGACGGTGCTGCCGCTGGCGACCGGCGGCAGCCCGCATCACATGCTCGCGCTCGACTACGCCTTGCGGCCCGTGCTGCATGCGCTTTCGGCACGGCACATTCTTCCGGGTGTCTACGCCACCGATTCGCAGATCACGCTGACACCCGAGAACGCCTACCAGGTGCACAGCGACTTGGCTGAGCGGCTCAACGAGGCCGTCGAACTATTGGCGACTGAAGGCCTGAAGCTGCCTGCAACGCACGGCTTCGAGCCGGTGCCGTTTTCCCGGGTGCGATGTAGCGTCTGACGGGTTCCCCGTCGACCCCGCGCCTTCAGCCGGCCCCATCTCCGTCCCCTTTTTTTCGCCCGTAAGCGGCGAGGGGACAGCTTTGCCAAAAAGGAACCCACACGTGAACCCCGTTGCCACAGAAGACTCCGCGCTCGACTCGCCGCCTCGTTCCATCTGGCATGCGCTGCGAGACCTCGCCATCAGCACGGTCGTGGTCACGGCCGTTGCGCTCATCGTCGGCTTCATCTCGGCCTGAGCAGGGTTTGCTCCTCCGCATACGAAAGAACAACCTCATGACTTCGATTTCCATCCCACGCCGCCGCCTGCTGCAGGGCACCGCCGCCGCGATAGCGCTGCCTTCGTTCAGCGCGCTGGCCCAGGCGCCGGCGCGCCAGCTTCGCATCGGCAAGCAGAAAGGCCTGCTCAGCATTCTCAAGGGCCGTGGCACGCTCGAGAAGCGGCTCGCGCCGCTTGGCGTGTCGCTCAAGTGGACCGAGTTCACCGCCGGCCCGGTGCAGCTCGAAGCGCTGAATGTCGGCTCCATCGACTTCGGAGACGTGGGCGAGGCGCCGCCCATCTTTGCGCAGGCCGCGGGCGCGCCGCTGGCTTACGTAGCCGCGACGCTGCAACGCCCCCAGTCGGAAGCGGTGCTGGTGCCCAAAGGCTCGGCCATCAAGACGGTGGCCGACCTGAGAGGAAAGAAGATCGCGCTCAACAAGGGTTCGAACGTTCACTACTTCATCGTCAAGCTGGCCGAGAAACACGGCCTTGCGTACAGCGACCTGAACCTTGTCTACCTGCCGCCGGCCGATGCGCGCGCCGCATTCGAGAAGGGCTCGGTCGACGCATGGGTGATTTGGGACCCGTTTCTTGCCGCCGCCGAAAAGTCGCTCGAGGCGCGCGTGCTGGCCGACGCGACCGGCGTGGTGGGCAACCGCTCGTACTACTTTTCGTCGCTCGACTACGCGGCAAAGAACGCCGACGTGCTGGCCATCGTGACCGAGGAAATCGGCAAGATCGACGCCTGGGGCACCGCCAACAAGAGCGATCTTGCCGCCGAGCTGGCCGCCCTCTGGGGCCTGCCGAAACCGGTGGCCGACCTGACGGTGGCACGCGCGGCCTACGGCACCGGCCCCATCACCAAGGCGATTCTTGCCGAGCAGCAGAAGATCGCCGACACCTTTTTCGACCTGAAGCTGATTCCGCGGCGCATCAACGTGCTCGAGGCCGCTCCGGCGGGAATTGCGTGACGCGCGAAACCTTGCGCAGCCGCGCCGCGTGCGTGCTCGACACAACAAAGCGCGCCTGGGGCATCCGCGAGCCGCAAGCCGGACGTTCGCGTGCCGCCTTGCCGCGCTTGCGGTTCGCGCCGCCCAGCGTGCGCGGCTTTTTCTTCGCCATCTGACGCCAAGCCCAACCGACGGAAAGAAGACATGCAGATATTCTGGTTTCTCCCCACCCACGGCGACAGCCGCTATCTCGGTACGACCGAAGGCGCGCGCCAGGTCGACCTGGCCTACCTGCAGCAAATTGCCGGCGCCGCCGACAACCTCGGCTATGAAGGCGTGCTGATTCCCACGGGCCGCTCTTGCGAAGACCCCTGGGTGATTGCGTCCAGCCTGATCGGCGCGACAAAGAAGCTCAAGTTCCTGGTCGCGGTGAGGCCCGGGCTGCACCAGCCGAGCCTGGCCGCGCGCATGGCGGCGACCTTCGACCGCCTGTCGGGCGGTCGCCTGCTGGTGAACCTGGTCACTGGCGGCGACCGGGCCGAGCTCGAGGGCGACGGCGTCTACCTCGACCATGCAGCGCGCTACGAGCAGTCGGCCGAGTTCATCCGCATCTGGCGCGAGATTCTTGCGCGTAGCCACGGCGGCCAGTCTTTCGACTACGAAGGGCAGCACCTGAGCGTGAAGGGCGCGAAGCTGCTGTTTCCTCCGGTGCAGAAGCCTTATCCGCCGGTGTGGTTCGGCGGCTCGTCGGCGGCAGCGCACGATCTTGCAGCCGAGCAGGTCGATGCCTATCTCACATGGGGCGAGCCGCCCGCCGAGGTGGCCAAGAAGATTGCCGACGTGCGCAACCGCGCCGCACGCAAGGGCCGCAAGGTCGAGTTCGGTATTCGGCTGCACGTGATCGTGCGCGAGACCGAGCAAGCCGCCTGGAAGGCCGCCGACGAGCTGATCAGCCGTGTCGATGACGACACCGTGATTCGCGCCCAGGCCGCCTTTGCGCGCATGGATTCCGAAGGCCAGCGCCGCATGGCCGCGCTGCATGCGGGCGGGGCCAAGCGCTCGCGTGCCGACCTGGAAATTGCGCCCAACCTGTGGGCCGGGGTGGGCCTGGTGCGCGGCGGCGCTGGCACCGCGCTGGTGGGCGACCCCAAGACAGTGGCGGCCCGCATCGAGGAATACGCGGCGCTCGGCCTCGACAAATTCATTCTCTCGGGCTACCCGCATCTCGAAGAGGCCTACCGCTTTGCGGAACTGGTGTTTCCGCTGCTCTCGCGCAGGGCACAAACGCGGCTCGCGGGCGGCTCGCTGACCGGGCCCTTCGGCGAAGTCGTCGCCAATCTCGATGCGCCTTCGCGCCTCGCCTCCCAAAGCTAAGGACCGTCATGACCGAACAAGTGCAGGAACTGCCGGCGCTCGCGCCTTCTCGAGAAAGCGCCCCCGGAGCGCTCAAGGCCTTCGGCGCCAACGTTGCGGGCCGGCTGGTGCCGTGGCTCGTGCCGGTGGGGCTCATCGTCTTCTGGCAGATCGCTTCATCGCTGGGCTGGCTTTCCACCCGGGTGCTGCCGGCCCCGGTGGACGTGGTCAAGGCAGCCTGGAGCCTGGCGGTTTCGGGCGAACTCTGGACGCACGTCAAGGTGAGCGCGGGGCGTGCGCTCGCGGGCTTGGCCATTGGCGGTGGAGCGGGGCTGGTTCTAGGCCTCTTGACGGGCTCGGTGAAGTTCTTCGAGACGCTGCTCGATTCGACGATTCAGATGGTGCGCAACATTCCCGCGCTGGCACTCATCCCGCTCGTCATTCTGTGGTTTGGCATCGACGAGTCGGCCAAGCTGTTCCTCATCTCGGTGTCGGTGTTCTTTCCGATCTACCTCAACACCTTTCACGGGATCCGCAATGTGGATCCGCAGCTGATCGAGATGGGGCGCACCTATGGCCTCTCGCGCTGGCAGCTGTACCGAGAGGTCATCTTGCCGGGCGCGCTGTCGTCCATTCTGGTCGGCCTGCGCTTTTCGCTGGGGCTGATGTGGGTGATCTTGATCGTGGCGGAAACCATTTCGGCGCAAGCCGGCATCGGCTATCTCACGATGAACGCCCGCGAGTTCCTGCAGACCGACATCGTGCTGGTGGGCATCCTGCTGTATGCGCTGCTCGGCAAGCTGGCCGACCTGTTCGCACGCGGGCTGGAGCAGTGGTGGCTGCGCTGGCACCCGGGCTACCAGAAGAAGCCGAAATGAGGGCAGGGCGGATGAACACGAATTCAACAATTTCTCGCCGCACCGTGGTTGCGGGGTTGGCCGGCTTGGGGGCGCTAGGCGCTGGCGCGGCGCTCGCCCAGGGCACGGCCGCACGGCCTGTGACGGTCCGACTCGGTTACCAGAAGTCCTCGACGCTGATCGCGCTGCTGAAGGTGCAAGGCACGCTCGAAAGGCAGCTCGCGCCGCTCAACGCCACGCTGAGCTGGCATGAGTTCACCAGCGGCTTGCCGCTGCTCGAGGCACTGAACCTCGACAACCTGGACATCAGCGCCGACGTGGCCGACACCGTGCCGGTGTTTGCGCAGGCAGCAGGCGCCGACCTGACCTTCGTCGCGCAAGAGGCGCCTTCGCCCGCGGCACAGGCCATTCTGGTGCGCGAAGATTCGCCGCTCAAATCGGTGGCCGACCTGAAGGGAAAGAAGATCGGCTTCGCCAAGGCGGCCGGCGCGCACTACCTGCTGATTGCGGCGCTCGAGAAGGCCGGCTTGTCCTTCAGGGACATCGATCCCGCCTACCTGACGCCGGCCGACGGCCGGGCCGCTTTCGAGCGCGGCGCCATCGACGCCTGGGTGGTGTGGGATCCGTTCCTTGCGGCGGCGCAGCGCCAGTCCAAGGTGCGCGTGCTGGCCGATGGTACGGGCATCGCTTCATACCAGCGCTACTACCTTGCAAGCACCAAGTTCGCGAAGGCACGCCCCGACGTGCTGCGTGTGGTGTATGCCGAGCTTGAAAAAACCGGCAAGTGGGTCAAGCAGAACCCGAAGGAAGCGGCGGCCCTGCTGTCGCCCGTGTGGGGGCTGGACGCCGCGACGATCGAGCAGGCCAACGCTCGCCGCAGCTACGCGGTACGCCCGGTGCTGGCCGAAGCACTCGCCGAACAGCAGCGCATCGCCGATGCCTTCTTCGCGGAAAAGCTGCTGCCCAGAAAAATCAATGCGCTTGACGTGGCGCTGTTCCAACCGAGTCTTAAATCATGAGCGCCGTTCTGAAAGACATCCAACCAACTGCCATCGCGGGCGGCGTGCGCCTCGAGGCGCGCGGCCTGCACAAGCGCTACGGCGAACGCGAGGTGCTGCGCAACACGCAGCTCACCATCGAGCCGGGGCAATTCATCGCCATCGTGGGGCGCAGCGGCTGCGGCAAGAGCACGCTGCTGCGGCTGATCGCCGGGCTTGAAGAAGCCACGTCTGGCGGGCTCTATACGGACGGAAAGGCCATCGACGGCCTGCACGACGACACCCGCATCATGTTCCAGGAGGCCCGCCTATTGCCCTGGCGCCGCGTGCTCGACAACGTGACGCTGGGCTTGCCCGGCGACGCCAATGTGCGCGGCAAGCAGGTGCTTGCGCAAGTGGGCCTGGCCGACCGTGAGAACGAATGGCCGGCACGCCTCTCGGGCGGCCAGCGGCAGCGCGTGTCGCTGGCACGGGCGCTGGTGCACCACCCGCGGCTGCTGCTGCTCGACGAGCCGCTGGGCGCGCTCGACGCGCTCACGCGCATCGAGATGCACCGGCTCATCGAGAACCTGTGGCAGCGCCACCGCTTCACTGCGCTGCTGGTGACGCACGACGTGCAAGAGGCCGTGGCGCTTGCCGACCGCGTGATCCTGATCGAGGACGGCCGCATTGCACTCGACGAGAACATTGCGCTCGCCCGGCCGCGCTCGCAAGGAGACCCCGCCTTTGCCGCCATCGAGAAACGCATTCTCGACCGCGTGCTGCAGAAGGCCGGAGACGCAGAAACCGCGGAAACGGATGCCGCCTGGCTGCAGCCCCCGGCGCACACGCTGCGCTGGGCAGTCTGAACCCGCCAACTCACAAAAGCAGAAAGGCAACTGCATGTCGCAGAACTGGAAATTCGAAACCCTGTCGGTGCACGCCGGCTATTCGCCCGAGCCGACCACGCGCGCCGTGGCGCCGCCCATCTATCAAACGGTGGCCTATGCGTTCGACAGCGCCCAGCACGGCGCGGACCTGTTCGACCTGAAGGTGCCGGGCAACATCTACACCCGCATCAACAACCCGACGCAAGACGTGCTCGAACAGCGCTTGGCCGCGCTCGAAGGCGGCATTGCGGCGCTCGCGCTGGCCTCGGGCCAGGCGGCGGTGACCTATGCGATCCAGACCATCGCCGAGGCGGGCGATAACATCGTCAGCAGCACCGCGCTGTATGGCGGCACCTACAACCTGTTTGCGCACACGCTGCCGCAGTTCGGCATTACCACGCGCTTTGCGGACCACCGCGATCCGACGAGCTTCGAGAAACTGTTCGACGAAAAGACAAAGGCGGTGTTCGTCGAGTCGCTCGGCAACCCGGCCGGCAACGTGACCGACATTGCGGCCATTGCCGACATTGCGCACCGCCACGGAGTGCCGCTGATCGTGGACAACACCGTGCCTTCGCCGTACCTGAGCCGGCCCATCGAGCATGGCGCCGACATCGTGGTGCATTCGCTCACCAAGTACCTGGGCGGACACGGCACGAGCATTGGCGGCGCCATCGTCGATTCGGGCAAGTTCCCCTGGGCGCAGCACAAGGAACGCTTCAGGCGCCTGAACGAGCCCGACGTGAGCTATCACGGCGTGGTCTACACCGAAGCGCTGGGCCCGGCGGCCTATATTGGCCGCGCGCGCGTGGTGCCGCTGCGCAACACAGGCGCGGCCATTTCGCCGTTCAATGCCTTCTTGATCCTGCAGGGCATCGAAACGCTGGCGCTGCGCATGGACCGCATCAGCAGCAACGCGCTTGCGGTGGCGCAGCACCTCAAGACGCACAAGGCGGTCAACTGGGTCAACTATGCGGCGCTGGAAGACCACCCCGATCACGCATTGGCGAAGAAATACTTCGGCGGCAAGTCGAGCGGCGTGCTGACCTTCGGCATTGGAAGCGGCCGTGAGGGCGGGGCGAAGTTTCTCGACGCGCTGAAGCTCTTCACGCGGCTGGTGAACATTGGCGACGTGCGCTCGCTGGCGACGCACCCGGCCTCGACCACGCACCGGCAACTCTCGCCGGAAGAGCTTGCGCGGGCCGGTGTCACCGAGGACACCGTGCGCCTGTCGGTGGGCATCGAGCACATCGAAGACCTGCTGGCCGATCTCGACCAGGCGCTTGCCGCCGCAGCCGCCTGAACGCATCGTCTTTATTTATTCACCCCTCCGAATCGTTCGTTCAACCTGAAAGAGAAAGCAACACCATGTCCATTCAAGCCATCAACGTACGCAACCAGTTCAAGGGCAAGGTCCGCGAGATCATCCGCGGCGACGTCGTCTCCGAAGTCGATGTCGAAACCGCCTGGGGCATCGTGACCTCGGTCATCACCACGCGCTCCGTCGACGAGCTTCAGCTCAAGGTGGGCTCCGACGTGGTCGCTCTCGTCAAGTCCACGGAGGTTTCGATCGCAAAGCTCTGACGGACCCTCAGGCTTGCGACACCCGGCGCCGCTTTGGCGCCGGGCTTTTTTGAGTTGCCGCGTCACCGGGTTTTCAGTTCTTGGCACAAGCGCCGGGGACTTCTACAGTGTGGCTACACATGTCCCGGAGAAAGCAACATGGTCAATTTTGATGTGAGCGACATCGTTCGGGCGCTGCACGGTGCGCGCAACGAATGGCGCGACTCGCAGCGCCGCTCGCGCGAGCCCGGTGCGCGCGAATTTCCGTCGCGCGATGCACTTGCGCAGATCGTTGAGTCGCTCAAGGGGGCGCTGTTTCCCATGCGGCTCGGGCCGCCGGAGCTGCGCCATGAGAGCGAGGACTTCTACGTCGGCCACACGCTGAACACCGCCTTGCACGCGCTGCTGGTGCAGGCACGCCTGGAGCTGAATTTCAATGCCCGCCACGATCCGCGCCCCGCGAGCGAGATCGACCAGATCGCCACCAATGCCGTCCGCCAGTTTGCGAACGCGCTGCCGGGATTGCGCCGCCTGCTCGACAGCGACGTGCTCGCGGCCTACCAAGGCGACCCGGCGGCGCGCAGCGTGGACGAAGTACTGCTGTGCTACCCAGGCGTGCTGGCAATGATTCACCACCGGCTCGCGCACCGGCTTTACGAACTCGACCTGCCGCTCCTGGCGCGCATCGTGGCCGAGTTGGCGCATGCGCAAACGGGCATCGACATCCACCCTGGCGCCAAGATCGACGCGGGCTTTTTCATGGACCACGGCACGGGTGTCGTCATCGGTGAAACGGCGGTCATCGGCAAGCGCGTGCGGCTCTACCAGGCCGTGACGCTGGGCGCCAAGCGCTTTCCGACCGATGCCGAGGGCAACCTGCAAAAGGGCCTGCCGCGGCACCCGGTGGTGGAAGACGACGTGGTGATCTACGCTGGCGCCACCATCCTCGGGCGGGTCACGCTGGGCAAGGGCGCGGTCATCGGCGGCAACGTGTGGATTACCGACGACGTGCCCGCCGGCGCGAGCGTGACGCAGGCCAGCCTGCAGAACGCGCCGAAGACCGGCGCCCCGTAGCGGCGCCACGGGGGGCAAACGCCGCCAGCCGCGCTATGCTTCACGGTTGTTAACAATGGTGCTTGCCCCGCATGTCCTCGCCCCAAGCTACTTCTTCCGCATCTTCCATGCCGCGGACGGCCGACGAATCCTGCGATGTACTCGTGATCGGCGGCGGACCTGCGGGTTCGACCATTTCAGCGCTGCTCGCCCAACAGGGCCGCAAGGTGGTTCTGCTCGAAAAGGCGCATCACCCGCGCTTTCACATCGGCGAATCGCTGCTGCCGGCCAACGTGGAGCTTTTCGACAAGCTCGGCGTGCGTGACCAGGTCGAGAAGATCGGCATGCCCAAGTTCGGCATCGAGTTTGTCTCGCCCGACCACGAACACCGAAGCTATGTCGACTTTGCCGAAGGCTGGGACAAGTCGCTCGACTCCGCCTGGCAGGTGCGCCGCTCGGAACTCGACGAGCTGCTGTTTCGCAATGCCGCCACACGCGGCGCGCAAACGCTCGAAGGCTGCAAGGTGCGCGACGTGGCGTTCGATGCCGACGGCGCCACGGTTCAGGCCGAAATGGACGACGGCGCCAAGCGCAGCTGGCGCGCGCGCTTCGTGGTCGATGCCACGGGCCGCGACACGCTGCTGGCCAACAAATTCCGCTGCAAGGAAAAGAACCCCGACCACAACAGCACGGCATTGTTCGGCCACTTCACCAATGCCGAAAGGCTCGAGGGCAAGAAGGAAGGCAACATCAGCATCTGCTGGTTTCCGCACGGCTGGTTCTGGTTCATTCCGCTGGCGGACGGCACCACCAGCGTGGGCGCGGTGTGCTGGCCTTACTACCTGAAGACGCGCGACAAGCCGCTGAAGGACTTTTTCTACGACACCATCGCGCTTTGCCCGGTGCTGGTGGACCGGCTGAAGAACGCCACGCTGGTGGACGACGCGGTGCATGCCACCGGAAACTTTTCGTACTCGAGCACCCATGCCACGGGCGACCGCTACCTGATGCTGGGTGATGCGTTCACCTTCATCGACCCGATGTTCTCGTCCGGCGTGTACCTGGCCATGCACAGCGCATTCGACGGCGCCGATCTGGTGGCCACGGCACTCGACAAGCCGGCCGAACTGGCGCCCGCGCGCAGGGACTTCGAAGCCATGATGCGCAAGGGCCCGCGCGAGTATTCGTGGTTCATCTACCGCGTGACCAACCCGACCATCCGCGACATGTTCATGCACCCGGGCAATCCGTTCCGCGTGAAGGAAGGGTTGATGTCGCTGCTGGCCGGCGACATCTATCGCGGCACGCCGATCTGGCGGGCACTCGGCATGTTCAAGTTTCTCTACTACTTCATCTCGATCAGCCACATGCGCCGCACGTGGGAGGGATGGAAGCGGCACCGCTTCAACATTCGCGACATGGGCGCGCTGAAGGGCGAGACGATTCTCAAATCGGAGTAGCGGAAGCAGCGGGGCTGCCGAGAGCGGCCGCCTGCGCGGCCCATGCCGTGCGCGAGGCGCGCAGCGTTGCCACCGCATGCGCAACGCCCGGGGCGGGACTCGCGAGCACCTCGATGCCCAGGTCTGCCAGTTCATGCGCAACCGGCGCCATGGACGCCTGCGCCAGAACCACCGCGTCGGCGGCGACAGCGGCGGTGCGAATGGCCTTGGCCAGCGTCCCGATGTAGCGGGCGGTGTCGCCGGCCTCGAAGTAGGGCCAGGCCTCCTCGATCCAAAGCACGCTCGGCTTGACGCCCGCGCCGGCCTGCGCCGCGGTCGAAAGAATCAGCGCCGTGGTGGGCTCCAGCGTGCTTTCGAGCGCGGCTGCAATCAACACGCGCGGACCGGCGCGCACCGCGCGCTCGGCCATGGCGCGGTCGATGCGCTGGGCGGTGAAGGCGCCGCCCGTCGCGGTTTTTTCCGCAATGCCGCCAATGGTGGAGCAGGTGCATGCAACCACGGCGGCGCCGTCGGATGCGGCCTCGCGCATCGCGTCGTGCACGCGGGCAGCCAGCTTGGGGTTGTCGATGCCGCAGGCGCGGGCTTCCTGCAGCAGTTCTTCCCTTACCAGGTGGCGCACCTCGAGTTCGGGCGCAATCTCGCGGGTGAGGCGCTCGAAGGTCGGCACATGAAGCTGTGAGGTGTGGAGGAAAGCGATGGCGTCGGTCATCGGAGAACCCTCGTCAGGTGGCTTGGCGGGCGCGCTGCGCCTCGTAGGCCTTCAGGTGAATGTAGGCGATGCGCAGCACCGAAGGCGTCGCCGAGCGGCCTGCCGGTGCGCGGCCCAGCAGGTCTCCCACAATGTGGTCGGCCTCGACCGGCGCGCCGCGCACGATGTCCTTGTACATCGATGCGGTCATCGGCGAGCCCGGTGCCGTCATGATGGCGCGGCCTCGTTCGATGGCTGCCGGGCGCGGCGCGAAGCCGTTGTGCGCGGCAATGGCGCAGCATTCATCGAAGATCGCAAGCGCCACGTCCTGGCCGCCAGCGCTTGCGATGTCGCCGATGGATGCGCGCATCAGGCTCGTGAGGCCGGCCGCCGAGGCAATGAAAACCCATTTTTCCCACATGTCCTGCGAGATGGTTTCGCTTGCGGTGGCGTCGAACTTCGCGCCCGCGAACTGGGCTGCGATGGCATCGACGCGGGCCGAACGCCCGCCGGCGCGCTCGCCGTAGCTCAGGCCGTGCATGTCGTTGAGATGCAGCACGCGGCCTTCGTCGTCCAGCGTGGCCGAGATCATGCAGAGGCCGCCCAGCACGCGCTCGTCGCCGAACCGCGCGACCAGGCGCTCGATGTGGTTCATGCCGTTGAGCAGGGGAAGAATGACCGTGTTCGGCCCGACGGCCGCTGCGAACGATTCCATGGTCGAGTCGAGGTCGTAGGCCTTGCTGCCGACCACGATCACGTCGAATGGTGCCTTGATGTCTTCAGCCAGCACGTGGGGCGGTGAGGGCAATTGCAGGTTGCCGAATGGGCTCTGGACCACCAGACCCGTCTTCTCGATTTGCGCCGCGCGCCGGGGCCGCAGCAGAAAGGTGACGTCGCGTCCCGCCTCCAGCAAACGGCCGCCAAAATAACCGCCGAGTGCGCCGGCACCCACCATCAAGAATCTCATCGTGCATTGCTCCTGGGTCGAAAGGACCGGGACGATGATGCCTTCGATTCAAAGCGCCTGCTTGGGGCGCCGAAAAGGCGGGCGCGGGGGAAGAGCTTTTCTGGAAAAGGTCTTGGGGGCTTCGCATAATGGTTTTTGCCATCTGGATTCCCTTCACTCATCAAGGAGCTTCATACATGAGCCAGACCCGAATTGCCGTGATCGTCGGCAGCCTTCGCAAGGATTCGTACAACCACAAGCTGGCCCTTGCGCTGGCGCACCTTGCGCCCTCGGATTTCACCTTCGAGCATTTGCGCATCGACGATCTGCCCCTGTACAACCAGGACGACGACGGCAACCCGGCGGCTTCGGTGAAGCGGCTGAAGACCGAGATTGCGGCGGCGCAAGGTTTGTTGTTCGTAACGCCCGAATACAACCGCTCTTTTTCCGGCGTGCTGAAGAACGCCATCGACCACGCGTCGCGGCCCTATGGGCAGAGTGCCTGGGGCGGCAAGCCCGCAGCGGTGGTGGGTATCTCCGTGGGGGCGACCGGCACTGCGCTGGCGCAGCAGCATTTGCGCAACGTGCTGGCTTACCTGGACGTTCCGACGATGGGCTCGCCCGAGATATTCCTGCAGTTCAAGGACGGCCTGTTCGACGACAAGGGCCACATCGGCAACGAGGGCACGAAGAAGTTCCTGCAGGGGTGGATGGACAAATACGTCGCCTGGATCAAGACCCACTCGGCTGTCTGATGCACCGACCAGTGATCGGGCAGGAATGAAAAAAGCCGCTCCTGGGAGCGGCTTTTGTTTTGACGCGAACCAGGCTCAGGCGGCTTGTGCCACGTCCTTCTGGTTGGCGGCTTCGGCCGTTGCCGTGAGGATGTCGGCGCGTGCGGCAGCCAGCGCGGCGGCCTTGGGTGCATCGCCCATGGCCAGGCCTTCGGCGCGCACGAAGCGCACGTCGGTGACGCCGAAGAAGCCGAGGATCGCCTTCAGGTAGCTCTCCTGGTGTTCCATGGCCCGGCCGCCTTCGGTGGTCGAGTAGATGCCGCCGCGGCTGGACGCCACGATCACCGTCTTGCCGCCGGCCAGGCCCACGGGGCCCTTGTCGGTGTATTTGAAGGTGCGGCCGATCTGGGCGAGGCGATCGATCCAGGCCTTGAGCTGGGTCGGAATCGAGAAGTTGTACAGCGGCGCGCCGACCACGATGACGTCGGAGGCGAGGAACTGGCTCACGAGCTTTTCGGAGAGCTCGTTTTCGCGCTGCTGGGCTTCGGTCGGCTGGGCCTGCACGCCCGTCTTGATGCCCAGCGCATCGGCGCTGAAATGCGGCGGAGTGTTCACCGCGAGGTCGAGGTATTCGACGGTGGTGTCCGGATGCGCGGCTTTCCATGCGGCCACGATCTCGGCCGTAAGGAGGCGGGAGGTCGAATTGGTACTCAGGATGCTGGAATCGACGTGGAGCAGTTTCATGGTGAATCGCTTTCGTGTGGTGGTCGACGCTCAAAAGTGGCCGACGATGCGAGAATTCTATTTTTGATGCGAGTCCGAGATAAGTAGGCGAAATTTGCCTACATCGTTCTATTTGCAGGACAATCGGGGTCATGCAAGACCTCAACGACATGGTTTTCTTTGCTGAAGTGGCGGAGCGGGGCGGCTTTGCCGCGGCAAGCCGCGCGCTGGGTGTTCCCAAGTCACGGCTGTCGCGCCGCGTGGCCGATCTCGAGGAGCGGCTGGGCGTGCAACTGATGCAGCGCAGCACGCGGCGGCTTTCGCTCACCCCGGCGGGCGAGATCTACCTGAGGCACTCGGCGGCCATGCGCGACGCAGCGCAGGCGGCGGCGGAGGCTGTGGCGCAGGTGCAGACGGAGCCGAGCGGCACGGTGCGCCTGAGCTGCCCCATTTCAATCGCGCACAGCGGGTTGGGCCGGTTGCTGCCGCAGTTCATGGAGCGCTACCCCGGCGTGCGGGTCGACCTGCGGGTGATGAACAGGCCGGTCGACCTGATCGAGGAAGGCATCGACATCGCCTTGCGCGTGCGGCCGGCCATCGAGGACAGCACCACTTTGGTGGCCAAGGTGCTGGGAACGAGCCGCGCGGTGCTGGTGATGAGGCCGGACTTGCTGAAGCGCCAGGGCCCGGTGAAAACGCCAGCCGACCTTGTGCGGCTCCAGACCGCGTCCATGTCAGCCAGCGGCGAGGGGCGCAGCGAATGGCGGCTCGAGGGCCCGAACGGCGAGATTTATACGCACGTTCATACACCCCGCTATGTGGCGGACGATCTCGCGACACTGCAGCTTGCCGTGCTCGAGGGCGCTGGTGCGACCTTGCTGCCCGGCTACATGTGCCGTGACGACGTGGAAGCGGGCCGCCTGGCGAGAGTGCTGCCCGAGTGGGGGCCTCCAGCCGTCATTGCGCACATGGTCTTTCCGGCGCGACGGGCACTGGTGCCGGCGGTGCGGCGGTTGATCGACTTCCTGGCCGAGCACCTGCACGGCAGTGAAACCGGCATGTACTAGCGTCTGCCAGATGACCGCGCCGAGCGGTCGTTATGCGAAAAACGCCATAACCAAACAAGTAGATATTCGTTTGGCATTGAAGCGACCCTTCGCACAATCCCAGGTCCCATCCCATCCAAGGAGCGACCATGGCGACCCTGCGACTCGGCGACACAGCCCCCAATTTCACCCAGGACTCCAGCGAAGGCCCCCTCGACTTCTATCAGTGGGCCGGCGATTCGTGGGTCGTGTTCTTCTCGCACCCGGCCGATTTCACGCCCGTTTGCACCACCGAGCTCGGCAAGACCGCGGCGCTGTCGGGCGAATTTGCCAAGCGCGGCGTGAAGCCAATTGCATTGAGCGTCGACCCGGCCACCAAGCACAAGGAATGGATCGGCGACATCAACGAAACGCAGAACACCACGGTGAACTTCCCGATCGTGGCCGACCACGACCGCAAGGTGGCCGACCTGTACGACCTGATTCACCCCAACGCATCGGCCACGGCCACGGTGCGCAGCGTGTTCATCATCGATCCGAAGAAGGTGATTCGCGCGACCATCACGTACCCGGCCTCCACCGGCCGCAATTTCGACGAAATCTTGCGCGTGATCGATTCGCTGCAGCTCACCGACAGCCACAAGGTGGCGACGCCCGTGAACTGGAAGGACGGCGACGACGTGGTGATCGTCCCGAGCATCCAGGACCCGGCCGAACTGGCGGAGCGCTTTCCCAAGGGCTTCAAGGCCGTGAAGCCTTACCTGCGCATCACGCCGCAGCCCAACAAGTAAGCAGGCAGGGCAGCGCCGCGATGCAGACTTCCGTGATCATCGTGCCCGGCTGGCGCGACTCCGGGCCCGGCCATTGGCAGAGCCTGTGGCAGGAGCGCATTCCGGGCGCGGCACGGGTGGTGCAGGACGACTGGGCGTCGCCCAAGCGCGAGGCCTGGGTGTCCACGCTGGCCAGGCTGGTGCTCGAAAGCTCCGGCCCGGTGGTGATTGCTGCGCACAGCCTGGGCTGCATTGCCACGGCGCACCTGCCGGCCGAGGCGGCCACGCGCATCCAAGGAGCGCTGCTGGTGGCACCGGCCGACCCCGAGCGCCGGGCCGTGCTGTCCGACTTTGCGCCGGTGCCGTATGCGGCCCTGCCGTACCGCAGCATCGTGGTGGCGAGCAGCAACGACCCGTATTGCCCCATCCGCCTGGCCGGCGCATATTCCCGCGCCTGGGGCAGTGAGTTTGTCCGCATGCAGAATGCGGGGCATATCAACGTCGATTCGGGGCATGGAGACTGGCCGCTCGGCCTGGCCTTGCTCCAGTCGTTGACCGACGAGCCCGCCGCCTGGCCGGCGGGCCGTGAATTTTCAGAAAACTTGGCAACCACATGACTTCCAGACTCAAGACCTTCGCCGCCGTGCTCGCGTTGGCGTCCTCCGCACTTGCAGGCAGCAGCGCCTTTGCCCAGGGCACCACGCTGCTGAACGCCTCGTACGACGTGGCGCGCGAGTTCTACAAGGACTACAACGCGGCGTTCGTGGCCCACTACAAGAAGGCCACGGGCAAGGACGTGAAGATCGACCAGTCGCATGGCGGCTCCAGTGCGCAGGCGCGCGCCGTGGCCGACGGCCTCGATGCCGATGTGGTGACGATGAACACCTCCACCGACATCGACTTCCTGGCCAACACTGGCGTGGTCGCGAAAGACTGGAACAAGCAGTTCCCCGAAAACGCATCGCCGACCACCTCGACCATGCTGTTCCTGGTGCGCAACGGCAATCCCAAGGGCATCAAGGACTGGGAAGACCTGGTCAAGCCGGGCGTGCAGGTGGTCATCGTCAACCCCAAGACCGGCGGCAACGGGCGCTATGCCTACCTTGCGGCCTGGGGCTACGTGAAGAAGAAGGGCGGCACCGACGCCCAGGCGGCAGAGTTCGTGGGCAAGCTGTTCAAGAACGTGCCGGTGCTGGCGCGCGGCGGGCGCGATGCAACCACTGCATTCCTGCAGCGCAACATCGGCGACGCGTTGATCACCTTCGAGTCCGAAGTGGTGTCGATCGACCGCGAGTTCGGCACGGGCAAGGTCGATTCGGTCTACCCGTCGATCAGCATCGTGGCCGAGAACCCGGTGGCACTGGTCGAGCGCACGATCAAGAAGAAGGGTACCGGCGAGCTCGCCAAGGCCTACCTCGACTGGCTCTATTCCGAAGAGGCGCAGGAAATTGCGGCCAAGCATGCGCTGCGTCCGCGTTCGCAGGCCGTGCTCAAGAAGCACGCCGCCACGTTCAAGCCGCTGCAGTTGTTCACGGTGCAAGAGCTTTTTGGCAGCCTCGGCGATGCACAGAAGGTGCACTTCAACGACGGCGGCCAGTTCGACAAGCTCTACACCCCTGGCGCAAAGTAAATGAGCGGCGCTGTTTCTTCGGCGCTCCCGTCCGCGGGAGCGCCGCTTTCGCATGTGAACCGGGCAGGGGGCTCCAGGCGGGTGCTGCCGGGCTTTCACATTACGCTCGGCTTCTCGATTTTCTATCTCTGCCTGATCGTCCTGATCCCGCTGTCGGCGCTGGTCTTCAAGACCTTCACGCTGAGCTGGGAGCAGTTCTGGGTGGCCGTGACCGCGCCGCGCGTCATGGCCTCTTACCGGCTCACGTTCGGCGCATCACTGCTCGCGGCCATGGTGAACGCGGTGTTCGGCCTGCTGGTGGCCTGGGTGCTGGTGCGCTACAGGTTTCCGGGCAAGCGCATCGTCGATGCGCTGGTCGACCTGCCGTTTGCACTGCCCACGGCGGTGGCCGGCATCTCACTGACCGCGCTGCTCGCGGGCAACGGCTGGATCGGCCAGCTTCTCGAGCCGCACGGCATCAAACTGGCGTTCACGCCGGCTGGCATCGTGATTGCGTTGATCTTCATCGGGCTGCCGTTCGTGGTGCGCACCGTGCAGCCGGTGCTCGAAGACGCCGAAAAAGAGCTTGAAGAAGCTGCTACCTCGCTCGGCGCGACACGCCTTCAGACTTTCACGAAAGTGATCTTCCCGTCGATTGCGCCCGCGCTGTTCACGGGCTTTGCAATGGCTTTCGCGCGGGCCATCGGCGAATACGGCTCGGTGATTTTCATTGCCGGCAACATGCCGATGATTTCGGAAATCACGCCGCTCATCATCATCGGCAAGCTCGAGCAATACGACTTTGCCGGCGCAACCGCGGTCGCACTGGTGATGCTGGTGATTTCGTTCATCCTGCTGCTCGTCATCAACGGCTTGCAAGCCTGGCAGCGCCGCCGCGCAGGAGCTTGAGATGAGCGCCCCTTCAAAAATCATTCGCCGCGCGCAGGCCGGCACCACCGAATCGCCCTGGGTGCGCTGGCTGCTGATCGGCCTTGCGCTCGCGTTCATGTTCCTGTTCCTGGTGCTGCCCCTGGCAGCCGTGGCAACGGAGGCCCTGCGCAAGGGCGTGGGCGCCTATGTCGAGGCGCTGAAAGAGCCCGATGCCTGGAGCGCGATTCGCCTCACGCTCATCACGGCCGCCATTTCGGTGCCGCTGAACCTGGTGTTCGGCGTTGCCGCGGCATGGGCCATTGCCAAGTTCGAATTCCGCGGCAAGGCCTTTCTGACCACGCTGGTCGACCTGCCGTTTGCGGTGTCGCCGGTGGTGGCGGGCCTGATCTACGTGCTGGTGTTCGGCGCGCAGGGCTGGCTGGGTCCGTGGCTTGCGGAGCACGACATCAAGATCATCTTCGCCGTGCCAGGCATCGTGCTTGCAACGGTGTTCGTGACCTTTCCGTTCATTGCGCGCGAGCTCGTGCCGCTGATGCAGGCACAGGGCACCGACGAAGAGCAGGCCGCCATCGTGCTGGGCGCGACCGGCTGGCAGACCTTCTGGCGTGTGACCTTGCCCAACATCAAGTGGGGCCTGCTGTATGGCGTGATTCTTTGCAACGCTCGCGCCATGGGCGAGTTTGGCGCGGTGTCGGTGGTGTCTGGCCACATCCGCGGACAGACCAACACGATGCCGCTGCATGTGGAAGTGCTTTACAACGAGTACCAGTCGGTGGCGGCGTTTGCCGTGGCCTCGCTGCTGGCCATCCTGGCGCTGGTCACGCTGGTGATCAAGTCGGTCATCGAATGGCGCCACGAACGCGAGATGAAGGCCATTGCCGAGCTGCCGCCGGAACGTCCGCCCGAGCCCGCGGCGGCCTGAGAGAGAAAGAACAAGATCATGAGCATCGAAATCCGCAACATCAGCAAGCAGTTCGGCGATTTCCGCGCGTTGAACAACGTCAACCTTGACGTCGAATCGGGCGAACTCGTCGCACTGCTCGGCCCCTCGGGCTGCGGCAAGACCACGCTGCTGCGCATCATCGCGGGACTGGAAACGGCCGACACCGGCAGCATTCTGTTTTCGGGCGAAGACACCACCGACGTGCATGTGCGCGAGCGGCAGGTGGGCTTCGTGTTTCAGCACTACGCGCTGTTCCGCCACATGACCGTGTTCGAGAACGTGGCCTTTGGCCTGCGCGTGAAGCCGCGCAAGGAGCGCCCGAGCGACGCCCAGATCAAGCAGAAGGTGACCGACCTGCTCAAGCTGGTGCAGCTCGACTGGCTGGCCGACCGCTACCCTTCGCAGCTCTCGGGCGGCCAGCGGCAGCGCATTGCGCTGGCCCGGGCACTCGCCGTCGAACCCAAGGTGCTGCTGCTCGACGAACCCTTCGGCGCGCTCGATGCCAAGGTGCGCAAGGAGCTGCGCCGCTGGCTGCGCCGGCTGCACGACGAGCTGCACGTCACCTCGATCTTCGTCACCCACGACCAGGAAGAAGCCCTCGAAGTGGCCGACCGTGTGGTGGTCATCAACAAGGGCCGGCTCGAGCAGGTCGGCTCGCCGCAAGAAGTGTGGGACCAGCCCGCAAGCCCGTTCGTCTATGGCTTTCTGGGCGACGTGAACCTGTTCCATGGCCGGGCCGACAACGGCGCGGTGCAACTCGACGGCATGCGCCTAGACTCGCCCGAGCACAGCGGCGCGCGCGACGCCAAGGCCATGGCCTACGTGCGCCCGCATGACCTCACCGTGGAGCGCTACACCGCCGGGGCCACCGGCATCGTGGCTACGTTGTCGCGTGCCATCGTGGTCGGCCCGATCGCGCGGCTGGAACTTGAGCCCACAGCAACGAATCCAGATAATCCGGGCTCCGGAACCATCATCGAAGCGCAAATCCCTGCGCAACAGTTCCGTGAACTGGGCTTGAACGAGGGCGACACGGTAGTCGCCACGCCGCGCAAGGCCCGGGTGTTCGTAGAAGAAGATTGGGTTTCCCCTTGATCGATTGGTACTTCGGCGCGCCGCGCCGTGCGTATGGGCTGATTTGCCTGGCCTGTGTTCTCATGCTGGCCTTCGGGCTCTATCTGCAGCACGTGGTGGGCCTGGAGCCGTGCCCGATGTGCATCGTGCAGCGGTATGCCCTGGTTCTGGTGGCGCTCTTCACCGGGCTGGCCGCCGTTTTTCGCAGCCGCGGCCTTCAGGTGACGGGCGGGGTGCTGGCACTGGTGTCGGCCATTGGTGGCGCCTACACGGCCGCCGCTCAGAGTTGGCTGCAGTGGTATCCGCCCGAGGTCGTCTCGTGCGGTCGCGACCTGTACGGAATGATCGAGACCTTTCCGCTCAAGCGGGCGCTGCCGATGATCTTCCGCGGCGGCGGCGATTGCTCGAAGATCGACTGGTCGCTGTTCGGCCTGACGCTGGCGAACTGGTCGTTCGTCGCCTTCTTCGTTCTTGCGGTGTTGCTGCTTGTGCTGATTTTCCGCAAGCGCCCGGCCGCGCGCTGAACCAGCCGCTTAGAGCGGCAGGGTGTCGAAGGCCGCGTAGGCGGTGGCAAGCCAAGACTTCACGCGCTGGCGCTCCAGCAGACCCAGCGCGTGCGGCCCTTCGCGGTCGTTCACCGCCTTCCAGAAGCTGGTGTTCTGCGCATCGATCTTGCGCATGCTCGCCTCGTGCAGGCGTGGCAGCGTGATCACGCGGGCGCCGTTCGCGGTGGCTTTGGAGAGCGATTGCGACGCGAGCAGCATGCCGAAGTCGCTGCCGCGGCCGTAGTTCTGCACCACGATGTAGTTGGGCCGGTTGCCGAAGGTGTCGATCAGCGTGCCGAGCAGGTCGGTGGAGTCCTTGCCGTCGTCCAGCACATGCCAGAAGTTGACGGCCACGCCCAGGTCGACGAACACGTCGAACAGATCCGACTCCTTGATCCAGCGCGACAGCGGCGCGAGTGTCTGGGCCGCGAGGTCGACGATGACGCTTTGCTGCGGATTGGTTTCGAAACCGTTCACCACGGTGTCGAGCCCCTCGAAGCTGTCGACCACGATGGGCGACGCAAAGCCCTCGTAGAAGCGGGTGAACGAGCTGTGCGAGCGGTCGGTGTCAAAGCCCGTGAACGGCCGGCTGTGGTCGATGAAGTACTGCGCCAGCACGCGCGCGGTAACCGACTTGCCGACACCGCCTTTTTCGCCGCCGATGAAATTGATGGAGCTCATGAGTTGCTGCTGCCTCGGATGGGTTGAGGGGTGAAGGGCTGAATCATTCTAGGGGCGCGTTTTCTTTTCCTTTTCTCATTTGCCGCGCCTGGCCATCCCTTGCAGCAAGGGATGTGCCTGCAAGCGTTGCTGCAGCCGCTTTTTCCACGGCGCGGGCAGCGTCGATCCATCGATCATTGCGGGCCATTGGCTGCGCGCGAGCCGCGCGGTATCTGCAATGACGCGCCGGACCAGAGGTTCGTGCAGCCCGGTCGAGAAGCAGAAGGCGCGTATGTTGGCAGGCGTGAACAACGCAGTACGTTTGGGCGCGGCACCTCCGCCCGCCGATGGCAGAAGAGGCAAGGCATGGCCGTCGACACCCTGGAGCGCGGCATACGCCACGATGTCGTAGGCCGGCGCCAGCCGCGGCGCAATGCCGTCGGGATAGATCACGCCGAAATTCTTGAGGTGTGCATCGGGGTTGCCGAGCAGATCGTTCACCGCCAGGCGCCGCACGAGTTCGAGCACGGCCTCTTCGCCCATCGAAGGAAAGGCGCGCATGGCAAGTGCCATGTCGAGGTAGCTGGCGCTGTACTTGTGCATCGGGTCGACCGCAAGCACCTGCGCAAAATCTTCGAAATGAATGCGGCGCGCGCCCTCGCGGTCGAAGCGCGTGACCGCGAGGAAATCAGGCTCGTCGGGCAGCGCGTAGCTGTGCTCGGCCGCAATGGCGGAGAGCGGTGCCAGTTCGGCATGGCAGACCTCGACGCCGGCCGCGCCCGCCATTTGGAGCGAAAGCATTTCGAGTTGCGGCATGTGCGGACGGCCGGCCATGGGCAACTTGGCGATCACGCGCGTACTGGCACCGGCACGCGTGCGGGCCACATAGCGGCCGCCCTGGCGGCGCAGGCCGAGCTTGGGCTGCACGCCCGACACCGAAATGCCCTGCGGCATGGGCAGTTCGACCACCGACATCTCGAGCGCGTCCTGGTCCTGGGTGATGAGCCGCTGCAACGTGCCGCGGTCGACTGAAACCGGGCGCGCGCTCACAGCGCCGGGGAGGTCGCCTCCGCAAGCCGCGAGTAGTTCGAAATGGTCGTTTTCTCGGCAGCCGCGCAACTGCGCGATATGGCTGCGCAGAACGCCTTCGGGCAAAAGGTTCTGAAAGAAGCGCGGAAGCTGGCCACCTTGTGCATTGAAGAGCGGGTTCTTCACGTCGCTCCAGAGTGCCGCCTGGGTGGCCGGATCGCTTGCCACCATGGAAAGCGACAGCACTTCAGCCGGCGGGGCGGCCACCAGTTCGGGCTCCGCCACAAAGCGGCACAGGTCGGCGTACTGAAAGAGCTTGCCGAAGCGTCGCGAGCCCAGCGAGATTTCGAGGATCTTGACGTTCATGGCGAACGGCGCCGCTTGTTGACGTACGGCGGCGGGGAGGGCGCCTGCGCGATGGCGTGGCCCACGCGGGTGGCGACGGGGCGGTAGCCGGCGTCGGCGGCCGTGCTCTCGCCGAAGCCCTTGGGTGCCAGCTGCAGTTCGAGGCCCATCGCGTCGACCAGTGCCAGCAGCGACGACAGCTGCGGATTGCCCTTGAGACTCAGCGCGTTTCGCACCGAGCGCTCGGTCAGGCCCGAGCGTTGCGCGATTTCCGCATTGGAGAGCCCCGCGGCATCACGGCGGGCGGTGAGAGCAGTGATGAGTTCCTGTTTGAGCACGGAAACATATTACCGCAAACCGCTGTTTGGGAAATATATTTCCTGGTTGTGCCCATTGCCTTATCTGGGAATCAAGGTGAAGAAAGGCATGACCACGCCCATGATCCAGTTCTGCCCGAAGTCGAGCGCGGCGCGGCGGTATTTCTCGTCGGCCTGGGCGGCCAGCAGGTCGAGCCGCGCCACCACCTTCGACAGCTCGCGGTCGGCCACGAGGTTACGACCTCGCTCGCTGATTTCGGTGGCCAGCAGCAAGGGCTGGCCGTCCGCGCCGGTTTTCGAGGAGATCAGCCACAGCGATATTTCGAAATTGCGCGCGGCACGGTAGCTGTTCTCGGCGTTGACGCCGTCGAGCATGGTCTGGTCCCAGGTGTCGCCATTGGCTTGCTTGAGCATGGATGCCCAGCCGACGACCAGTGCCGCAACCCGGTCGCCTTGGTACCCCTGGGGGCTGGTGTCGAAGGCCAGGCGGATGGCGTCGATGCCGGTGGCGCCGCGCAGCTCGGGCAGGGCGGGGCCCGTCAACACCGCGTCCCAGGCGCGCTGGGTGGCCGCTTCGATGCTTGCCGCCGATTTGCGCCATTCGCGCGGATTGCGCCGGTACAGCGTGGTTTGTACGCGCCGGATCGATTGCAGGTTGTCGCGCAAGGAAAGATTGGCAATGCGGTTGGCGCTCGATTGCAACCATTCCTGGTTGGCATAAGGTTCGGCGCGCTCGGTGGAACGGGTGGCCGCGCAACCGCCAAGGCCCAGCAGTGCAGCTGCGCCGGCAAGCAGGTAGCCGCGGCGCGCGGTGAAGGGGGAAACCAGGGAATCGCTCATGCCCTGACGTTATCATCCACAGCTGGGGCGGCGGCCTGCTTCAAGCGGCGGGCCCGTGCAATTTTCCTTACAAATCAATACCTTGGCGCTATGCCAAGGCAGGCCGACAAGTCGTGCGTCTCAATTCCATCAAGCTTTCAGGCTTCAAGTCGTTCGCCGAACCGACCAACTTCCTGCTGCCAGGCCAGCTGGTCGGCGTTGTCGGGCCCAACGGTTGCGGCAAGTCGAACATCATGGACGCGGTGCGCTGGGTGCTGGGCGAGTCGCGCGCGTCGGAGCTGCGCGGCGAGTCGATGCAGGACGTGATCTTCAACGGCACGACCACGCGCAAGCAGGCCAGCCGTTCGAGCGTGGAACTGGTGTTCGACAACGCCGACCATCGCGCCGGCGGCCAATGGAACCAGTTCGGCGAAATTGCCGTGCGGCGCGTGCTCACGCGCGACGGCACCAGCAGCTACTACATCAACAATCAACCGGTGCGCCGGCGCGACGTGCAGGACGTGTTCCTGGGCACCGGCCTCGGCCCGCGCGCCTACGCCATCATCGGGCAGGGCACGATCAGCCGGATCATCGAATCCAAGCCTGAAGAGCTTCGCCTGTTCCTGGAAGAAGCCGCGGGCGTTTCCAAGTACAAGGAACGCCGGCGCGAAACCGAAAACCGCCTGGGCGACACGCGCGAGAACCTCACGCGCGTCGAAGACATTCTTCGCGAACTGAACGCGAATCTCGAAAAGCTGGAGAAGCAGGCCGAGGTGGCCGCGCGCTACAACACGCTGCAGGGCGAAGCCACCAAGAAGCAGCACCAGCTGTGGTTCCTCAAGCGCAGCGAAAGCGATGCCGACCAGGCCAAGATCAAGGCCGATTCCGAAAAGGCGATCAACGACCTGGAGTCGCGCACCGCCGACCTGCGCCGCATCGAATCCGAACTCGAAACCGTGCGCCAGGCGCACTACGCGGCTGGCGACCAGGTCAACCAGGCCCAGGGCAAGCTCTACGAAGCCAGCGCCGAAGTCGGCCGCCTCGAGGGCGAAATCCGCTTCGTGGTCGAGGGCCGGCAGCGCGTGGAGCAACGGCTCGTCCAGTTGCGCGAGCAAATGGGCCAATGGGGCCGCCGCCGCGAAGAAGCCGAGGCCGAGATCGAAACCCTGGCCGGCCAGGGCGTCGATGCCGAAGAGCAAGCCGTCATGCTGGCCGCGCAGCTCGAAGAGCACTACGCCCGCATGCCCGAGCTGGAAGAAGCGCAGCAGCGCGCCCAGGACGAGGCCAACGCGCAGCGTGCCGCGGTGGTGCAGATTCAGCAGCAGATCCAGGTGCTGGCGGCCGACCAGCGCAACATCGAAGACCAGAGCCGGCAGCTCACGCAGCGCGGCGAACGCCTGCGTGCCGACCAGAGCGCGCTGGCCGCGCCCGACGAAGCTCGCCTGCAAGCCATGCAGGAAGAGCACGCCGCCGCTCAAGAAGCCGCGAGCGAAGCCGATGCCCGCCTGCATGAACTGCAGGAATCGGTGCCGCAGCTCGACGACGACCGCCGGACGAAGCAGCAGGCGGTCAATACCGAGAGCGCCCGGCATGCCGAACTTTCGGCACGCCTCGAAGCACTGCGTGCGCTGCAGGAAAAGGTCAAGACCGACGGCAAGCTCGCGCCCTGGCTCGCCAAGCACGGGCTCGAAGGCATGCAGGGGCTGTGGAGCCGCATTCACATAGAGCAGGGCTGGGAAAACGCGCTCGAAGCGGCGCTGCGCGAGCGCCTGGGTGCGCTCGAAGTCAGCCGGCTCGACATGGTGCGCGCCTTCGGCAACGATGCGCCGCCCGCCAAGCTGGCGTTCTACAGCCCGCCCGACGCCGGCTTGCCGCAAGGCGCTGCCGCGCTGCCGCGCCTGTCCAGCCTGCTGCGCCTGAACGATGCCGGCCTGCAAGCCCTGCTGACCGACTGGCTCCACGGCTGCTATACGGCCCAGAGTTTCGAAGAAGCCCTTGCGCAGCGCAGCACGCTGCAGCCCGGCGAAGTCATCTATGTGCAGAGCGGCCACGCCGTGTTCTCGCACAGCGTGAACTTCTACGCCCCAGATTCCGAGCAGGCCGGCCTGCTGGCACGCCAGCAGGAAATGGAAAACCTGGAGCGCCAGCTGCGCGCCCAGACGCTCATCAGCGAAGAGGCGCGCACCGCGCTGGTCCGCGCCGAAGCCGCCTACGCCGATGCCGCGCAACGCCTTGTGACGGCGCGCCGTGAAGCGGCCGAGACGCAATCGCGTGCGCACGAACTGCAGGTCGAAACCCTGCGCATGACGCAGCTTGCCGAGCAGACGCGGGCACGCAGCGAGCAACTTGCCGCCGACCTTTCCGAAGTCGACGCGCAGCTTGAGGAGCTGCAGGAAAAGCGCATGGCCGCCGAAGGCCGGTTCGAAGAGCTCGATATGCAGCTTGCCGATAGCCAGGAGCGCCACGCGCAGCTTGACGAACGTGTGATCGAAGCCGGCCGTGCATTGGCCGCCAGCCGCGAGCAGCATCGCAGCCTGGAACGCCAGGCGCAGGAAGCCACTTTCTCGCAGCGCACGCTCGAAGCCCGCCGCGGCGAGCTGAGCCGGGCCATCGAAACCGCATCGCAGCAGGTGGTGGCTCTTACCGACGAAGACGAGCGCGCCAGGGCCGAACTGGGCCGCCTGTCGGACGCCGCAGCCCAAGCCGGGCTGCAGGACGCACTGGCGCTGAAGCTCGAGCGCGAGGGCGCCCTGGGCGCCGCACGCAGCCAATACGACGACCTCACGCTGAAGCTGCGCGCCAGCGACGAGCGCCGGCTGCAGCTCGAGCGCGAGCTTGATCCGCTGCGCCAGCGCATCACCGAATTCCAGCTCAAGGAACAGGCCGCACGCCTGGGTGTCGAGCAGTACCAGCAGCTGCTCGACGACGCGGGCGCCGACCTTGAAGCCATCGCCCAGTCGATCGAGACCGACAAGGTGCGCCTCACCGGCCTGCAAAGCGAAATCGACCGCCTGAACCGCGAAGTGGTCGCGCTGGGCGCCGTCAACTTGGCTGCGCTCGACGAACTCGCCATTGCCAGCGAGCGCAAGACCTTCCTGGATGCGCAGTCGGCCGACCTGAACGAGGCCATCGGCACGCTCGAAGACGCCATCCGCAAGATCGACGGCGAAACACGCGAGCTTCTCGGCGGCACCTTCAAGATCGTGAACGAGCATTTCAGCCGCATGTTCCCCGAACTCTTCGGCGGCGGAAACGCCAGGCTGATGATGACGGGCGACGAAATCCTGGATTCGGGCGTGCAGGTGATGGCGCAGCCTCCGGGCAAGAAGAACCAGACCATCCACTTGCTCTCGGGCGGCGAAAAAGCGCTCACGGCCATTGCGCTGGTGTTCGCCATCTTCCAGCTCAACCCCGCGCCTTTCTGTCTGCTCGACGAGGTGGACGCGCCGCTGGACGACGCGAACACCGAACGCTATGCAAAACTCGTGACCGCCATGAGCCGCGAAACCCAGTTCCTCTTCATCAGCCACAACAAGATCGCCATGGAAATGGCCGAGCAGCTGATCGGCGTAACCATGCAGGAACAGGGCGTGTCCCGCATCGTTGCGGTCGACATGGAATCGGCCGTCTCGATGGTCGAAGCTGCTTAAGCCGAGCAGCGCGCATGAGCAATCTCACTCTCGCCCTGGCCATCCTCGGCGGCCTCGTTCTCGCGGCCGTCGTGGCCTACAACACCGTCACATCGCGCCGCAATGCACCGCGGCAGCCCGACGCCGCCAGCGACGATTTTTCCGATGCGGACCGTTCGCCGGCGTCCGCGGCCGACGGCGTGGAGCCGATGCTGCACATCGATCCGCACCAGATGCCTCCGGGTCAAGAGCGGCATGAGCCCTTGTTCGACCCTGATCTGCCGGCGCCCGGCGCAAGCCCGCTGCCTACCGCCGAGCGGCGCGGCGGACTCGATCCGCTCATCGACGTGATCGCTCCGGTGTCGCTGGACGGCCTTGCATCGGGCGATGCGGCCATCGCGGCCATGCCGCCCACCCGCCGCGCAGGCAGCAAGCCTGTTGCCATTGAAGGCCTGAACGAGCACACCGGGCAATGGGAACCGCCAGTGGCGGGCCAGCGCTACAGCGCCTTCCAGGTCGGCGTGCAGTTGGCCAACCGCACCGGCGCGCTCAACGAAATCGAGTATTCCGAATTCGTGGTGAAGGCGCAGGCCTTTGCCGATGCCGTGAACGGCGCGCTCGAGTTTCCCGAAATGCTCGACGAAGTGGCGCGTGCGCGCGAGCTCGACCAGTTTGCCAGTGCGCACGATGCGCAGCTGGGCTTTGTGCTGCGCGCGCTGCACGCGGCCTGGAGCCCCGGCTACGTGCAGCAGAACGCGGCGCGGCTGGGCTTTGTGGCGGGCATCATTCCTGGCCGCATGGTGCTGCCGACCAGCGAAGTCGGGCTGCCGCCGATTCTCGGGCTGTCGTTCGACACCCAGGCCGCGCTGGCCGACGATCCAGCGCAGTCGGCCATTCGCGAACTGAGCCTGAGCCTGGACGTTCCGCAGGTCGACCGCGCCGAGCAGCCATTCCGCCGCATGCGCGAAGCCGCCGCCACACTGGCGCGCGAAATGGACGGCGTAGTGACCGACAGCGACGGGCAGTTGCTGCGCGAGGAAACCATGGACGTGATCGGCGCCGACCTCGAGCAGCTCTACGACACGCTCGAGTCGCGCGACCTCGCCGCCGGTTCGCCTTTGGCGCGACGCCTCTTCAGCTGATCCGATTTCTTCGGGAGACACCCATGACAACGCGCGACGAAGCGGCACGCGAAGCCGCCGCACTGAGCGAACAGCTCCACAAGCACGCCCACCTTTACTACGTGCTCGACGCGCCCGAACTGCCTGACGCCGAGTACGACAAGCTGTTCCAGCGGCTGCAAGCCATCGAAGCCGAATTTCCCGACCTGCGGACGCCCGATTCACCCACGCAGCGTGTCGGCGGCAAGGTGCTCGAAGGCTTCGTGAAGGTGCGCCACAAGGTGCCGATGCTGTCGATTCGCACCGAGACCGACATCTCGCCCGGCGGCGCCAGCGCTTTCGATGCGCGGGTGCGCAAGGAACTGGGACTGGCTGAAGACGGGCCTCAGGTCGAATACGTCTGCGAGCTCAAATTCGACGGCCTCGCCATGAACCTGCGCTACGAGAACGGCGTGCTGGTGCAGGCCGCAACGCGCGGAGACGGCGAGGTGGGCGAAGACGTCACGCAGAACATCCGCACGGTGCGCGATATTCCGCTGCGGCTCAACGGCAAGGCGCCGCCCGTGGTCGAGGTGCGCGGCGAGGTTTACATGAAGCGCGCCGACTTCGACGCGCTCAACGAACGCCAGCGCGAGAAGATCGCGGCCGGTCAAAAGAACGAGAAGGTGTTCGTCAATCCGCGCAACGCGGCGGCCGGTGCGGTGCGCCAGCTCGATCCGGCCATTGCCGCAGCGCGCCCGTTGAGCTTTTTTGCCTACGGCCTCGGCGAGGTCACGCCGGCCAACGAGGGTGGTCCGGATTTTCCGACGCAGTTCGACTGGCTGCAGCAGTTCGACGCATGGGGTTTCCCGGTGGCCAAGCAGACGGCGCGCGCGAGGGGCGCGATCGAATTGATCGCGTTCCACGAGAACATCGGCCGCCAGCGCGATGCCTTGCCCTACGACATCGACGGCGTGGTCTACAAGGTCGACAGCCTGGAGCTGCAGCGGCAGCTCGGCTTCGTTTCGCGCGAGCCGCGCTGGGCCGTGGCGCATAAATACCCGGCGCAGGAACAACTCACCGAGGTGCTCGGCATCGAGGTGCAGGTGGGCCGCACCGGCAAGCTCACGCCGGTGGCCAAGCTCGCACCCGTGTTCGTCGGCGGTGTGACCGTGACCAACGCCACGCTGCACAACGAGGACGAGGCACGCCGCAAGGACGTGCGCGTGGGCGACCAGGTCATCGTGCGACGCGCGGGCGACGTGATCCCCGAAGTGGTCGGCGTGGTCCCCGAGAGCCTGGCCAAGCCCGAGGGCGAGCGCGGCCCGCTGTTCACCATGCCGCGGCAGTGCCCGGTGTGCGGGTCGGAAGCGCTGCGCGAAGAGGGCGAGGTCGATTACCGCTGCACGGGCGGCCTGTTCTGCGGCGCCCAGCGCAAGGAAGCCATCCTGCACTTTGCGGCTCGGCGCGCGGTTGACATCGACGGGCTCGGCGACAAGCTGGTCGAGCAATTGGTCGACGCCAACCTGATCCGCACCTTGCCCGATCTATACAGGCTTGGCTTCACCACCTTGGCGGGCCTGGACCGCATGGCGGAGAAGTCGGCCAAGAACCTTGTCGACGCGCTCGAAGCATCGAAGAAGACCACGCTGCCGCGCTTCCTGTTCGGGCTGGGGATCCGGCATGTGGGCGAAAGCACCGCGAAGGACCTGGCCAAGCATTTCGGCAAGCTCGACGCGATCATGGACGCGACCGAAGAACAGTTGCTAGAGGTCAACGACGTGGGCCCGGTGGTGGCGCAAAGCCTGCGCACCTTCTTCGACCAACCGCATAACCGCGAAGTGGTCGAGCAACTGCGCGCCTGCGGCCTGACATGGGAAGAAGGCGAACCCGCCGCCCGCGCGCCCAAACCGCTGGCGGGACTGACCTTCGTCATCACCGGCACCCTTCCTACGCTCAGCAGGGACGAAGCAAAGGACAAACTGGAAGCAGCCGGCGCCAAGGTGGCTGGTTCCGTCAGCAAGAAGACCAACTACCTGGTTGCGGGCGAGGAGGCCGGCAGCAAGCTGGACAAGGCCCGCGAGCTCGGCGTGAACGTGATCGACGAGGCGGGTATGCTGGAGATACTCGCCAGCGGCGTGCCAGGCTGAAGGGATAGAGGCTCGGTGTCCTTACGGCTGGTTACGTGACTTCACACCAGCGCAGTCAACAGGGTCTACAAGCTGGCGTTGAAGACAAAAGGCTGACAAGGAGTCCCTTATGCAGAAAATTCGTGTTCTCGGTACCTGCGTCGCCATCGGTGGCATCGCGCTGCTCGGCGGCTGCGTTGCGGTGCCCGGCGATCCTTACTACGACGGGGGCTATTCGCAGCCGTATTACGACAATCCGGTAGTCGTTCAGCCGGCGCCTGTCTACATCGAGGGCGGCGCCTACTATGAAGGCCGCCGGCCTTACTACGGCGGGCGGCCCTATTACGGCAATCGTCCGTACTACGGACGGCCAGGTTATCCAGCTGTGCGGCCAGGATACCCGGGGGGACGCCCGGGCTGGAGCGGCGGCGGACGGCCGCCGGGTGGTGGTGCCATCGTGCCGCCGACGGGGAATACCGGCGTGTCGCCATTGCCGCAGTACCGCTCGCCACCGCCAAACGCCCGTCAACGGCTGTACACGTCGCCCGACTCCAAGACTCAAACGCCTCCCTGATCAGAGCGGGGGGCGGGTAACCAACCGCACAGTGCGCTGTCGCGATAATCCGCCATGGCCATTCGCGAAATCCTGAAAATGGGCGACCCCCGGCTGCTGCGCGTTGCGCAGCCGGTGGCCGCTTTCGACACCGACGAGCTGCACCTGCTGGTGCGCGATATGTTCGAGACCATGATTGCGGTCAACGGGGCCGGGTTGGCCGCACCGCAGATCGGCGTTGATCAGCAGCTCGTCATTTTCGGCACCGACGTCGTCAATCCGCGCTACCCCGATGCGCCGCCGGTGCCCCGCACGGTGCTGCTGAATCCCGTCATCACGCCGATCGGCGACGAGGAAGAAGAGGGCTGGGAAGGGTGCCTTTCGGTGCCGGGCCTTCGCGGCGTGGTGCCGCGCTTTTCGAGCATCCGCTATACCGGCTTCGATCCATATGGCGATCCGATCGACCGGACCGTGAGCGGTTTTCATGCGCGCGTGGTGCAGCATGAGGTCGATCACCTGCTTGGCAAGCTCTATCCGATGCGGGTGCGCGACTTTTCGCGTTTCGGCTACACCGACGTCTTGTTTCCTGGGCTCGACGCGAACGACGACGACTGAAAAAAAGCGGCCGGTTCGTCACCGGCCGCATGCGTTCAGTTGTACCTGCCGCCCAGGCCGAACCGGCCACCGCCGAAAAGCGCAACCGCGATTGCCGAGAACAGGAACATGCCCTGCAGTTCGAGCGCCCAGCCGCCTTGGCCATTGAGGGCGCCCAGGTCCTTCTGGTGCACCAGCCAGATCGCCACCACCATGTTGATTGCAACGATCAGCGCTGCCGGGCGGGTGAAAAGCCCAACGATCAGCAGCACGGGCGCAAGAATCTCACCGACGTAGACCAGGTACGCCATGGCCGCCGGCAACCCGTGCGAGGCCAGCATGCCGCCGATGCCGTCGACTCCCTTGCCGACTTTCGCAATGCCGTGCAGCAGGATAAGGATGCCGAGTGCGACGCGCAGAACGAGCTTGCCGGTGTCATCGGATTTGGTCATGAGCAGATTCCTGGTGAAAGTGATTAAAGGGCCATATGTTAGTGAATGTGCCGCGGGCACGAAAAGCCCGGACCGGCGCGCGATGCGGCATATGCATTCAACCGTCCGTTCTTTGGCAGAGTGGTGCGCGGCCCCGTACACTGCCTTTTGCTTGTTGTTGAGGAGAACACACCAATGAAGAGTCGATTCCGTCCCGTGCTGGCCGTTGCCGCATCCGCTTTTGCTTTTGCTGCCGCGGCGCCGGCCTTCGCCGGCAAAACGCTTGATGCGGTCAAGCAGCGCGGCACCGTGAAATGCGGCGTGACCAACGGCGTGGCCGGCTTTTCCGCGCCCGACACGCAGGGCAACTGGTCGGGCCTGGACGTCGATACCTGCCGCGCCATTGCCGCCGCCGTGCTGGGCGACGCCAAGAAGGTCGACTTCGTGCCGCTCAATTCGCAGCAGCGCTTTTCGGCCCTGCAGGCCGGTGAAATCGACATTCTTGCGCGCAACACCACGTGGACGCTGACGCGCGATGCTTCGCTGGGCTTCAACTTCACCACCATCACCTACTACGACGGCCAGGGCTTCCTGGTGCCGAAGAAACTCAAGCTGACCAGCGCCAAACAGCTCAAGAACGCGACCATCTGCACGCAGTCGGGCACCACCAACGAGAAGAACGTGTCCGACTACTTCCGCGCCCAGAACATTCCGGTCAAGACGGTGGTGTTCGAAAGCTTTGAGGCTTCGTTCAAGGCATTCTTCTCGGGCCGCTGCCAGGCTTTCACCACCGACGCTTCGGCGCTCGCGGGCCTGCGCAACAAGGAGGCGCCCAACCCCGACGACTACGTCATCCTGCCCGAACTCATCTCCAAGGAACCGCTCGCGCCGCTGGTGCGGCGCGGCGACGACGAATGGTTTGCCATTGCCAAGTGGGTGCCCAATGCGCTCATCGAGGCAGAGGAGTTCGGCGTTACGCAGGCCAATGCAGACGATCTCAAGGCCAACAGCAAAGACCCGGCGCAGCAGCGCCTGGTCGGCACCGGCGAAGACCTGGGCAAGCTGCTGGGCCTCGACAAGGACTGGTCGTTCCGCGCCATCAAGGCCGTGGGTAACTACGGTGAAATGTTCGAGCGCAACGTCGGGCCTAAATCGGTGCTCAAGCTGCCGCGCGGATCGAACAACCTCTGGAGCAAGGGCGGCCTGATCTACGCACCACCGGTTCGATGAGCCGGCAAGCCTCGCGCCGCGGCGCCTGGCTGGCCTGGATCGTCCAGGCGCTGCTGGTGCTGGCCGTGCTGGCCGGCGCCGTCTGGGTGATGAATCACGCGCTCGAGGTGCTGCGCTCGCGCGGGGTCCGGTCGGGGTTCGACTTTCTCACCGAGCCGGCGGGCTTTTCCATCAGCGAAGGCTGGCTCGACTTCGATGCCAGCCAGCCGTTCTGGCGCGCCTTCCTGGCAGGATTGATCAACACCGTGCGGGCGGCGGTGCCCGCGGCCGTCTTCGCAATCGTGCTCGGCACCTTGATTGGCATCGGCCGGCTCGCGCCGCACGTGCTCTTGCGCGGCATTTGCACAGCGTATGTCGAAGTGCTGCGCAACGTGCCCCTGCTGGTGCAGCTGCTGATGCTGGCCTTTGCCATGGCCAACCTTTTGCCGGACCCGACCGAGCCCGTGCGCTTGCTGCCGGGCGTGTGGCTCAGCAACGGCGGCTTGAGCGTGCCCTGGCCCGCATCGGGCGACGGCGGCTGGTGGCCGACGCACTTCGAATGGCCCGAGAAGGGCGACTTCGGCGTGAGCGGCGGCGCGGCGTTGAGCCCGGAGTACGTGACCATCGTCGCGGGGCTGTCGTTTTACTCGGCGGCTTTCGTGGCGGAGATCGTGCGCGCCGGCATCCTGTCGGTATCGCAGGGGCAGGTGCTGGCCGGGCAGGCGCTGGGCCTCACGCCAGGGCAGCAATTGCGCATCGTGATCCTGCCGCAGGCGCTGCGCGTGATCGTGCCTTCGCTCACCAACCAACTGCTCAGCCTCACCAAGAACTCGTCGCTGGCCGTGGCCGTGGGCTATCCGGAACTGGTGTCGGTGGCCAACACCACCATTGGCTCGAACGGGCGGGCTTTCGAGTGCATCGCGATCATCATGGCGGTGTACCTTCTGCTGTCGCTGCTGATCTCGTTCGGCATGAACCGCTACAACGCACGCGTTGCGCTCAGGGGCTGGCAATGAAAAATGCCGCCCAAGGCCCCATCGCGTGGCGCAGCGAGCTCTGGGGTTCGCCGCTGCGGGCATTGGCCACGGTGCTGCTGCTCGCACTGCTTGCATGGGGCGGCTTTCATGCTCTCGAATGGGGCGTGCTGAATGCAGTGTTCCGGCCCGACGCCGAAGCCTGCCGCGCGATGCAGCACGGCGCTTGCTGGGGTGTGGTGGCTGAAAAGTGGCGCCCAATGCTGTTCGGCCGATTTCCGTATGAAGAGCAATGGCGACCGGCGATCGCGGTGGTCGTGTTGTCGGCCGTCACGGTGCTCAGCGCCTGGCCGCGCAGCTGGCGCTGGTGGCTGGTGCCGCTCTGGATCGTGGCACTGCTGCTCTTTGTGCTGCTGATGCTCGGTGGCGTGGCCGGCCTGGTCCATGTGCCGACCAGCCGCTGGGGCGGCTTGCCGCTCACCATCGGCCTTGCGGTGGTTGGCCTGGCGCTGGCCTTTCCGCTGGCACTGCTGCTTGCATTGGGCCGCCGTTCGGGCTGGCCCGTAGTTCGCACCCTGAGCGCGAGCTACATCGAGCTGGTTCGCGGCGTGCCGCTCATTTCGGTGCTGTTCATGGCCTCTTTCCTGCTGCCGTTGCTGTGGCCCGCGGGCTGGCAGCCCGATGTGCTGGTGCGCGTGCTGGCGGGCCTGACGCTCTTCGTGGCAGCCTACCTGGCCGAGATCATCCGCGGCGGCCTGCAGGCCGTGCCGCGCGGGCAGACCGAAGTCGCGATGGCGCTCGGCTTCGGGCGCTGGCCGGTGCAGCGCGACATCGTGCTGCCGCAAGCGCTGCGGCTCGTGGTGCCCGCGCTGACCAACAGCGTGGTCGGCACGCTGAAAGACACGTCTCTGGTCACCGTGGTGGGGCTGTTCGAGCTGACCGGCGCATTGGGCTTGGCCCTCGGCGGCGATCCGACCTGGCGGCCGTTCTACCTCGAGGGGTACCTCTTCATTGCGGCGGTGTACTGGGTGCTGTGCTTCGGCCTCTCGCGCTACAGCGTGTGGCTGGAGCGGCGGCTGGGAGAGGGCACGCGCTGAACCGGCGGTGCCCCGGTTTCATCAGCCCGCCGACAGCGCCTTGTCCACCAGCTGCTGCGCTTCCTCGAGGATGCGCCCGAGGTGCTCGGCACCGAGAAAGCTCTCGCCGTAGATCTTGTAGATGTTCTCGGTGCCCGAGGGCCGAGCGGCGAACCAGCCGTTTTCCGTGACCACCTTCACGCCGCCGATGGCCGCTCCGTTGCCGGGCGCATGGCTCAACACGTTCTGGATTTTTTCGCCCGCGAGTTCGGTCGACAGCACCTGCTGCGGCGACAGGTTCGAAAGCTTCTTCTTCTGCTCGACAGTGGCCGCCGCATCCACGCGGTTGGACACGGGCTTGCCCAGCGTCTCTGCCAGTTCGGCAAAGCGCTCGCCGGGGTCGCGCCCCGTGCGGGCGGCAATCTCCGCCGACAGCAGAGCCGGGACGATCCCGTCCTTGTCGGTGGTCCATACAGAGCCGTCGCGCCGCAGGAAGGTTGCGCCCGCGCTTTCTTCGCCGCCGAAGCCCAAGGACGAATCCACCAGCCCGTCGACGAACCACTTGAAGCCCACCGGCACCTCGTACAGCTTGCGCCCCAGGTTGGCGGCCACGCGGTCGATCATCTGGCTACTGACCACCGTCTTGCCAACGGCTGCATGCGGGGCCCATTGCGGGCGGTGCGTGAAGAGGTAGTCGACCATCACGGCCAGGTAGTTGTTCGGCGGCAGCAGCCCCGCGCTGCGCGTGACGACGCCGTGCCGGTCGTGGTCGGTATCGCACGCAAAGGCAATGCCGAAGCGGTCCTTGAGGCCGATGAGCTGGTGCATCGCATCGGGCGACGAGGGGTCCATGCGGATGCGGCCGTCCCAGTCGAGCGACATGAAGCGGAAGGTCGGATCGACCTCCTGGCTCAGCACGTTGAGCCGGTCAAGCTTGTAGCGCGCGGCAATGGCGGGCCAGTAGCGCACGCCGGCGCCGCCCAGCGGATCGACGCCCAGGTCGATCGGCACGCCGCGAATCGCGTCCATGTCGAGCACCTGCGCCAGGTCTTCCACATAGGTGTTCAGGTAGTCGTGGCGGTGCGTGGTCGAGGCGCGCAGCGCCTGTGCAAGCGGCAGTCGCTTCACGCCCTGGAGACCGGCGGCAAGATAGCCATTGGCCGCGGCCTCGACGGCTGAGGTGATGTCGGTGCCCGCCGGGCCGCCGTTGGGCGGGTTGTATTTGAAGCCGCCGCTTTCGGGCGGGTTGTGCGAAGGCGTGATCACGATGCCGTCGGCAAGCCCCGTCGTGCGGCCGCGGTTGTAGACGAGGATGGCATGCGAGACGGCGGGCGTCGGCGTGTATTCGTCGTCCTTCGACAGCATCAGCTCCACGCCGTTGGCCGCCAGCACTTCTACCGCGCTGTTGAATGCGGGCGTGGAGAGCGCATGCGTGTCGATGCCCAGGAACAGCGGGCCGTCGATGCCTTTTTGCTTGCGGTAGTCGGCAATCGCCTGGCTGATGGCCAGCACATGCCACTCGTTGAAAGCGTCGTCGAAGGAAGAGCCGCGGTGCCCCGACGTTCCAAAGGCGACGCGCTGGGCTGGCACGGAAGGATCGGGCCGGCCCGTGTAGTAGGCCGAGATGAGGCGCGGGATGTTGACGAGCAGGTCCAGCGGTGCGGGCTGGCCCGCGAGAGGGTTGGTCTTTTGGCTCATGTCGAGTGTTGCCGTTCGAGTTGAATCAAGTCGGCAACATCATGCCGCAGGATGCGCCTGCGAACGAAACAAGCGGAAAGCGCCTCAGGAGGCCAGGGCCTCCATCAGCTCCGTCTCGATGGCCAGTTGCGTCTTCTGTCCCTGCAGCTCGGGGCCGCTGATGAGGAACGTGTCTTCCACGCGCTCGCCGAGCGTGGTGACCTTGGCGAGTTGCAGATTGAGGTGATGCCGTGCAAGCACCCGCGCCACCGAATACAGCAGCCCCGCGCGGTCGCTGGCAGAGATGTTGAGCAGCCAGCGCTGCGCCTTGTCGTCGGGCAGCAGGCTGATGCGCGGCTTGATGGGGAAGCTGCGCACCCGGCGCGACACCCTGCCCACGCTGGGCGAGGGCAGGGGACCGGCCTCGGTGAGCGTTTGGGCAAGGCCCAGCTCGACCATGCTGATGAGGTCGCGGTAATGGTCGGGCAGGAAAGTAGTTACAACCTGGAAGGTATCGAGGCCGTAGCCGTTGCTGGTGGTGTGTACTTTCGCGTCAAGAATGCTGAACGACGACTGGTCGAAATAGCCGCAGATGCGCGCGAACAGGTCAGGCTGGTCGGGCGTGTACACCACCACCTGCAGCCCTTCGCCCACTGGCGAAAGGCGCGCGCGCACGATGGGCGGCGCCTTGGGATCGACCGGCACGTTGGGCGGCGGCACGAAGCGCGAAAGCTGCTTGGCATGCCAGGCGATTTCGCTGGCCTCGTGGCGCATGAAGTAGCCGACGTCGAGCGTGTCCCACAGCGCCTTGTGCGCTTCGAAGCGCTGTGCATGCAACGCAAGCTGCACCAGCGCCTCGCGCTTGCGCGACTCCACTTCTGCGTCCGGGTCGGGCATGCGGCCGCCCAGCGCGCGCAGGGTGTAGCGGTAAAGGTCTTCGAGCAGTTTGCCCTTCCATGCATTCCACACGCGCGGCGACGTGCCGCGAATATCGGCAATGGTGAGCAGATAAAGGGCTGTGAGATAGCGCTCGTTGCCCACGCGCTTGGCAAAGGCGCCGATCACTTCCGGGTCGCTCAGGTCCTGCTTTTGCGCGACCTGGCTCATCACCAGGTGTTCGGCCACCAGGAATTCGATGAGCTTGGCGTCTTCGCGCGCAATGCCGTGCTGCTTGCAGAAGCGCTGCACGTCGCGCGCGCCGAGCGTGGAATGGTCGCCGCCGCGGCCCTTGGCAATGTCGTGGAACAGCGCGGCCACGTAAAGAATCCACGGCTTGTCCCAGCCGGCCGCAAGCTGCGAGCAGAACGGGTATTCGTGCGCGTGCTCGGCAATGAAGAAGCGCCGCACGTTGCGCAGCACCATCAAGATGTGCTGGTCCACCGTGTACACGTGGAACAGGTCGTGCTGCATCTGCCCCACGATGCTGCGGAACACCCGCAGGTAGCGCCCCAGCACCGAGGTCTGGTTCATCAGCCTGAACGCATGCGTGATGCCGTACGGCTGCAGCAGGATGCGCATGAACGTCTCGTGATTGGCCGGGTCGTTCCGGAACTTGCTGTCCATGACATGCCGCGCGTTGTAGAGCGCGCGCAGCGTGCGCGCCGACAGGCCCTTCACGCCGATGGTCTTCTGGTAGAGCAGGAAGGTCTCGAGAATGGCGCGCGGTTCGCGCTCGTACAGGTCCTCGCTTGCAATCTCGATCAGGCCGGCGCGTTCGTAGAAGCGCTCGTTGATCGACGTGTGCTGTTCGTCGCTGGGCTGCAGCCGCTCCGAAATGTTGAGCAGCAAAATCTGGTTGAGCTGAGTGACCGCCTTGGCCGCCCAGTAGTAGCGCCGCATCAGCGCTTCGCTCGACTTGCGCTGCGATTCACTCTCGTAGCCAAAGCTCGCGGCCACGGCGGTTTGCAGGTCGAACACCAGCCGGTCTTCGCGGCGGTTGGCAATCACGTGCAGCCGCGCGCGAATCAGCGAGAGCAGCGCCTCGTTGCGCTTGATCTGCTGCGCCTCGAACGGCGTTGCAAGCCCGTTCTTTGCCAGGTCGTCCCAGCGGCTGCCGTAGCCGGCGGCCTTGGTCATCCAGAGAATGGTTTGCAGATCGCGCAGGCCGCCCGGCGATTCCTTGCAGTTGGGTTCGAGCGCGTACGGCGTGTTGTCGAACTTCTGGTGGCGGTGCCGCATTTCTTGCGACTTGGCCACGAAGAAGGCCTGCGGATCGATGGCGCGGGTGAAGCGGCGGCGAAAGCCGACAAAGAGCTTCTTGTTGCCCGCGATCAGCCGTGCCTCGAGCAGCGAGGTCTGCACGGTGACGTCTTTTTCTGCCTCGGCCAGGCATTCCTCGACCGTGCGCACGCTTGAGCCGATCTCCAGCCCCGCGTCCCAGCAATGCCCGATGAAGGCCTCGATGCGCGCCGGATCGATGCCGCTCGCGTGGCCTTCGGGTGGCAGCAGCAACAGCACGTCGACGTCGGAATACGGAAACAGCTCGCCGCGGCCAAAGCCGCCCACGGCCGCCAGCGCAAGCGAATCGCCAAAGTCGGCCTCGCGCCAAAGCGCGCACAAGGTCTGGTCGGCCAGCGCCGACAGCTGCCTCAGCACCGTATGCACGCTGCGCGTGGGTGCGCGCGCGAAACGCAAGGTTTCGAAGAGCGCGAGTTTCTTTGCGCGATAGGCTTCGCGCAGCGTTGCCACGTCGATCTTGGCTGGTTCGATCACGGCTTTGTCCGGGGCCGTGCGCCGCTCGCGCGGCTCACGTTTTCGTGGAAGTGACGAAGGAGGGCAGGGGCGGGCTGCCTTCGGACAGCGTGAGCACCTCGTAGCCCGTTTCGGTGACCAGCACCGTGTGCTCCCATTGCGCCGAGAGCGAATGGTCGCGCGTGACGATGGTCCAGCCGTCGTATTGGCCGCCCTTGAAGTCTTCCTTCACGTCGCGCTTGCCGGCATTGATCATCGGTTCGATGGTGAAGATCATGCCGGGCTTGAGTTCTTCGAGCGTGCCGGGGCGGCCGTAGTGCAGCACCTGCGGTTCTTCGTGGAATCGCTGGCCCACGCCGTGGCCGCAGAACTCGCGCACGACGGAAAAACCGTGGCCTTCGGCAAACTTCTGGATCGCATGGCCGATGTCGCCCAGGTGGGCGCCCGGGCGCACCTGCAGAATGCCATGCCACATGGCTTCGAAGGTGATGCTGCACAGCCGCTTGGCCGCGATGGAAGCGTCGCCGATGATGTACATGCGGCTGTTGTCGCCGAACCAGCCGTCCTTCACCACCGTGACGTCGACGTTCATGATGTCGCCCTTCTTCAAGGGCTTGTCATTCGGAATGCCGTGGCAAACCACGTGGTTGACCGAGGTGCAGAGAGACTTCGGAAAGGGCACGCTGCTGGCGCCCATGTAGCCCACCGTGGCCGAGGTGGTGCCCTGCTTGACCATGTATTCGGCGGCGAGCCGGTCGATTTCGTTCGTGGTGATGCCCGGCTTGATGAACGGCGTGAGGTAGTCCAGCACCTCGGAGGCCAGGCGGCAGGCGACGCGCATGGCTGCGATGCCCGCTGCGTCTTTGTAGGTAATGCTCATCCCGGAATTATCCCATTCAGCAAGCTAAAATTCCGGGTTAACGCGGATGACCCCAGTCAGCGGTCTTCCGCCTCGATTCTTTGATTCCCAACGCGGCCCCAAGGCCCCATCGACCGTGACGCAGCCCGCATCCCAAGCCCTTCCTGTCGTAACCATGTTCGAGGGCGGCAGCGCACTCAGCGATTTCCGCGCGCGGCAGCTGCTGCCCAAGCTGCAGGCCATCGAGCCGCGCATCGAGGGCATTTCGGCCCGCTTCGTGCACCTGGTGGTCACCGACGCGGCGCTGAGTGATGCCGAGCACGACCGCTTTGCCGCGCTGCTGACTTACGGCGAGCCCTTCGAGGCACCGGCCAAGGCCGCCACGTCGGTGGTCGTCACGCCCCGCCTGGGCACCGTGTCGCCCTGGGCCTCCAAGGCCACCGACATCGCCCACAACTGCGGCCTTGCGCTGCGCCGGGTCGAGCGCGTCACCCAGTACCACCTGAAGCTCAAGGCCCCGCTGATCGGCAAGGCGCCCGTGCTGGAAGGCGACACGCTCGCCGCCGTGGCAGGCCCGCTGCATGACCGCATGACCGAGTCGGTGCTTGCCACCGTCGAGCAGGCCGCAAGCCTGTTCAGCGAACTGCCGGCCCAGCCGATGGCGCTGGTCGACGTGCAGGGCGGCGGCCGTGCCGCGCTGGTGGCGGCCAATACGGGTTTTGGCCTGGCGCTGGCCGAGGACGAAATCGACTACCTGGTCGATGCCTTCACGCGGCTCGGGCGCAACCCGAGCGACGTCGAGCTGATGATGTTCGCGCAGGCCAACAGCGAGCACTGCCGCCACAAGATCTTCAATGCCCAGTTCACCATCGACGGCAAGGCGCAGCCCCAAAGCCTGTTCTCGATGATTCGCCACACCGAAAAGCAGAACCCGCAGCACACGGTGATTGCCTATGCGGACAACGCTTCGGTGATGGAGGGCACGACCGTCGAGCGCTTCATCCCCGCTTCCGGTTCGCAGGGCTATCAAAAAGATAGCGCACTGAGCCACGTGCTGATGAAGGTTGAGACGCACAACCATCCGACCGCCATCTCGCCATTCCCCGGCGCCTCTACCGGTGCTGGCGGCGAAATCCGCGACGAAGGTGCTACCGGCCGCGGCTCCAAGCCCAAGGCCGGCCTGACCGGCTTCACCGTATCGAAGCTCTGGCCGGAAGAAGGCCACTACGGCAAGCCAGAGCACATTGCCAGCCCGCTGCAGATCATGACCGAAGGCCCGCTGGGCGGCGCCGCGTTCAACAACGAATTCGGCCGGCCCAACCTGCTGGGCTACTTTCGCGAATACGAGCAAACGGTGGCGAGCGACATCGACACGGTACAGCGCGGCTATCACAAGCCCATCATGATCGCGGGCGGCCTTGGCAGCATCGACGCAACGCAAACCAAGAAGATTCAGTTCCCGGCGGGTTCGCTGCTCATCCAGCTTGGCGGCCCCGGCATGCGCATCGGCATGGGCGGCAGCGCCGCGAGTTCGATGGCCACCGGCGCCAACGCCGCCGAGCTCGACTTCGACTCGGTGCAGCGCGGCAACCCCGAAATCGAACGCCGTGCGCAAGAGGTCATCAACCATTGCTGGCAGCAGGGCGCAGCCAACCCGATCCTTGCGATCCACGACGTGGGCGCGGGCGGCCTGAGCAACGCCTTTCCTGAGCTGACCAACGACGCTGGCCGCGGCGCGCGCTTCGACCTGCGCGCGGTGCCGCTCGAAGAATCGGGCATGGCGCCCAAGGAAATCTGGTGCAACGAAAGCCAGGAGCGTTATGTACTGGCCATCGCGCCGGAATCGCTCGAGCAGTTCAAGGCTTTCTGCGAGCGCGAGCGGTGCCCGTTCTCGGTGGTGGGCGTCGCGACCGAAGAACGCCAGCTGCTGGTGGCCGACCAAGGCGCCGCAGTGCAGCCCGTCGACATGCCGATGGACGTGCTGCTCGGCAAGCCGCCCAAGATGCATCGCGACGTGAAGACCGTCGCGCGCAGCTTCAAGCCGCTTGACCTCACCGGCGTCGACCTGCAGAAGGCGGCCATCGACGTGCTCTCGCACCCGACCGTTGCCTCCAAGCGCTTCCTGATCACCATCGGCGACCGCACCGTGGGCGGCCTGAGCCACCGCGACCAGATGGTCGGCCCATGGCAGGTGCCGGTGGCCGATTGCGCCGTCACGCTGGCGGACTACAAGGGGTTTGCGGGCGAAGCCATGAGCATGGGCGAACGCACGCCGCTGGCCGCACTCGACGCGCCGGCCTCGGGCCGCATGGCGGTGGCAGAAGCCATTACCAACCTGCTGGCCGCGCCCATCGAGCTTTCGCGCGTCAAGCTCTCGGCCAACTGGATGGCTGCGTGCGGCGAGCCCGGCGAAGACGCCGCGCTGTACGAAACGGTCAAGGCCGTGGGCCTGGAGCTGTGCCCGGCGCTGGGTGTGTCCATTCCCGTCGGCAAGGATTCGCTGTCGATGCGCACGCAATGGAAAGACGACGGCGCAGCCAAGAAGGTCACGTCGCCCGTGAGCCTGATCGTGACCGCCTTCGCAACGCTCGCCGACGTGCGCGGCACGCTCACGCCGCAGCTCGATGCGCAAGAGGCCGACACCACGCTCGTGCTCGTCGACCTGGGCCAGGGTAAGCACCGCATGGCCGGCAGCATCCTGGCGCAAACGCTCGGCCAGAGCGGCGACACGGTGCCCGATCTCGACGATCCGGCCCAGCTCGTGGCGCTGGTGAATGCCGTGAACGCACTGCGCGCCGACGGCAAGATCCTGGCGATGCACGACCGCAGCGACGGCGGCCTGTTCGCCACCGCCTGCGAAATGGCCTTTGCAGGCCATGTGGGCGTGGCGCTCAATGTCGACATGCTGGTGACCGAAGGCGACGGCATTTCCGACAGCCGCATGGAAACCGGCGACGCCAAGAACTGGGCGCAGCAAGTGAGCGCGCGGCGCGAAGAGCTCACGCTCAAGGCGCTGTTCAACGAAGAACTCGGCATGCTGCTGCAGGTGCGCACGGCCGAGCGGAACGACGTGATGCAGGTGCTGCGCACCCACGGCCTCAGCGCGCACAGCCACTTCGTCGGCAAGACGCGTCCGGCCAGCTCGACCATGGACGCCGGCAAGGGCAAGGTCGAAGTGTGGCGCGATGCCAAGTCGGTGTTCAGCGCCAGCCTGCACGACCTGCATCAGGTGTGGGACTCCGTCAGCTGGAAGATCGCCCGCGAGCGCGACAACCCCGCCTGCGCCGATGCCGAGCACGCCGCAGCCGGCGATCCTTCGGACCCCGGCATGCACATCTTCCTCCCTCTCCCCCTGGGAGAGGGCAGCAGCCTCAACGCCCCCGCCATCCTTCAGAGCCGGCCCAGAGTCGCCATCCTTCGCGAGCAGGGCGTCAACTCGCACGTCGAAATGGCCTATGCCTTCACCGAGGCGGGTTTCGAGGCCTACGACGTCCACATGACCGACCTGCAGACGGGAAGGGCGGATCTCGCCAATTTCAAGGGCGTGGTCGCGTGCGGCGGCTTCAGCTACGGCGACACGCTGGGAGCCGGCATCGGCTGGGCGCGCAGCATCACCTTCAATCCGAAGCTCGCCGAACAGTTCAAGTCCTTCTTCGGCCGCGAAGACACGTTCGGCCTGGGCGTGTGCAACGGCTGCCAGATGTTCGCCGAGCTGGCCGACATCATTCCCGGCGCCGAAGCCTGGCCGCGCTTCACCACCAACCAGAGCGAACGCTTCGAAGCCCGCCTGTCGATGGTCGAGGTGCTCGAGTCTCCCAGCATCTTCTTTGCGGGCATGGCTGGCAGCCGCCTGCCGATCGCGGTGGCGCACGGTGAGGGCTATGCCAACTTCAAGCACCGCGGCGATGCCGCCAAGGCCATTGCGGCCATGCGCTTCGTGGACAACCACGGCAAGCCTACCGAGCAGTACCCGTTCAACCCGAACGGCAGCGCCGGTGGCCTGACCTCGGTGACCACGCCAGACGGCCGCTTTACCGCCGTGATGCCGCATCCGGAACGCGTGTTCCGCAACATCCAGATGAGCTGGACGCCGGGCGACCGGAGCGAGCTCAGCCCCTGGATGCAGATCTGGCGCAACGCGCGCCGTTGGGTCGGTTGAGGAAAAGCGCCCCAAACAAAAAGCGGCCTGAAGGCCGCTTTTTTTTGGAAGGCAAGAGCAGCCAACGCTGCTCGGCCTTTACTCGATCTTGGCCTTCGCGCGCAGCTCTTCCTGGTACTTCTGCAGGCGTTGTTGCTGCAGCTGCTGCGTGATCTGCGGCTGCACTTCTTCCATCTTCGGCAGCTGTGCCTGACGGATGTCGTCCACGCGGATGATGTGATAGCCGAACTGCGTCTTGACGGGCGTTGCGGTGGTTTCGCCCTTCTTGAGCTTGATCATCGCTTCGGAGAACTCGGGCACGAAGCTGGACGGGTTGGCCCAGTCGAGGTCGCCGCCGTTGGCGCCCGAACCCGGGTCCTTGCTCTGCTTCTTGGCGATGTCTTCGAACTTGGCGCCCTTCTTCAGGTCGGCCATGATCTTCTTGGCCTGATCTTCGGTCTCGACCAGGATGTGGCGAGCCTTGAATTCCTTGCCGCCGTTGGCCGCGACGAACTTGTCGTACTCGGCCTTGATGTCGGCTTCCGACACGGCGTTGGTCTTGCGGTAGTTTTCGAACAGCGCGCGGATCAGGATGGCCTGGCGTGCGAGCTCGAGCTGGTTCCGGTAGTCGTCGGTCGCATCCAGACCCTGCTTCTGCGCTTCCTGCATGAACACTTCGCGCGCGACGATTTCTTCGCGCAGCTGGCCCTGCATTTCCGGCGTGACGGGCCGGCCGGCTGCCGCCAATTGCTGCGCCAGCACGTCCATGCGCGCCTTGGGCACGGGCTTGCCGTTGACGATGGCTGCGTTCTGCGCCACTGCCGCCAGGGGAATCGCACCGAGCAGCGCTGCGGCCGCAACGGCCGTCAAGATTTGTTTTTTCATGGAATGAATATCAGGCTGGATGGGAAATGCGCGTGTAGAAAAAAGCGCGTGGAAAAAGCGGGAAAGACGAAAGAAAGAAAAGGGAAATGAGGAGGGCGGAGCCGCCGCGGCGAAAGCCGCGTGGCATTTGATCGACCCGTTGATCGATCGGACGACTCAGAGCACCTCGATGGCGATGGCGTGCAGACCCTGCGCGATAAAAACTTGGAGGGCATCATACACAAGGCGATGGCGCGCCACGCGGGGCTTCCCTTCGAACAGTGGGGAAGCAATGCGAACCCGGAAATGGGTGCCGTAGCCCTCTGCGTTGGCGCCCGCATGGCCGGCGTGGGCGCTGCTCTCGTCGATCACCTCGAGCACGGTGGGCTGCAGCTTCTGGCGCAGCACCGCCTCGAGGGCATCTGCCGTCGGCAGCGGGTGGGTTGCGGCGGTGCTCATGCGGTGGGCTCGTCGCTCTTGAGGTGCGGCGAGATGTACAGGCCCTGCGCCACCAGGAAGACGATCGGGAACACATAGCCCCAGAGCTTGAAGTTGACCCAGGCCTCGGTGGTGAAGTACGCCGCCACGTAGGCATTGATGAGTGCCATGAAAAGGCAGTAGCCGATCCACGCCACATTCAGGCGGCTCCAGATGCGGTCGGGCAGCTGCAATTGCGAGCCCAGCAGCATTTTCAGGAAGTTCTTCTTCAGCGCCCAGAGCGCCACGGCCAGGGCAACCGCCATTGCGCCGTAGAGCACCGTGGGCTTCCACTTGATGAAGCGGTCGTCGTGCAGCACCAGCGTGAGCGTGCCGAACAGCAGGATCAGCACCAGCGTGGCCTTCTGCATGGCCTGCAGCTTGCGTTCGGTGGCGTAGATGATGCCCATCTGCACCACGGTGGCGCCCATCAGCACGGCCGTTGCGGTGTAGATGTCGCCCAGCTTGTAGGCGCCGAAGAACAGCAGGATCGGAAAGAAGTCGAGGAGCAGTTTCATGCGCTGGGCGGGAGCCTGTGGTGGTTTGGTTACTTCTTCTGGAAATCGAGCGAAGCCGAGTTCATGCAGTAGCGCAAGCCGGTTTCGGTAGGACCGTCGGGGAACACGTGGCCCAGGTGGGCGCCGCAGTTCGCGCAGACGTTTTCGGTGCGCACCATGCCGTGCGAACGGTCGACGATGTTCTTGATGGCGCCCGGCACGGCTTCTTCCGAGAAACTGGGCCAGCCGCAACCTGCGTCGAACTTGGTTGATGCCTCGAACAGCTTCGCGCCGCAGCAGATGCAGTGATAAGTGCCGTCTTCCCAGTGCGCCTCGTACTTGCCGGTGAAGGGGCGCTCGGTGGCCGCGTGGCGCGTCACTTCGAAGGCCGCGGGCTCGGCGCCTTTTTCAGCGAGCAGGGCTTTCCATTCGGCATCGGTTTTCTGGATGGGTGCGGTCATGATGAGCAGCTGATTTCGATCGTGGAGGCCCAGTCGGGCGGGAAGCCGGCGTAAGCGTCGGCACCGGGATGTTCTTCAAATGGGGTTTCGAGCAGGTTCAGCAAGGTTGCCACACCCGAGAAGTCCTTCTGCGCAGCAGCTTCGATGGCTTGTTGGCCCAGGTGGTTCCGCAGCACGAATTTGGGGTTGGATTTGAGCATCAAATCGGCAGCTTCCGAGCGTTGGCCCGTCGATGGCGCCTTTGCATGTCGCTCCGAAAAAGATAGCAACCAGGTATCGAAGCCGACGCGGTCCAGGAAGAGATCGCGCACGGGTTCGGCGTTGCCTTCAGCCATGTACTGCGAAAGGCGACGCCAGAAGATGGTGTAGTCGACCTTTTCGGCGGCCAAGAGCTTCAGCACGCCCTCGATGAGCGGGCGGTCGCCTTCGGCCGAATCGGTGAGCCCGAGCTTGGCACGCATGCGGCCTTCGAACTCGCGCGGGAACACCGTCTTGTAAGACTCCAGTGCGGCCACGGCCACTTCCTGGTCGACGATCAGCGGCAGCAGCGCCTGCGCCAGGCAAAACAGGTTCCAGTAGGCCACGTTCGGCTGCTGGTTGAAGGCATAGCGCCCGCCGGTGTCGCTGTGATTGCAGATGTGGCGCGGATCGAAGCCGTCCAGAAACTGGAACGGGCCGTAGTCGATGGTGAGCCCGAGGATGCTCATGTTGTCAGTGTTCATCACGCCATGGCAAAAGCCGACGGCCTGCCACTGCGCCAGCAGGGCGGCGGTGCGCTCGCTCACGGCTTCCAGGAAAGCCGCGTAGGCGTTGCCGCCGAAGCGGTCGGTCGTGCGGCAGGCCGGGTAGTAGCGGTCGATGACGTAGTCGGCCAGCGCGCGCAGTTCAGCATCGCGCTGGTTGGCGGCAAAGTGCTCGAAATGGCCGAAGCGGATGAAGCTGGGCGCCACGCGGGTCACCACGGCCGCGGTTTCCGGTTCCTCGCGGTAGACGCGCGCGTCGGAGCCCGTGACGCACAAGGCCCGCGTGGTCGGAATGCCAAGGCTGTGCATGGCCTCGCTGCAAAGGAATTCGCGGATGCTGGAGCGCAGCACGGCGCGGCCATCGCCGCCGCGCGAGTAGGGCGTGCGGCCCGCGCCCTTGAGCTGCACCTCGAGGCCGCCCTCGGTTTCGCCGAGCATGATCGCGCGGCCATCGCCAAGCTGCCCGGCCCACACGCCGAACTGGTGGCCGCTGTACACCGTGGCGAAGGGCTGGGTGCCGGCGACGGGCACGCTGCCGGTCAGGGCCGCCAGCGTGCTGTCCGATTGCCGCCAATCGGCAGGCAAACCCAGCAAGCCGGCCACCGCGTCGCTGTGGCCTACCCAATAGGGATCGGGCAGCGGCGTCGGCCGCAGTTCGGTAAGAAAGGCAGGGCCCAGTGCCTGGAACCCGGGTTTCCAGCGCACGCCCAGGTCGGCGGCAGCGGTGTCTTCAGCAAGCAAGCTCATGCCCGAATTGTCCGGCAGAGCATGAGACCCCTTGCGGCGCGGGCCATCGGCAAATGCGAGTTCCGCTCAGGCCTCCTCAATGGGCAAGTGCCGGCGTGTCCCAGATGCGCGCCCGGTACTGGGCGGGCGGCAGCCCGAACCAGCGTTTGCAGGCGCGAAAGAAGTTGCTGCTGTCGACAAAACCGAGCATGTCGGCCACGTCGGTGAGTGTGTGGCGGTCTTCGGCCAGGTACTGCTGCGCCAGCTCGCGGCGGGTGCGGTCGAGCAGCGACTGGAAAGACACAGACTCTTCCTGCAGCCGCCGCTGCAGCGTGCGCTCCGCCAGTCCAAGGCCCGCGGCCACGTCCTGCCGGCGCGGCTCGCCATGGGGCAGGCGGCGCGCGATTTCGGCGCACACCAGGGTGCTGGTGGTGGTCTGGCCCAGGAGGTTCAGCTGCTCGTCCAGCAGGTGCTCCTGCATCTCGCCCAGGGTGGGGTGGTAGGTGGGCAGCGGCATGGACAAGTCAGCCGTTGACAGCAGCAGGCGGTTGGCCGGCGCGTTGTAGCGGATCGGGCAGCCGAAGGCCTCGCGGTGCAGGCGGTCGTCGGCTGGGGGCGGGTAGACGAACTCGAGGGCCAGCGGCTGCAGCTCGCGCCGGGTGAGCCACTGGCACTGCATGAAAACGGTGAGCAGGGCGTACTCGACGCGCTGGCGCGGAATCGGCAGGCTGCCGCCGGTGTGCTCCATCACCATCCACGAGCCGCGTGCGTCGGGCTGCATCGCGAAGGCGGTTGCGTCGGAGATCACGGCCATGTAGCGCGTGAGCCGGTTGAGCGCCTCGCTCAAGTCGGCGCTGCACGACATGGCGTGGCCCACCGTGCCGAGCTTGCTGTGCGTTGCGGCAAGGTCGCGGTGCAACCCCAGCGTCGGTTTGCCGGCACGCGCCACGGCCAGTTGCCACAGCACGGAGACTTCGTCAACCGGGATGCGAGCGTTCTGCCGGTGCAGCGAATCGGGGTCGAAGCCGGCTTCGCGCAGCAGCGAGGGCACGTCCAGGCCCTCGGCCGCAAACATCGAGAGCACGCCTTCGAGCCACGCGGCAGAGCTGGTTCGAAGTTCCGGCTGCGCTGCGCAGCCCGGCCGGCGTTGCGGGCGGCGCTGGGCATGCGGCATGGAGGCTCCTGAAGTCATTGAATTGGCTCGCTTGCGATAGCGGGGGAAACGCCGCCGGTTCCTAGAATTTTCTGGCGGATCCAGCCCGGCGGAGTATGGCGGGCGGACACCGACGGAGTCATTCCGATTAACCCGGTGTGGAGACAAACAATGAACACAGCAGAGACAAAGGAAGTCCGGGGCGCAACCCTGCAGACCGCGGCAAGAACCGCGGCGCAAGCGGTAGCGGTTACAGCCTGCATGGCGCTTTCCGCCTGCGGCGGGGGCTCCGGCGGCGGTTTCTCGTTCACCCCGACCGCTCCCGCGGCGCCGCCGCCTCCGCCCGCCGACGGGCCCATGGTGCGCACGACCACCGCCGGCAAGATCGAGGGCGTGGACGACAGCGCCAGGACGGGCACCTGGTTCTGGAAGGGCATTCCGTTCGCCCAGCCGCCGGTTGGCGCGTTGCGCTGGCGCGCGCCGGTGGAGCCCGAAGCCTGGAGCGGCATCCGCCAGGCCACGCAGTTCGGCAATTCATGTCTGCAGATTGGCCGACTCTTCAGCCCCGGCACCAACAACACCTTCGACGCCACCGTCGGCACCAACCTGGGCAAGCCGGTCGGCAGCGAGGACTGCCTGTTCGTCAACATCTGGCGCCCGGCCACCGAAGAGAAGAACCTGCCCGTGCTGCTGTTCGTGCACGGCGGCAGCAACATCTCGGGCTACACAGCCGATCCGCTGTATGACGGCGCGGCGCTGGCAAAAACCGCCAACGCGGTGGTTATCACCACCAGCTACCGCCTGGGAATCCTGGGGTTCATCAACGTGCCGCAACTGCGCCCAGGCGGCACGGCGGGCGACGATTCGGGCAACTTTGCGCTGCTGGACATCATGGCGGCGTTGCGCTTCATCCGGGGCAACGCCGCGAGCTTTGGCGGCGACGCGGGCAACGTCACGCTCTCGGGCGAGTCGGCCGGCGCCACCAACCTGCTGGCGGTCATGACCTCGCCGATGGCCAAGGGGCTGTTCCACAAGGCCTTCGAGATGAGCGGCGGCATTTCGCTTGCGAGCAACCTGCCGCCCGGCACGCTCCCCACGCTGGCTCCGGCGTCAGCCTCGCTCGCGCAGGGCCAGGCGATCCTGGAGAGACTGCTCGTCGCCGATGGCACTGTGGCCGATGCCGCCGCGGCCAAGACCTACATCGCCACCCGTACACCGACGCAAATTGCCGACTACATGCGGGCGCAGGAGGGCGGGGCACTGCTGACCAAGGTGGTTGCCGCCGGCCTGGGTTCCGTCGCACCCATTCCCGACGGCACGGTGCTGCCGGTCGACCCGATCGGCGCCATTGCGGCCGACCAGTACAACAAGGTGCCCATGCTCGCGGGCAACACGCGCGACGAGGGCAAGCTCTTCGCCTCGCTGCTGGGCACCATCGGTTTTCCGAAGCCGGGCTGGATCGTGACCGATGCGCAGCGCTTCTCGATGATGTTCAGTTTCGACCCCGACGCGCCGTCCGCGCCCACCGTGGCCGACATCATCGATGCGTCCTACCTTCCGGTAGACACGCCGGGCACGGGCTACAACGCGGCCACCGATGTCATCACCCAGGGGCTTTTCGGCGCGAGCCGCGACAACCTGCTCGACACGATGAAGACGCGCCAGTCGAACGTCTGGCACTACCGCCTCGACTGGGCGCAGGAGGCGCCGCCGTGGAACGACGTGTACGGCGCGGCGCACGCGTTCGACCTGCCGTTCGTCTTCGGCAACTTCAGCGGCTCGCTGCTCAGCAACGTGATGGGCGGCAAGGCCAACCAGCCCGGCCGGCTCGCGCTTTCCGGCGCCGTGATGGCGAGCGTGGGTGCCTTCATGCGCAGGGGCGATCCGAACACGCCCGAACTCGGCGTCACCTGGGGGACATGGCCTTCGCAGCTGCTGCTCGACGCGACGCCCACGGCCGCCAGAATCATGCCGGTGAACGCACCTTGATGAGGCGCTTCGTTCCATTCAGCAGTGCGGGTTTGTGTCATTGTGGAAGCGGCCGAAGCTTGCGTGAATCTGTGCTTTGCAAGCTTTCATGAAGTCATTTCCTTTAGGAGTCCGTAGATGCTGGGTTTGATGCAAGACCAACCGCTTTTGATCTCGTCGCTGATCGAGTTCGTCGAGCGCCACAACGGCGATGGCGAGATCGTTTCGCGTCGGGTGGAGGGCGACATTCACCGCACCACGTGGAGCGGCATCGCATCGCGTGCCCGGCAAGTGGCCAATGCGCTTGACGGCGAACAGCTGCTGTTCAGCGACCGCATCGCCACGCTGGCCTGGAACGGCTACCGCCACCTGGAGCTGTATTACGGGGTGAGCGGCAGCGGCCGCGTGCTGCACACCATCAACCCGCGCCTGCACCCCGACCAGATCGCATGGATTGCCAACCACGCCGAAGACCAGATCCTGTGCTTCGACCTGAGCTTTTTGCCGCTGGTGCAGGCGGTGCATGCCAAGTGCACCACCATCCGGAAATGGATTGCGCTTTGTGATGCCGACAAGCTTCCCGCCGACAGCGGCATTCCCAACCTCGTGAGCTACGAAGCCTGGATGGGCGCGCAACCCACCGAGTACGAATGGCCCACCTTCGACGAGAACTCGGCCTCGAGCATGTGCTACACGAGCGGCACCACTGGCAACCCCAAGGCCGCGCTCTACAGCCACCGCTCGACCATGCTGCATGCCTATGCAGCGGCCTTGCCCGATGTGATGCGCCTTTCGGCGCAGGACTCGGTGCTGCCGGTGGTGCCCATGTTCCACGTCAACGCCTGGGGTATTCCGTACTCGGCCGCGCTGGTGGGCTGCAAGGTGGTGTTCCCGGGCCCGGCACTCGACGGCAAGTCGGTGTTCGAGCTCATCGAGTCCGAAGGCGTGACCTTCGCGGCCGGCGTGCCTACCGTGTGGCAGATGATGCTCGGCCACATGCAGGCCAACAGCCTGAAGTTCAGCAAGCTCAACCGCACCGTCATCGGCGGTTCGGCCTGTCCGCCGGCGATGATCACGGCGTTTCAGGAGAAGTACAACGTCGAGGTGCTGCATGCCTGGGGCATGACCGAGATGAGCCCGCTCGGGACGCTGTGCACGCTCAAGAACAAGCACCTGTCGCTGCCGCCCGATGCGCAGCTGCAAATCCGCATGAAGCAGGGCCGCGCCATCTTCGGTGTCGACATGAAGATCGTCGACGGCAACGGCAAGGAACTGCCCTGGGACGGCAAGGCCTTTGGCGACCTGCTGGTCAAGGGACCGTGGATCGTGAAGGAGTACTTCAAGGGCGAGGGCGGCGATCCGCTCATCCGCGACGAGCAGGGCCGCGGCTGGTTCCCCACCGGCGACGTTGCCACCATCGACGCCGAGGGCTACCTGCAGATCACCGACCGCAGCAAGGACGTGATCAAGTCCGGCGGCGAGTGGATCAGCTCCATCGAAATCGAGAACATCGCCGTTGCGCATCCGGCCGTGGCCATGGCGGCCTGCATCGGCGTGTACCACCCCAAGTGGGACGAGCGGCCGATCATCGCGGTGGTCAAGAAGCCCAACGCGGAGGTCGCGCGCGAAGAGCTGCTGAAGTTCTACGAAGGCAAGACCGCCAAGTGGCAGGTGCCGGACGACGTGGTGTTCGTCGACGCCATTCCGCTCGGCGCCACCGGAAAGATCCTCAAGACCCGGCTGCGCGAAATGCTGAAGGACTACAAGCTGCCGACCGCCTGACGCACCGCCCTGAACCACCGCACTGTCGCGCACGCGATAGCAAGGCCGCTTCGGCGGCCTTCCTTCCGGGCAATCCCTGTGCGGGGAAGAAAAGGGCGCTTGTACGCTGGCATCCCGCTTCATACCCGCCATTCATCCAGGAGACTCTTCATGCAATTTGCCATCAAGTCCGTAGCTGCTTGTGCCATGCTGGTGAGCGCCGCGGCCGCGTTTGCCCAGAAGGGCGAGACGGTCAAGATCGCCTGGCTGGACCCGCTCTCGGGGCTGATGGCCGCGGTCGGCACCAACCAGCTCAAGACCACGCAGTTCCTGGCTGAAGAGTTCAACAAGAAGAATGCCTCGGGCGTGAAGTTCGAGATCATTGCCATCGACAACAAGCTGAGCCCGCAGGAGACCACCGCCGCGCTGCGCTCCGCGCAGGACCAGGGCGCGCGGTATATCACCCAAGGCAATGGCTCGGGGCCGGCGCTGGCAATCATCGACGCCATCGAGAAGAACAACGCGCGCAATCCCGGCAAGGAACTGCTCTACCTGAACTATGCGGCGGTCGACCCCGACCTCACCAACAGCAAGTGCAGCTACTGGCACTTTCGCCTGGACGCCGACACCTCCATGAAGATGGAGGCGCTGACCACCTGGATGAAGGACCAGACCGACATCAAGAAGGTCTACATCCTCGGGCAGAACTACGCGCACGGCGTGCAGGTGTCGAAATTCGCCAAGGAAAACCTCAAGACCAAGCGCCCAGACATCCAGATCGTGGGCGACGACCTGCATCCGCTTGCGCAGGTGCGCGACTTCTCGCCCTACATCGCCAAGATTAAGGCGTCGGGCGCGGACACCGTCATTACCGGCAACTGGGGCTCAGACCTGTCGCTGCTCATCAAGGCGGCGAACGACTCGGGCCTGGACGTCAAGTTCCTCACCTACTACGCATTCGGCACCGGCACACCCACGGCCATGGGCGCTACCTCGGCCGGCAAGATCTACACGGTGGCCTACGGCCACTACAACATGGGCGGCGAAATCCAGAAGCTGCTCGCCGGCTACAAGAAGAAGATGAGCGACGACCTGACGCAATCGTCGATCTATCACACGTTCGCGCTGCTCGATGCCGCCTTCGTGCAGACCAAGTCGACCGACCCGGTCAAGGTGGCGGCCGCGCTAGAGGGCATGAAGATCAAGAGCTTCAACGGCGAGGTCGAGATGCGCAAGGCCGACCACCAGCTGCAGCAGGGCCTCTACATATCGCGCTGGGAGAAGGCCAGCGCCAAGTTCCCCTATGACGCCGAAAACACCGGCTACACCAATGTTCCCGTGAAGTACTACGAGTCGTATGTGGCCAGCACGCCGACGACCTGCCAGATGAAGCGCCCTTGAGCGTCTTTGTGAACGCATTTCCTACTCGTGGGTAGAAGCCGTCTACCCGTGGGTAGCAATTGGAGAAATGCGCTGTCGCCTGTGCGATAGAAACGGGCCTTTGCGGCCACCCCCTCCGGGCATTCCCTGAGGGGAGGGGCAGTGAACGCTTGTACGCTCGTGCAAGGCTTTTTTGATTCGGTTTGACCAGGAGATATAGATCGTGAAGTTCGCTCTGAAAATCGCTACCGCAGCCATCCTTGCCGCAAGCGCCACCGGCGCTCTGGCCCAGAAGGGTGAAACCGTCAAAATCGCGTGGCTCGACCCGCTCTCGGGCCTGATGGCCGCGGTCGGCACCAACCAGCTCAAGACCTTCCAGTTCCTGGCCGAAGAATTCAACAAGAAGAATGCGGCCGGCGTGAAGTTCGAGATCATCGGCATCGACAACAAGCTCAGCCCGCAAGAGACCACCGCCGCACTGCGCTCCGCCATGGACCAGGGCGCCCGCTACGTGGTGCAGGGCAACGGCTCGGGCCCCGCGCTCGCCATCATCGACGCGCTCGAAAAGCACAACGCCCGCAACCCGGGCAAGGAAGTGCTGTACATCAACTACGCGGCGGTCGACCCCGACCTCACCAACAGCAAGTGCAGCTACTGGCACTTCCGCCTGGATGCCGACACCTCCATGAAGATGGAAGCGCTGACCACCTTCATGAAGGACCAGCCGGACATCAAGAAGGTCTACCTGATCAACCAGAACTACTCGCACGGCCAGCAGGTCTCCAAGTTCGCAAAGGACAACCTCAAGGCAAAGCGCCCCGACGTGGAAGTAGTAGGCGACGACTTGCACCCGCTCGCCCAGGTGCGCGACTTTGCGCCGTACATCGCCAAGATCAAGGCATCGGGCGCGGACACCGTCATTACCGGCAACTGGGGCTCCGACCTGGCGCTGCTCATCAAGTCGGCCAACGACTCGGGCCTGAACGTCAAGTTCTACACCTACTACGCCGTGACCAACGGCACGCCGACCGCCATGGGCGCGGCCTCGGACGGCAAGGTCTACCAAGTGGGCTACAGCCACTACAACGCGCCGGGCCCGGTGCAGCCGCTCATGAACGAGTTCAAGAAGCGCTTCAACGACGACATGTACACCACCGACATCTACACGGTGTACGCCATGCTGAGCGAAGCCTTCGTGCGCACCAAGTCGACCGAGCCCGTCAAGGTGGCGGCCGCCATGGAAGGCATGAAGTTCAAGAGCTTCAACGGCGACGTCGAGATGCGCAAGGCCGACCACCAGCTGCAGCAGGGCCTGTGGATCACGCGCTGGCAGAAGGCCGACGCCAAGAACCCGTACAGCCCTGAAAACACCGGCTACACGCTGGCACCGGTGAAGTACTACGAGGCCTATGTCTCGAGCACGCCCACGTCCTGCCAGATGAAGCGGCCCGGCAGCGCCTCGTGACCGCTTCGGTCGCCTGACCGGTCGAGGCCCGACTTCAACACTCGGGCCTCTTTCTTTTTTCACGCATCCGAAAGACCGATGAACGTCGAATTCTTCGTCATCTCGCTGCTCAACGGCGTCAGCTACGGGCTGCTGTTGTTCATGCTGAGCTCTGGCCTTACGCTGATCTTCAGCATGATGGGCGTGCTCAACTTTGCGCACGCCAGCTTCTACATGCTCGGCGCCTACATCGCCTACACGCTGTCGGGCATCATCGGCTTCTGGCCGGCGCTGTTCGTTGCGCCGCTGCTGGTGGGCCTCCTGGGCGCCGCGTTCGAGCGCTACAGCCTGCGCCGAGTGCACAAGTTCGGCCACGTGCCCGAGCTCCTGGTGACCTTCGGCCTTTCGTACCTCATCCTCGAAGTGGTGCAGCTCGCCTGGGGCCGCTCCACCGTGCCCTACGGCCTGCCGCCCCAACTGCAGGGGCCGCTCTTCTCGCTGTACGGCACCCAGTTTCCGAAGTCTCGCTCCTTCATCATGCTGGTGGCAGTGCTGATGCTCATCTCGGTGTGGCTGCTGCTCACGCGCACCCGCATCGGCCTGGTCATTCAGGCGGCGCTCAAGCACCCCGACATGGTCGAGGCACTCGGCCACAACGTGCCGCGCGTGTTCATGCTGGTGTTCGGCGGCGGCGCCGCACTCGCGGGCCTGGCGGGCGTGGTGGGCGGCAACACCTACGTGACCGAGCCGGCAATGGCTGCTTCGGTCGGCTCGATCATCTTCGTGGTGGTGGTGGTCGGCGGCATGGGGTCGCTGGCGGGGGCTTTCCTTGCATCGCTTCTCATCGGCATCATCCAGACCTTTGCGGTGGCCATGGACCAGTCGCTGGCCACGGGCCTGCGCGCCATCGGCGTCGCCGTGACAGACCAGACCTTCGGCTACGAACTGCTCAAGCTCACGATCTCGCAGGTTGCGCCGATCCTGCCGTACCTGTTCCTGGTGCTGATCCTCATCTTCAGGCCCAAGGGTCTTCTTGGAACCCGGGAGGACTGACGCCATGACCGCAGCAACCACATCCACCACCCAGAACGAGCAGGGCGCGCAGAACGAGCAGGACGCGCAGAGTACGCAAAAAATGCAGTACTACCGCTTCAAGCCCTGGAACATCGGGCGCTACCTGGTCTGGACGCTCTTCGCCATCGTGCTGATCGTCTCGCCGCTCCTGTTCAAGAGCAGCCTGGCACTCACGATGCTCTCGCAGATGGGCTATCTCATCATCATCTGCCTGAGCTACAACATCTTGCTGGGGCAGGGCGGCATGCTGAGCTTCGGCCACGCGGTCTATGTCGGCCTCGGGTCTTTCCTTGCCATTCATGCCATGAACATGGGCGGCAAGGGCGGCCTGCAGATTCCGCTGGTGCTCATCCCGCTGGTGGGCGGCCTGGCCGGCATGTTCTTCGCCGTGATCTTCGGCTTTGTGACCACCAAGAAGTCGGGCACCACCTTCGCGATGATCACCATGGGCATCGGCGAGCTCGTGGCCTCCATGGCGTTGATGTTCCCGACGTTCTTCGGCGGCGAGGGCGGCATCACCACCGACCGCGTGTACGGCCCTACCTTCTTCGGCTTCAACTTCGGTCCGCAGATCCAGGTGTACTACCTGATCGCCGCGTACTGCTTCGTTTGCACCGGGCTGATGTATGCCTTTACCGGCACGCCGCTCGGCCGCATGCTGAACGCCGTGCGCGACAACCCCGAGCGCGTGGAGTTCATCGGCTACAACACGCAGCGCGTGCGCTACTTCGCGTTCATCATCGCCGGCTTCTTCGCCGGCATCGGCGGCGGCCTCGCGTCAATCAACTTCGAGATCGTGAATGCGGCCGACAGCCTCAACGCCATCCGCTCGGGCGGCTACCTGCTGTTTACCTTCCTTGGCGGCGCGGTGTTCTTCTTCGGGCCGATCATCGGTGCGGTGCTGCTGGTGTTCGCGTCGATCCTGCTGTCCGAACTGTCGAAGGCCTGGCAGCTGTACTTCGGCCTGGTGTTCGTGTTCATGGTGATGTTCGCCCCCGGCGGCATCGCAAGCCTGGTGATGATGAACCTGCGCGTTGCCAAGTTCGGCAAGTTCGACCGCTTCTGGCTGCTGTATCTCGCGCTTGCGGTGGCGCTGGTGCCGGTGGTCGTCGGGGCCGCGGCGCTCATCGAAATGATCTACCACATCCAGCTGAACGCAGCGATGGGGCCGACGCTGAACTTCTTCGGCGTGGCGCTCGACACCTCGGGTGTGGGCAGTTGGCTCGGCGCCCTGGCGATCCTGGCGGTGGGCCTGGGTGCGCTGGAGGTGGCGCGGCGCCGCTTCGTGCGAGTCTGGGGGCGTGCGCAGGAAGAAATCGAAGCAGAAATCAAGCGTCGGGAGGCGGCGTAATGAGCGCGCAGCATGCACTGGAACTGAAGTCGCTGCGCAAGAATTTCGGCAAGACCGAGATCATCCGCGGCGTGGACCTGGCGGTGAACGCCGGCGAGCGCGTGGCCATCATCGGCCCGAACGGAGCGGGCAAGTCGACGCTCTTCAACCTCATCAGCGGCCGCCTTGCGCCCACCAGCGGCGAAGTGCTGCTGAACGGCGAGCGGATCGACGGCAAGAAGCCTTACGAGATCAACCGGCTGGGCCTTTCGCGCAGCTTCCAGATCACCAACATCTTCCCGAAGCTGAGCGTGTTCGAGAACCTGCGCTGCGGCGTGCTGTGGAGCCTGGGCTACAAGTACACCTTCCTGCGCTTTCTCTCCAACCTCGACGATGCCAATGCGCGCACCGAGGAACTCATCAAGCAGATCGGGCTGCAGCGCAAGCGCGACGTGCAGGCGGTAAACCTCACCTACGCCGAACAGCGCGCACTTGAAATCGGCGTAACCATTGCCGGCGGCGCCAACGTCATTCTGCTGGACGAGCCCACGGCGGGTATGAGCAAGACCGAGACCTCGCATTTCATCTCGCTCATCAAGCACGTCACCGTCGGCAAGACGCTGCTGACGGTGGAGCACGACATGGGCGTGGTCTTCGGCCTTGCCGACAAGATTGCGGTGGTGGTGTACGGCGAAGTCATCGCCTTCGACACGCCCGCTGCCGTTCGCGCCAATGCGCGCGTGCAAGAGGCTTACCTTGGCTCGGCGGTAGCCGATGCACAAAGCCAGGGCCAGGGACACTGACACATGCTGAAGCTTCACGACATTCACGCCTACTACGGCAAGAGCCATGTGTTGCATGGCGTTTCATTCGAGGTTGGCGCCGGCGAAATCGTTGCGCTGCTGGGGCGCAACGGCTCTGGCCGCTCGACCACCGCCAAGGCCATCATGGGCCTGGTGCATGCCGAAGGCACGCTGCGCTGGAAGGACCAGGACGTCCTTCGCAAGAAGGCCTACGAAGTTGCGCACCTGGGCATCGGCTACGTGCCCGAGAACCGCGACATCTTTCCCAAGCTCACGGTGCACCAGAACCTGCTGCTCGGCCAAAAGGGCTCGGGCAAGGGCAGCCGCTGGTCTTTCGACGACATGTACGGCATGTTCCCGCGCCTGAAGGAGCGGCAGCACACCGAGGCCGGCGTGCTCTCGGGCGGCGAGCAGCAGATGCTCACGCTGTGCCGCACGCTCATGGGCGACCCCGACCTCATCATCATCGACGAGCCGACCGAAGGCCTTGCGCCGAAGATCGTCGAGCTGGTGGGGCAGTACCTGAAGACGCTCAAGGACAAGGGTATTTCGGTGCTGCTGATCGAGCAGAAGCTCACTATTGCAATGCAGATCTCCGACCGTGCGCTGGTCATGGGCCACGGCAGCATCGTGTTCGACGGAACGCCCGACAGCCTGCGCGCGGACGCCACCACTCGCAAAGAGTGGCTCGAGGTCTGAAGAAGCCCTCCGAGGATCCGGGCCGCGCCCCGGATCCTCTTGTCCCAACAGCGACTGCGTGCCATTGTTGAGCCACGCGAAACGCCTAGAATCCTTCGAAAAAGAACACTCGTGCTTTTTCTTCTTTTTCTTCACACACCAAGGAACGCAGCATGACGGCTGAATACAAAGTGCTCGGCGATGTCGCCGTGATCACACTGACCAACCCGCCGGTCAACGGTCTCGGTTTCTCGACCCGCATCGGCATCACCGATGGCCTGTCGAAGGCCAACGCCGACGACGCCGTCAAGGCCATCGTCATCACCGGCGCCGGCAAGGCGTTCTCGGGCGGGGCGGACATCAAGGAGTTCGGCACGCCCAAGGCGCTGCAAGAGCCCAATCTGCTGAGCGTGATCCTTTCGCTCGAGGCTTCGCCCAAGCCCATCGTCGCGGCCATTCATTCGGTGTGCATGGGCGGCGGCCTCGAGCTCGCGCTGGGTTGCCACTACCGCGTGGCGGCTCCCGGCACCAGCATTGCGCTGCCTGAGGTCAAGCTCGGCCTCATTCCGGGCGCCGGCGGCACGCAGCGCCTGCCGCGCGTCCTGGGCGTGGAAACCGCGCTCAACATGATCGTGAGCGGCGAGCCGGTCAAGAGCGAGCTGCTCGCCAGCCTCCCGGGCCAGAAGCTGTTCGACAGGCTCGCGGCCTCGCCCGAATCGGTGTTCGAAGAAGCCGTGGCGTTTGCCAAGAGCGTGGCCGGCAAGACCGGCGACGCATTGCCGCTGGTGCGCAACCTGCCGTGCAAGCATCCGCAGGGCGATGCCTACTTCCAGTTCGCCAAGAACATGGTGGGCGGCATGTCGAAGAACTACCCCGCGCCGCTGCAGTGCGTGGAGGCCGTGCAGGCCGCCACCAAGATGAAGTTCGACGCCGGCATGGCTGAAGAGCGCCGCATCTTCACTTCGCTGATGTTCACGCCCGAGTCGCTCGCGCTGCGCCACCTGTTCATGGCCGAGCGCGCGGCCTCCAAGATTCCCGACGTGGCCGACGACACGCCCAAGCGCGAGATCAAGTCGGTCGGTGTGATCGGCGCCGGCACCATGGGCGGCGGCATTTCGATGAACTTCCTGAACGCGGGCATCCCGGTCAAGATTCTCGAGATGAAGCAGGAAGCGCTCGACCGCGGCATTGCCACCATCAAGAAAAACTACGAATCGCAGATCAAGAAGGGCAAGCTCAAGCAGGACAAGTACGAGCAGCGCATGGCGCTTTTGACCACCACGCTGAGCTACGACGACCTGAAGGACGCCGACCTGATCATCGAAGCCGTGTTCGAGGAACTCGGCGTGAAGGAGAAGGTGTTCAAGGAGATCGACCGCGTCGCCAAGAAGGGCGCCATCCTGGCTTCGAATACTTCCACGCTCGACGTCGACAAGATCGCATCGTTCACCGAGCGTCCGCAGGACGTGGTCGGCATGCACTTCTTCAGCCCCGCCAACGTGATGAAGCTGCTCGAAGTGGTGCGCGGCAAGCAAACGGGCAAGGATGTTCTGGCCACCGTCATGGACATCGGCAAGAAGA